>JAEULG010000228.1 GCA_016793875.1 Rhodospirillales bacterium | reverse complement strand
GGGCCTACTCCTCGCGGCGCAGGCCGTCGCGGTAGCGCTTCCAGTTCTCCACATAATGGTCGGCGCCGTGATGCATGCGGGCGATTTCCTCCGCCGTCAGTTCGCGCACCACCTTGCCCGGCGCCCCCATCACCAGCGAGTTGTCGGGGATGGTCTTGTTCTCCCCCAGCACCGTCTTCGCGCCGATCAGGCAGTTGCGGCCGATCGTCGTGCGGTTGAGGATGACGCTGCCGATGCCGATCAGGCTGCCGTCGCCGATGATGCAGCCGTGCAGCATCACCAGGTGGCCGATGACGACGTCGCGGCCGATGGTCAACGGACAGCCGGGGTCGGTGTGCAGCACGCAGCCGTCCTGGACGTTGGAGTTCTCGCCAACGGTGATCAGCTCGTTGTCGCCGCGCAGCACCGCGCCCCACCAGACGCTGGCGTTGTGTTCCAGCCGCACCTTGCCGATGACCACTGCCGTCGGCGCGACCCACCAGTCGTCGCTGGCTGTCTCCAGTCCGATGCCGTCGAGCGCGTAGCGCATGCCGCGTCTCCCTTACGTGTCCCTGGCGCTGTTCTTGCGCTCTGTTTACGCGAAGGACTGACGCTGCGAAAGGACTGAGGTCCGGAAAAGGCGTCAGATCCAGCGGCGGACACCGGCGCGGTAGCGCCGGTAGGATTCGCCGAACCGCTCCTCCAGCCGCCGCTCCTCGCGGCGGATGAAGCCGAGGGTGATCACCGCGACGAACAGCGGGATGATCAGCAGCGGCGTTGCCGTTCCCAGCCACAGCGCCAGCCCGGTGAGGCACAAGGCGAGGCCCAGGTACATGGGGTTGCGGCTGAAGCGGTACGGACCGGAGGCGACCAACGTGGTTGGCGACGCCCACGGCTCCAGCGGCGTGCCGGTGCGCACGAACAGCCGCGCCGCCCAGACGGCAAGGCCGACACCGATAATCGCCGGCAGCAACCCCAGGGCCGTCCACGGCGACGGCAGCCAGACCCCGCCCGGCAGCCCGCGGTGCAGGGCGAGCATCGCCGCGGCGGCAAGTGCCGCCCACAGCGGTGGGACCAGCGGCTTGGGCATGGATGCGTCTCCTTCGAACTTCACCAATCGCCCGCCGCCCGCACGGGCGCAGCCGGGCCTGCCGGGACGCGGGCGCAGGCATAGAGGGCGACGGCGGCAGCGACCGACAGGTTGAGGCTCTCGGTGGCCGGCGCGATCGGAATGCGCAGCAGAGCATCGCAGGCCTCGCGCACCAGCCGGCGCAGGCCCGAGCCCTCGGCGCCGAGGACGAGGGCGACGCGGCCGGCGAGCACAGGCGTTGCGAGCGGTGCTGCGGCCTCACCGCAAAGCCCCAGGCATCGGATGCTGTCCTCCTGCAGCTCCCGCAGTGTCCGGGCGATGTTGGTGACGCGGATCAGCGGCACCGCCTCCAGCGCGCCGGACGCGGCCTTGGCCAGGGCGCCGCTCTCCTCGGGCGCGTGCCGGTCCTGCACCAGCACTGCCGCGGCGCCAAACGCCTGCGCCGAGCGCAGCACGGCGCCGACGTTGCGCGGGTCGGTGACCTGGTCGAGGACGACGAGCAGCAGGTCGGGCGCCGAGCGGATTGCGTGCGGCAGATCGTCGAGATCCGCCAGCGGCAGCGGCCGCGCGAGGGCCGCGAACCCCTGATGCACGGCATCGGCGGCGAGCGGCGCCGCCAGCGTGCGCCGGTCGAGCGGCTCCACCGCCGGCCGGGTCCCGCCGGCGGCGAGCACCGCCGCCGTCAGTTCGGCCGCCGTCTCCTCGGCGGCGCACAAGCGCAGCAGCCGTCGCCGCGGATTGGCAACCGCCGCCAGCACCGGATGGCGGCCCCACAGCCAGAACCCGTCGCCGCCGGGACGTGCCGACCGGCGCGGCGGCGGGTGGGCAGACTCCCGGGGCGCGGGCCGCTGGTCCGCCGGTGGTGCCGCGGGTGGATGCTTGCGTCGACGCATGGCGCCCTTTACGATCCTGGTCATCGATACCCTCAACGCACGTCGCCGTGAGACCGGCGACGCGGGCGAGGGGACTTTTGTCCACATCCCTGGCGTTGACAAGGGTCGGCAAAAGCAATATGTGCAAGCGCTCGTTCGGCCGGTCTGCCGATGCCGATGGCGCGCCGGAGGGGTGCCCGAGTGGCTAAAGGGGACGGGCTGTAAACCCGTTGGCGCACGCCTACGTAGGTTCGAATCCTACCCCCTCCACCAGCCCGGCACGGGAGACGACGGACCGGCGAGCGGGTGCGCGGGTGTAGCTTAGTGGTAAAGCAGGAGCCTTCCAAGCTTCAGACGAGGGTTCGATTCCCTTCACCCGCTCCAGAAGCCGGCATTCTCCGGCGGTTTGCGGAACGAAGGTAGCGCTGCCGTTCGAACGCTGAGCGCGCGACGCGAATGACTTAAGAAGGCCGGGTAGAGCGGGCCGGAGTAAATCGGGAAGGGGCCATGGCGAAGGCGAAATTCGAGCGGACGAAGCCGCACTGCAACGTCGGCACGATCGGTCATGTGGATCACGGCAAGACGACGCTGACGGCGGCGATCACCAAGGTATTGTCGGAGGTTGGCGGGGCGCAGTTCACGCCGTTC
>JAEULG010000216.1 GCA_016793875.1 Rhodospirillales bacterium | reverse complement strand
TCATACCCGAAAGCGCCAAGCTGACCGCCGACTGGACCTTCCCGTGGGTGTGTGGCAACTGTGAGAAGCCGCGCTTCGGCAACAAGCCGCTGGCGGGGCTGTAGCGTGAGCACGGCTGTGGCGAGCGTCGGCACGGCGCCTGTGTCCCCACGCGGGCCTCTGGTGCGCCCGCTCGTCGTGGCCGTGCTTTGCCTCCTCCTGGCACTTCTGGTGGTTCGCCCGGTAGGAGCACAGGAGGCGGCGGCGGACCTGGATCCGCTAGTGCGCCAGCTCGCCGATCGCGACTTCGCCGCCAAGATCACGGCGGTCGAAGCGCTCGGTGCGACCGGCGATACGCGCGCCGTCCCTGTTCTCGATGCCATGCTGACCGGCCGCCTCGCCGTTCGCAGCGCCGACGGCCGGCTGGTGATTACCGAGTCGCGCGGCTCGGTGCTGCTGCTGACCGATCCGCTGAGCGGCGCCGAGGTCGGCGAGGCCGACAAGTCGGCGGTCGATTTCATCGCCGTTAATAACCGGCTGCGTGGCGTGCTGCGCGGTACCCTTGGCGGTCTCACCCTGCTGAGTCCGGACGCAGGACGCCGCCGCGAGGCCGCCGATGCGGTCTTCCGCACCCGCGATTCGGCGCTGCTGCCGCTGTTGGAGCGGGCAGCAGCACGCGAACACGACGCCGGGGTCAAGAGCCGCATGGACCGGGCGCTGGCGGCGCTGCGGGCGCTGGCGGCGCCGGACCCGGCGCAGCGCATCGCCGCGGTGACAGCCCTGCGCAACCTCGCCGATCCGGAGGTGCGCTCGCTGCTGGCCACTATCGCGGCGGCGGACACCGACGCGAACGTCCGCGAGGCAGCCGCCACCGCGCAGCGCCACGTCGAGCAGCGGCTGGCGTTGTGGGGGGTGCTCGGCAACGTCTTCCAGGGGGTGAGCCTCGGCTCGGTGTTGCTGCTCGCCGCCGTCGGTCTTGCCATCACCTTCGGCGTCATGGGCGTCATCAACATGGCGCACGGCGAGATGGTAATGCTGGGAGCCTATACCACCTACGTCGTCCAGGACCTGTTCCGTACCTACGCGCCCGGCGCCTTCGATTTCTCGGTTCTAGTGGCGATTCCTTCGGCTTTCCTCGTCACCGCGCTGATCGGCATCCTGATCGAGCGCAGCATCATCCGCTTCCTCTACGGCCGGCCGCTGGAGACGCTGCTCGCCACCTGGGGACTCAGCCTGGTGCTGCAGCAGGCGGTGCGCAGCATTTTCGGCCCCAGCAATCGGGAGGTCGGCAATCCGTCGTGGATGAGCGGCGCCCTCGACCTCGGCGTCCTCACCCTCACCTACAACCGCATCTGGATCATCGTCTTCAGCATCGCTGTCTTCGCCGCGCTGATGCTGCTCATCCGCGCGTCCGGGTTCGGCCTGCAGATGCGCGCCGTCACCCAGAACCGGCGAATGGCGGCGGCGATGGGCATCCGTACCGGCCGCGTCGATGCGCTGACCTTCGGCCTCGGCTCCGGCATCGCCGGGATGGCTGGGGTGGCGTTGAGCCAGATCGATAACGTCAGCCCCAACCTCGGCCAGTCCTACATCATCGACAGCTTCATGGTCGTGGTCTTCGGTGGCGTCGGCAACCTGTGGGGAACGCTGGTCGGGGCGCTCACCCTCGGCCTCGCCAACAAGTTCCTCGAACCCTACGCCGGCGCGGTCCTGGCGAAGATCCTCATCCTCGTTGCCATCATCCTGTTCATCCAGAAGCGGCCCCGCGGCCTGTTCGCCCTGCGCGGGCGGGCGGTGGAGACTTGAAAGCCATGACCAGCACCCGTTCACGCGCCCCGCGCCCCCTGGCCGGCGGCCTGCTCGCCGGCAGCGGCGCCGCCGCCGCCACCATCGGCCTGCTGCTCGCCGCCGCCGTGCTGGTGCCCGTCCTCAACCTGGCAGTGGCGGCAGACTCGCCCGTGCACATGCCGACATGGGTGGTCAGCCTCGTCGGCAAGTACCTTACCTTCGCTCTGCTGGCGTTGAGCGTCGATCTGATCTGGGGCTTCTGCGGCATCCTCAGCCTCGGTCACGGCGCCTTCTTCGCCCTCGGCGGTTACGCCATCGGCATGCACCTGATGCGCGAGATCGGCGGCCGCGGCGTCTACGGCAATCCGCTACTGCCCGACTTCATGGTGTTCCTCAATTGGTCGGAGCTGCCGTGGTACTGGCACGGCTTCGATTCCTTTCCGTTCGCGCTGTTGATGGTGGTGCTCGTTCCGGGACTGCTTGCTTTCGTCTTCGGCTGGTTCGCTTTCCGGTCGCGGGTCACCGGCGTGTATTTCTCGATCATCAGCCAAGCGCTCACCTTCGCCCTGATGCTGGCGTTCTTCCGCAACGACATGGGCTTCGGCGGCAACAACGGCCTCACCGATTTCAAGGACGTGCTCGGCTTCGATTTGCAGGACGACCGTACCCGCGCCGCCCTGTTCGCGCTGACCGCGGTCGTTCTCGCCGCCGCCTACTTCTGCTGCCGGCTGATCATCCTTTCTCGCCTCGGCAAGGTGCTGGTGGCGGTGCGCGACGCCGAAAGCCGGGTGCGCTTCCTCGGCTACCGAGTCGAATACTACAAGCTCTTCGTCTTCGTATTCTCAGCGATGCTGGCGGGGATCGCCGGCGCCCTCTACGTCCCGCAGGTCGGCATCATCAACCCGTCGGAGTTCGCCCCGGCTAACTCCATTGAGATCGTTATCTGGGTGGCGATCGGCGGCCGCGGCACGCTGCATGGCGCCATCCTCGGCGCCATCCTGGTCAACTACCTGAAGACCTGGTTCACCGGCGCCATTCCCGAGCTGTGGCTGTTCGCCCTGGGCGGCCTGTTCATTGCCGTCACCTTGCTGCTGCCGACGGGGATCGTCGGCCTCGCCGAGCATCTGCGGCGCCGGCGGCCGCCGGCGACCGGGGACGAAACGCCGCACCTCGCCCGCGAGACGGCGCCATGAGTACCGCCGCCGTTCACGCCCGGCCGGAGAAGCACGACACCATCCTCTACCTGGACGGCGTCTCGGTCAGCTTCGATGGATTCAAGGCGCTCAACCGCCTCAGCCTCTACATCGTCGCCGGCGAGCTGCGGGCGATCATCGGGCCGAACGGCGCTGGTAAGACCACGATGATGGACGTGGTCACAGGCAAGACCCGGCCCGACGCGGGCGAGGTGTTCTTCAACGGCGGCATCGACCTCACCCGGCTGGACGAAGCGCGCATTGCCAATCTTGGCATTGGCCGCAAATTCCAGAAGCCGACGGTGTTCGACAACCACACCGTCCTCGACAACCTGGAGCTGGCCATCGCTGGGGACCGCGGCGTGTTCGCCTCGCTGTTCTTCCGCCTCTCCGGCGAGCAGCGCGACCGCATTGATGCGGTGCTGCATACGATTTCGCTGACCGCCGACAGCGGCCGGCTCGCTGGCTCGCTGTCGCATGGCCAGAAGCAGTGGCTGGAGATTGGCATGCTGCTGATACAGGATCCTGTGCTGCTGCTGATCGATGAGCCGGCGGCGGGGATGACCGATGCCGAGACCGAGGCGACGGCGGTGCTGCTGAAGGAGATCGTCAAGGATCATTCGGTGGTGGTGGTCGAGCACGATATGGCCTTCGTCCGTTCCCTCGGTTGCCCGGTCACCGTGCTGCACGAGGGCCACGTGCTCGCATCGGGCACGCTGGATGCGGTGCAGGCCAACCAGCAGGTGATCGAGGTCTATCTCGGACGATGATGACGTCAGCGATCCTTTCCCTTGCGCCGGCGCTCTCCCGCAAGCGGGAGAGCGCGGCTCGTCCGCAGCGCCGATATACCCGCACCCGCAAGCGGGAGAGGGCTTGCCCATGCTGACTGTCGAGAACGTCGATCTATTCTACGGCGCCAGCCAGGCGCTGCGCGGCGTCTCGCTGACCGCCGCCAAGGACGCCGTCACCTGCGTGATGGGCCGCAACGGTGTCGGCAAGACCAGCCTGATGCGGGCGATCGTCGGCCAGCAGCCGGTGCGCCGTGGCCGCATCACCTGGGAGGGCGAGGACATCACCCGCATGCCCACCTACGAACGGGCGGCGCGCGGCATCGCCTTCGTTCCGCAGGGGCGCGAGATCTTCCCGCTGCTGACCGTCGAGGAGAACCTGCAGACCGGCTTTGCCGCGGTGCCGCGCGCGCTGCGCCACGTCCCCGACGAGATCTTCGAACTGTTTCCCGTGCTGCGGCAGATGCTCAGCCGGCGCGGCGGCGATCTCTCCGGCGGCCAGCAGCAGCAGCTTGCCATCGGCCGGGCGCTGGTGATGCGGCCGCGGCTGCTGGTGCTGGATGAGCCGACCGAAGGCATCCAGCCATCGATCATCAAGGATATCGAGCGGGTGATCCGGTTGCTGGTCTCCCGCGGCAATCTCGCCATCCTGCTGGTCGAACAGTACTTCGAGTTCGCCCGCGACCTCGCCGACACCTATGCCGTGCTCGACCGTGGCGAGGTGGTAGCCGCCGGGCGCGGTGACAAGATGGTGGAAGCCGATGTCCGCCGCCACCTCACCGTCTGAGCCGCCGCAACCGGCGGCGATGCACGGGGTCGCCGAGCTGGCGTTCGCCAGCGACCGGCGCGGCGATACGCGCCTTGCGCACCTTTACCAACAGGCGCCGCTACGCGTGCTTTTCCCGACCAGTGACGGCTGCGGCCTCACTCAGGCGGTGCTGCTGACGACCAGCGGCGGGCTGGTCGGCGGCGATCGTCTCGACGTCCGGGTGAGCGCCGGCGATGGCGCCGCCGCCCTGGTGACGCCGCAGGCGGCGGAGAAGGTGTACCGCTCCACCGGCGCCGACTGCCGCATCGCCGTGCGCCTTGCCGCCGGTGCCGGAAGCTGGCTGGAGTGGTTGCCTCAGGAGACCATTTTGTTCGACAGCGCGCGGCTCGACCGGACCACCATCATCGAGGCAGCGGAAGGTGCCCGGGTGCTGGCCGGCGAGATGCTGGTGTTCGGCCGGCGGGCGCGCGGCGAGACGTTGCTACGCGGCCGGCTGCGCGAGGCCTGGCGGGTCTATCGGGCCGGCCGGCTGGTGTGGGCCGATGCCCTGCGGGCGGAGGGAGCGCTGGCCGCCGTTCTTGCCGGCCCCGCGTGTCTGGCGGGCGCCGCGGCGGCGGCGACGGCGATTTATGCCGGCGATGCCGCCGGTGACGCGCTGGTGCTGGCCCGCGACTTGACCGCGAGCATCGGTATCGGCGAAATGACAGCAGCCGCCACCGTGGTGGCGGGCCTGCTGGTCGTCCGCTGGCTGGCGCAAGACGCCCGGCTGCTGCGCTGCGCCTTCGGCCGGTTCTGGGCGGCGATGCGCGCGGCGCTGGGTGGCTGGCCGGCGGTGCTGCCGCGGGTGTGGTCGGTCTAGGAGGACGGGCACTTTGATGGGACGGAAACCCCTCACCCGCTCGCTTTCGCTCGCACCCTTCCCGAGGGGTGAGAGGGTT
>JAEULG010000185.1 GCA_016793875.1 Rhodospirillales bacterium | reverse complement strand
GTCAGCGCGCACCTCGAGGCGCATCCATGCCGCCCCACGCTCGCGGGCCGCCGCCTCGGCGGTGGCCAGCAGCGTCCGGCCGATACCCTCGCGTTGCCAGCGGGGGTCGACAGCGATGGAATAGAGACGCGCCAGCGAGGTCCCGCGATTGAACAGCAGCAGCGCATAGCCGCGGACGGCCCCGTCGGCGCCAGTCTCTACCAGTGCCTTGGCATTGGCCTTGGACAGCAGATAGCGGAAGGCGCGGCGCGAGATGCGGTCGCTGGCGAACGCCCGGTTCTCGATATCGATGAGGATAGGAATGTCATCGGCGGTCGCCGGGCGGATCGCCTTGTCGACGGGGCCGACCGGCCTTTCACCGGGATCAACCGCTTGATGGCGAGGCTCGGAAACCGGCAGGGTCATTCGGGAGCTGCGCCCGGCCTCACCCGCCGCCGACGGCGGAACCCGGCCGCGCCGTTCGCCGGCGGCCTGGCACAGAACGCCGTCGGCGAACGTCGTCTGAGTATCTCTCCCCGCATCGCACCCGACCCTCGAAACCGAGGGCGAATCTTTACCTGCGCTCCACCCGCCTGTCGATAGCCGCCCGCCGCCCCAAGTCTTCCCGCTGGGTGTTTGCCGCGCCCGAACGCCGCGCCTGCCGGCGGGCCGGCAGGCCGGTGCGACCCCTCCTGCCTCAGATCGACAGGGAGGCGGGGCCGGTCACCAGCATGCGAACCAGTTCGGCCTGGCGATAGGTTCCGGTCTTGCCGAAGATCTGCTTGAGGTGCTTGCGAACCGTCTCGTAGGCGATGTCGAGGGACTCGGCCACCTGCTCCAGCCGGTAGCCGCAGGCCAGCAGCGCTGCGACGCGCGATTCGGCCCGGCTCAGCCCGTAAAGCCGGGCAATCCGTGTCTGGTCGAAGCGCGCCGGGCGTTCCGGATCGCCGATGAACAACAGCGCCGCCGGTGTGCGGCCGTTGTTGCCGGCGATCTCCTCCTCCAGCGGCGCCAGCAACATCGTCAGCGGCCGCTGCGAGGAGGCGCGATGGACCGACAGCAGAGCCACCTCCTCACCCGCCGGCCGGTTGCCGCGGTCGTTCGACCGGGTGATGAGATCGCGCAGGCGCACCCGGCGGCTGCCGAAATCGGTGCCGAGAACGCCGTCGATGATGAGGAGGCCTTCCCCGCGCTCGATCATCGTTCGCGCGAACGGATTTGCCTCGATCAGTGCACCGTTGCGGTCGAGAATGACGACCCCCATCGGCAGGGAATCGACCACCCGCAAAACCGCCCGTTCGAGAGCCCGCAGCTGGCGGATACCGGCGCCGGCGGCAAGAGCACGCGCGAGGGTCGGCAACAGGAGCTGGAGTTCGCGCTGACCCTCCTGGGCGAAGTCGGCCTTGCCCTCCCGCCGCGCCAGCACCAGGAAGGTTCCGACGCTGCCGCGACGATCCACGAGGGCGAACAAGTGGTGGTAGAGACCGGTCGGCCGCAGCCAATTTCGGTGGAAGCTTGATGATTTCAGAACATCATTTGTGACGATCTCGCTCCCCCGGACGACGGCAGAGGGCCCCCTGAAGGGGATATCGGAATGCAGCCAAGGGTTGCTGCGCGCGTAAGTGCGCCGGTAGTTGGCCTGGGCATCGGCGGTTATGCCCACCGCCCGCTCGAACCGGCCTGAGCCGTCCTCGAAATCGTGCAGCAGGAGGCCGACCGCATCCGCCTTCAGGCATTCACCCAACGAAAGCAAAGCCTGAGGCCAACGGGTGGGATCCAGGCTGGCATCGTAGAAGTCGGCAACGACTTGACAGGGGGATGTAGCCATTTTCTCTAAAAACCTACGCATTTCGGTGCCGACTGTATGCCGGTTGGGGTGCGTTGACTGTGACGCTTATCACCGCTCCACTGCGGTTGTGCACCCGAGATCCTGTGCAATTATCACCCTCCCCACTTTATGCAGCCTCGCCTTTACAATTCGTTTGCGGCAGCAAGCGGGCGGACCATGGCGACATCGTCGCGATCCGCAGAAAAAAAGACAGAAATGGAGGTAGTAGCGATAGCCCCGCTACGCGTGCTAGAGGTTCTCCCATGGATGTCGTTAACCGCCGCCGGGCGATCGCTGCCGCTCTTCTACTCCTGGTATTTTCCTGCTTTGGTTGCAGCTATCGGGGACACGACGATGCACTGTCCCAGCGCTTCACGTGGTTCAGCTACATGAACGGCGACGACATCCGTGCCGCTTGCGTCGCCGGCGGCGCCGACCGCTTCCGCTTCGTCTACAATGGCGTCTACATTCAGCAGGTACGCACCTACGACCTGTTGCCGCAGGCTGACGGTAGCGGTTACCTGCTACGCATACGCATTCTCGGGCCGAATGATCTCAGCAACGTCGGCATCGATCCGTCGACCATCATCGAGGATCCGCTGGAACTGCTGGCGCCGTTCGCCGGCCGCAAGACCAGTCTTGCCCTCGGCGGCCGCGACGTTGATGCCCTGACCGCGACGCTGGTGCCGAGCGGCTTGTTCCAACCACCGCCGCGAGGGCTTTATGTTCGTTCGGAGGACTTTTTCTGGGTAGCTGTCGCCTGTGTTGGCGGCCGCGTCGTCTTCAACGTCTGGAAGTGGCCGTCGAGCACCTTCGATGCGCTCACCTTTCCGCCGCTCCTGCTCTCGTGGGACGAAACCGGTATCCCGGTCAATCCGCCGCGGACGCTCTCGCCATTCGACATCTACCGCCAGACGAACCCGGAAGGGCGCTTTCCTCAGTTCACACTGACGGTTGGTGACGACGGTTTCCGTGGCGTCGGGACGCTGTTCTGATCAACACGGCGGCAGGCGGCCTCGCAAAAATAGGGCGCCGCGCTCGGCCAGGTTGTCTCGCAGCGCGTCGCTGTCGTAGGCTCGATCGGCGAGCAGGATCTGCGCGGCGCCCAGGCCATCGAGCATATCGCCGGCGCTTCTGCCGTCATGCGCTTGGCCTTCGGTGAGCTTGAGGGCGATCGGATTGTCGTTGGCGTCGAGGTCGTCAGTCCGCCGCGC
>JAEULG010000093.1 GCA_016793875.1 Rhodospirillales bacterium | reverse complement strand
TAGGCGATTGGAGCGGAAGAAGAGAAGAAAGGCCGACGAGGCAATGACCGGCGGGACGACGATCGTCCCCTACATCCGCGTCAGCCGGACGACGGGGCGGCCGGAAGCATCGAGCAGCGTCAGCGTTGAGGCGTCGAGTGTGTAGCTGCGGGTGCCGGCAAGGGCGATCAGGAATTTCTGCTCCTGGTCAAGCAGCGCCGGTACGCATGCTTTCCGCGTCGATGCGATATGGCCGAAGGTCATGGCATCGCCGTCGATGCTGACCGGGCCGGAGAACCGGTTGCAGCCGCCTGAGCCCTCCGCTCTGCCCTCGGCGGTTATGGTCAGCGTCGTCTGCGCATTGTCGATCACCCCGCCGCCGCCGATGTCCTCGGCCAGCCACGGGCTCTTCGTCAGCGCGTCGGGAATGGCGGCAGGCTCGGGTGGTGCGGAGGGGCTGGTGGACCGCCCGCCGTGGCCACTGGTGCAGGCGGTCATCAGCACAATCACGGCACAAGGCAGCAGCCGGCGGAGCGCAATGGTTCGGCGGTGGCGGTCAATCAAAACGGTCACGTCTCCCCGAGCCTCCTGTCCAGTTTCGCCTTTCTTGGAAGCGGACCCTACGCCGTCACCGGCGTCCGGTCGAGACCGCTGTAATGGCTTTGCCGTATCCTGGTCTTGGCAGCGCGAACCGGGCAGACTTCTCGGCTGCCGGCAGTGCGACGGGCGCCGGAAAACGGGGGATGATCGCCGGGATGACGAAAGCACGGATCTTGGCCGACGAACTGCGGCTGTCGTTGCTGGCGGCGTTGGCGGGCGCTCTGGTCGGCATCATCGGCGGCGCTTTTCTTTCTGCTGCTGAGTGGGGCTGGAGCGCGTTCCGGCACCTCGTCGCCGCGGCGGGACCGGCTGCCGCGTTCGGGCAGGCGCTCGGCCTGCCATTGCCCGGGTGGGTGATCGGGGCGGCTCTCGCAGCGGCAATGGTCGTCTTCGCCACCGCCCTGACCCGGCGGGTTGCGCCCGAGGCGGCGGGCGGCGGCACCAAGGAGATCGAAGGGATTGTCGAAGGGCGGCGGCCACCGGTCCGCTGGGTGCGGGTGCTGCCGGTAAAGTTCGCGGGCGCCCTGACCGGCATCGCCTCCGGACTGGGAATCGGACCGGAAGGACCTTGCATCCACATGGGCGGCGCCGTCGGCACCATGGTCAGCCGCGGCGCCCGCCAGTCAGGAGAAGATCAGGCGGTGCTCCTCGTTGCCGGTGCCGGCGCTGGGATGTCGGTGGCTTTCGCCGCCCCGCTGGGCGGCAGCCTGTTCGTCATCGAGGAGCTTCGCCGCGGCCAGCCGCACAACTTCATCGGCATCCAGGCGGTGCTTGCCGCCAGCGTTTCGGCGGTCGTGACCTCGTCGCTGTTGCTCGGGCGCGGCCTCGGCGTGCCGATGCCGGTGCCGGCGATGCCCGGTGCGCTGGAGCTTGCGCTGGTGGTGCCGCTGGCGGTGGTCATCGGTGCCTTCGGCGTCTTTCTCAACGCGCTGATGATCGCCGCCGTCGACGTCTCGCACCTCATCGCCCGGCGCCGCTGGATCGTCCCGCCGCTCCTCGCCGGCGCCTGTGCCGGGGCCCTGACCGCGGCGTGGCCGGACGCGGCCGGCAGCGGCACCGGCGTCGCCGTCCATCTCGCAGAAGTGCCGCCCGGTGCCGGGGTGGTGCTGGCGCTGCTGCTGGTCCGCACGCTGATGTTCGTCTCCGGCTATAGCTGCGGCATCCCGGCCGGCGTCTATGCGCCGCAGGTCGCGCTCGGCGCGCTGCTCGGAAGCGGCTATGCCCTGATCTGTGCCGCGCTGCTGCCGGCGATGCCGTTCGCCGGACAGGCGTTCGCGCTCGTCGGCATCGTCGCCTTGCTCACCGCTACCGGCCACGCGCCGCTGACCAGCATCGTCCTCGTCGTCGAAGCGACGCAGGCGGTAACAATGCTGCCGGCGTTGATGCTGGCGGCGGCGGTCGCCAATGTCACCGCCGTGCTGCTGAACGGCCGGCCGCTGCAGCGGCTGCTGCTGGATCGGGCGCTGCATCTGCTGCCGACACACCGCTGGCATCATCGGACCTGAGCCCGCGTCGCCGCCGGTCAGCCTTCGCCGGCCAGTGCCAGCCACTCCTCCTCGGTCAGGGTGGTGACGCCAAGCTCGGCCGCCTTCTTCGCCTTTGATCCGGCATCGGCGCCGGTGACCACGAAGTCGGTCCGGCGCGATACCGACGCCGCGACGTTGGCGCCCAGCGCCTCGGCGCGCGCCTTGGCCTCGCTGCGGGTCATCTGTGCGAGGCTGCCGGTGAAGACGATGGTCTTGCCGGCGAGGCTGCCGGCGCCGGCAGCCGGTCCGGCGAAGTCTTCCGCAGCGACTTCGCCCTGCAGATCGTCCAACACCTGCAGGTTGTGCGGCTCGGCGAAGAAGGCGGTGAGGTCGGCAGCCACCGACGGGCCGATGCCGTCGATGGCGTCGAGATCGCGGGCAGCGTCCGAAGCCGGGTCGGCGGCTTCGACCATCGCCCCGCGCCATCCCGCCAGCGAGCGGTAGTGGCGGGCGAGCAGACGCGCCGTCGCCTGGCCGACCTGCGGGATCCCGAGGGCGTAGATGAAGCGCTCCAGCGGCACCTTGCGCCGCTGCTCGATCGCCGCCAGCAGGTTGGCGGCGGAGCGCTCGCCCCAGCGCTCGCGGCCGCGGATCGCCTCGGCGTGGTCCTTCAGGCGGAAGATATCGGCGGGGTTGGCGATCAGCCCGTCGCGGCGGAAGGCCACCAGGTGCCGCTCGCCCAGGCCATCGATATCAAAGGCATCGCGGGAGACGAAGTGCTTGAGCCGCTCCACCGCCTGCGCCGGGCAGACGAGGCCGCCGGTGCAGCGGTTGGCGGCTACCCCCGGCTCGCGCAGCACGGCGCTGCCGCACTCAGGGCAGGTGCGGGGAAAGACGAACGGCTGGGAGGCGGCCGGCCGCAACTCCGGGACGACGGCCACCACCTGGGGGATGACATCGCCCGCCCGCTGCACCACCACGGTATCGCCCTCGCGCACATCCTTGCGGGCGATCTCGTCCTCGTTGTGCAGCGTCGCCCGGGCGACGACGACGCCGCCGACGGTGATCGGCTCGAGGTCGGCGACGGGGGTGAGGATGCCGGTGCGCCCCACCTGCACGCGGATGGCGTTCACCCGGGTGCGCGCCCGCTCGGCGGGAAACTTCCGGGCGATCGCCCAACGCGGCGCCCGGCTGACGAAGCCGAGGCGCTCCTGCCAGTCGAGGCGATTCACCTTGAAGACGATGCCGTCGATATCGTACGGCAGCAGCGCACGTTTATCGCCGAGCTCCCGGCAGAAGGCCACCATCTCGTCGGGCGTACGGCACAGCCGGGCTTCGGGGTTGACCTGCAGGCCCATCGTCTGCAGCCGGCCGAGGAAGCCCTGATGGGTCTCCCCGACCGGCTCGCTAACCTCTCCCCAGGCGTAGGCGAAGAAGCGCAGCGGGCGGCTCGCGGTGATCGTGGGATCGAGCTGGCGCAGGGAGCCGGCGGCGGCGTTGCGGGGATTGGCAAAGATCTTGCCGCCGGTTTCCTGTTGCCGCTCGTTCAGCGCGAGAAACTCAGCGCGCCTCATGTAGACCTCGCCGCGCACCTCGAACACCGCGGGAGCTCCCGGAATTCTTTTCGGGATGTCGTCGAGTGTCTGCAGGTTGGCGGTGACGTTTTCGCCGGTAAAGCCGTCGCCGCGGGTAGCGCCGACGGTGAAGCGGCCATCCTCATAACGCAGCGAGATCGACAGCCCGTCGATCTTTGGCTCTGCGACGAATTCCAGCGGCAGCCCCGGATCGTCGCGCAGCTCCTTGAGGAAGCGGCGGACGCTGTGGATGAACTCCAGCAACTCCTCGTCGCTGAAGACGTTGCCCAGCGAGAGCATCGGCCGCACGTGCTGGACCCGGGCGAAGCCGGGAGCGGCCGGCGCGCCAACGCGGCGGGAGGGCGAATCGGCGCGGATGAGTTCCGGAAAGCGGGCCTCCAATGCGTCGTTGCGTCGGCGCAGCGTGTCATACGCCCCGTCATCGACGAGCGGGGCGTCGTCCTGGTGGTAGGCTCGGTCGTAGGCGGCGATCTCGTCCGCCAGGGCGTGGAGTTCCGTCGCCGCCTGCTCCGCGGTCAGCGCCTCGACTGGAATGTCACGCAGCGCGGCGGCGGCCGGCCCGGTCACGGGGTCGATCCAGCGAGCAGGCTGGCGGCAGCGGCGCGGGCTTCCTCGGTGACCTCGGCACCGGCCAGCATGCGGGCGATTTCCTCGGTGCGCCCGGCGTCGTCGAGCACTTCGACAGTGGTGCGGACGCTCGCCCCGGCTTCCGCCTTGCTGATGCGCCAGTGGTGGTCGGCGCGCGCCGCCACCTGCGGCGAGTGGGTTACCACCAGCACCTGCATCTCGCCGGCCAGCCGTCCCAGCCGGGTGCCGACGGCGGCGGCGACCGCCCCGCCGACGCCGGCATCGACCTCGTCGAAGATCAAGGTGGAAACCGGATCGGCGCCGGCCAGCACCACCTTCAGCGCCAGGGTGAACCGGGCCAGTTCGCCGCCCGAAGCGATGCGGGCCAGCGGGCCCGGCGGCATGCCGGGGTTGGTTGCCACCTCGAAGGCGATGCGATCGAGGCCGAACGGCCCGGCGTCATCGGGGGAGAGGGGTTCGATGCGGGTGGCGAAGCGTGCCTTGCCGAGGCGGAGCGGCGCCAGCTCCTCGGCGATCGCGGCGTCGAGCCGTCCGGCGACAGCCCGCCGCCGCTCGCCGAGGGCGGCGGCGGCCTGGCGGTAGCGGGTTTCGGCGGCGGCTTCGTCGCGGCGCAGCGCCGCCACCACCGCTTCGCCATCCTCCAGCGCCGAGACCCGGCCCGCCATCTCCTCGAGCAGGCCGGCGAGATCGTCGACGGCAACGCCGTGCTTGCGGGCGAGGGCGCGCAGCGCGAACAGCCGCTCCTCGATGGTTTCGAGCTGGCGGGGATCCAGCTCTTCATCGCTGAGGGTCCTCTCCAGCAGCGCCTGGCCCTCGACCGCCTCCGACAGGGCGCGATCGAGCGCGGCGATGGCGCCGTCGAGCCGCCCTTCCGCTTTGGCGGCGGTGCGCTGCAGGCTGCGCAGGGCCGAACGCAGCGCGTCGATGGCGCCGCGGGTGGCGCCGCCGGCAAGGTCGCCGGCCGCCTCGTCGATCGCCTGGATGAGCTTCTCGGCATTCATCAGCCGGCTGCGCCGCACCGACAGGTCGGCCTCCTCCCCGGGCTGCGGTGCGAGACGGCCAAGCTCGTCGAGGGCGTGGCGGATGAACTCCTCGTCGCGCCGGGCCTGGGCGAGGTCGGCCTCCGCCCCGGCCCGCGCCTCCGCCGCCGCCCGCCACGTTCGCCAGGCGGCAGCGCAGGCGGTGGCCTCGGGGGCGAGGCCACCGTAGGCGTCCAGCAGTTCCCGATGCACCGCCGGGTCGAGCAGCCGCTGGTTGTCGAACTGGCCGTGGATCTCGACGAGCGCCGCGCCCAGCCGCCGCAGCAGGGCAATGCTGACCGGCTGATCGTTGATGAAGGCGCGCGAACGGCCGTCGGTGCCGACCACACGTCGCAGCAGCAGGACGCCGTCGTCGATGTCCAGCCCCTGCTCGCGCACCAGCGCGGCCGCGTCGCTGCCCGGATCCAGCTCGAAGCGGACGGCGACACTGGCGCGGTCGCGGCCATGGCGCACCAGCTTCGCATCCGCCCGCGCGCCGAGGCCGAGGCCGAGGGCATCCAGCAGGATCGACTTGCCGGCACCGGTTTCGCCGGTGAGGGCGCAGAGTCCCCGCGAGAACTGCAGATCGAGGGCATCGATCAACACGACATCGCGGATGGCGAGGCTTGTCAGCATCGGCGCCCCGCTATGCCCCGCATTGCTGCCCGGCTCCGCGGCGTCAGTTCGCCGTGGGGATGGTTTCCCGCGGGTTTATGTTGCGGACCAGCTTGTAGGCGTCGGCATACCAGTCGCTCTGCGGGTAGTTGTAGCCGAGGACCGCTGCCGTCTTGCGGGCTTCGTCATCGATGCCGAGCGCCGTATACGCCTCGGTGAGCCGCAGCAGCGCTTCCGGCGTGTGCGTCGTCGTCTGGTAGCGGTCGATGACCGTCCGGAACCGGTTGATCGCCGCCAGATAGAAGCCGCGGGTCAGATAATAGCGGCCGATGACCATTTCCTTGCCGGCGAGGTGATCGTTGGCAAGGTCGATCTTCAGCCGCGCGTCCCGGGCGTACTCGCTGTTGGGGAAGCGGGTAACGATCTCCTCGAAGACCTTCTTCGCCTGCTCGGTCATCTCCTGGTCGCGGTGGATATCGGAGATCCGCTCGTAATAGCTCAGTCCCTTCAAGTAATAGGCATAAGGGACATCGGGATTGGCCGGGTGCAGCTCGATGAACCGATCGGCTGCGGCCACCGCGTCATCGTATTCATTGGCACGATAGTGGGCATAGGCGGCCATCAGCTGCGATCTGGTGGCCCAGCTCGAGTACGGGTGCTGACGTTCGACCTCGTCGAACAGCTTTGCCGCCCGCTTGTCGTCGCCGGCCTCGAGGTTATCCATCGCATCGTTGTAGAGGGCGTCGACCGGCTTGTCGGTGTAGGTCTCGTCGGAACTGCTGCAGCCGATGAGCAACAGCAGTCCGGCCGCCGCGACCGCCGCGCGGGTGCACGCACCGGCGCCGACGGCAAGACGCAGCCCGCAAAGGTCCACACGGAGCAAGTCAGTCATCGCTGCGAGCCATCTCTTGTTTTCGCCGGTCCGCGACTATAGCACGCCGCTGCCCGGCTGCGACAAGCGGCAGCCCGGTACTTCCGGCAGCTTCGCCTCGCTTCAGGCGTGCCAGGGCCTTCAGAACAGCGTGCCCTGCCGCTGGTCGGCGGGCGGCGGGCGAAAGGCGGTGGTGTCGAGCGTGGCGGTGGCCTCGCCGGTGGCCAGCCGCAGCCGCCGGCAGGCAACGGCAAAGCGGCGGGCGAGAAGATCTGCCCACGGTCCCGATCCGCGCATCCGCTCGCCCCAGCGCGCGCTGTAGAGGTTGCCGCCGTGGCAGTCGCGCAGGCAGGCGAGGACACGGGCGGCGCGGTCGGGAAAGTGGGCGTGCAGCCACTCCTCGAACAGCCCTTTCAGTTCCCAGGGCAGGCGGAGCAGCACCCGGCTGGCACTGGATGCTCCCGCCGCTGCCGCTGCTTCCAGGATCTGCTCGAGTTCATGGTCGTTGACGAACGGGATCATCGGCGCCGCCATCACCCGCACCGGCACGCCGGCCGCGGCCAGGGCACGGATCGCCGCCAGGCGCCGCGGCGGCGTCGGTGCGCGCGGCTCCATGACACGGGCGAGCTGCGGATCAAGGGTCGTCACCGAGAGGCCAACCGAGACCAGCCGCCGCCGTGCCATCCCCGCCAGCAGGTCGGCATCGCGGACGATCAGCGCCGACTTGGTGATGATCGCGACCGGGTGCGCGCAGCCGGCAAGCACCTCGATGATGCTGTGGGTGATGCGCAGCCGTCGCTCTACCGGCTGATAGGGATCGGTATTGGCGCCCAGCGTGAGCGGCTGCGGCCGGTAGCCGGGGCGCCTCAGCTCCTCGGCCAGCAGGCGTGCCGCATCGGGCTTGGCGAACAGCTTCGTTTCGAAATCGAGGCCGGGGGAGAGGCCGAGGAATGCGTGTGACGGGCGGGCGAAGCAGTAGATGCAGCCGTGCTCGCAGCCCCGGTAGGGGTTGATCGACCGGTCGAAGGAGATATCGGACGAGTCGTTCCGGGTGATGATCCGGCGTGTCCGATCTTCGAGGACCGTCGTCGCCAGCGGCGGCAGGCCGGCGTCCTCTGCCCACCAGCCGTCGTCCACCGCCGTCCGGGTGTGGCGCTCGAAGCGCCCCTCGGGGTTGGAGACGGCGCCGCGGCCCTTGCGGGCGCGGGGTGCCGGGACGGGCTGCTGGACGGGCAACGGCATGTGCGGATGATATGCCGCCGTGTGGAACAAAACAAGAACAAATGGTGCCTCGAAGGACCAAAACGGCACGGGTCCGGATGAACGATTGTTAATCTTTCCGTAAGCGCGCGGTAACCGGCGCCATCGCATCTTCTGCCGGCAAGTTCAGTTGCGGAGAGGACCGAGGACAATCATGCAGATGCGGACCACCGACAGCGGCGGCAAGCGCCGAGGCACGTCCAAGGCGGCAGCGCTCGCTGTTGCGGCGATGCTGGCAACCGCGCCGCTGACTATCGCGGACATGGCCTGGGCGCGGTCGGCGCCGGTAGGGTTTGCCGACCTCATCGAGGGCGTGGCGCCGGCGGTCGTGCAGATCACGGTCAAGCAGTCCGAGGCGAAAGGCAGTCAACCCGACCTGTCGCAGATCCCCGAGCAGTTTCGCGACGGTCCGCTGCGCGACTTCTTTGAGCACTTTTTCGGCGAGAACGGCCCGGGTCGCGGCCAGGGGCCGCAAGGGCAGCGCACGGCTCTCGGCTCCGGCTTCATCATCTCGGCCGACGGCGTTGTCGTCACCAACAACCACGTGATCGGCGATGCCGACAAGATGGAGGTGACACTGCGGGACGGCAGCCGCTTCCCGGCAAGGCTGCTCGGCAGCGACGACAAAACCGATCTCGCCGTCATCAAGATCGACGCCGACAAGCCGCTGCCGACGGTAGCGTGGGGTAACTCAGATGCGGCGCGGGTGGGCGACTGGGTGGTTGCCGTCGGCAATCCGTTCGGGCTGGCCGGGACCGCGACCGCCGGTATCGTTTCGTCACGCGGCCGCGACATCGGCGCCGGCCCCTACGACGACTTCATCCAGATCGATGCGCCGATCAACACCGGCAACTCCGGCGGTCCGCTGTTCGACACCGATGGCCAGGTGATCGGCGTCAATACCGCCATCTACAGCCCGACCGGCGGCAGCGTCGGCATCGGCTTCGCTATTCCCTCGAACGCCGCCCAGAAGGTGGTCGCCGCGCTGCAGGACAAAGGTTCGGTCAGCCGCGGCTGGCTCGGCATCGCCATCCAGCCGGTCACCCCGGAGGTGGCGGAGAGCCTGGGGCTGGCCAAGGCGCAAGGGGCGCTGGTCGCCAGCGTCACGCCTTCGAGCCCGGCGTCCAAGGCCGGCGTGCGGCAGGGCGACGTGGTGACGGCGTTCGACGGCAAGGCGGTCGGCACGCCGCGCGAGCTGAGCCGGGCGGTTGCGGATACCGAGATCGGCGAGAACGGCAAGCTGACGGTATGGCGCGACGGCCGCGAGACCGAATTGCGTGTCCATGTCGGCGAGATGCCGAAGCAGCTGACCGCGGCGGAGCCGGGCAGCGACAAGCAGGCGCCGGACAAGCCGGCCAAGGGCGGTGTCGAACTCGGCGCGCTCGGCCTCACCTTGTCGCCGCTGGATGATGACAGCCGCGCCCGCTGGGGTGTTGCCGAAGGCACTTCCGGTGCTCTGGTCGCGGCCGTCGTCGATGGTGCCGACGCCGCCGAAAAGGGTTTGCAGCCGGGTGACGTGATCACCCGCGTCAATCAGGAGAACGTGAAGAGCCCGAAGGACGTCGCGGCGGCCGTCGAGAAGGCCAAGTCGGCGCAACGCAAGACGGTCCTGCTGCTGATCGATCGGCGGGGCTCCCAGCACTTCGTCGCCGTCGAGCTCGCCCGCGCCTGAGCAGGCAAGACCAGTTGACTGCCGTCGCCCCGCTCCCTCCCTCCACCCCCGGGCGGCGGCACGACGAAGCCGGCCCTTCGGCGGGGCCGGCCTCTCCCAGGCCCCGCTCCCCTGCTCCCGGGAGCGGGGCCTTCCCTTCTCGCCACATGGATGCGTGCGAGGTATATCGTTTTCGCATGCGCATCCTGCTGATCGAAGACGATGGCGAGACCGCCGACTATCTGCGCAAGGGCCTCGCGGAAAGCGGCCACGTCGCCGATCATGCGGCGACCGGCCCGGATGGTTTGGCGCAAGCCCTCGCCGGCCGCTATGACGCCCTCGTCGTCGACCGGATGCTGCCCGGCATGGACGGACTGTCGCTGATCCGCGTGCTCCGCGAGGAAAAGGTGACGACGCCGGTGCTCATCCTCAGCGCGCTCGGCCAAGTCAGCGACCGGGTGCGCGGCCTGCGCTCCGGCGGTGACGATTATCTGGTGAAGCCGTTCGCGTTCTCCGAGCTGCTGGCGCGGCTTGAGGCGTTGATGCGGCGCACCGGCAGTGAGGCGGAGCTGGAGGCGCAGACCCAGCTGAGGATCGGTGATCTGGAAATGGACCTGCTCCGCAGGTCCGTCATCCGCGCCGGTCGCCCGATCGAGCTGCAGCCGCGCGAGTTTCGCCTGCTGGAGTTCCTGATGCGGCATGCCGGCCAAGTGGTGACGCGGACGATGCTGCTGGAAGGCGTCTGGGACTACCACTTCGACCCGCAGACCAACGTCATCGACGTCCACATCAGCCGGCTGCGGGCCAAGATCGACAAGGGCTTCGACGAGCCGTTGCTGCAGACGGTGCGCGGCGCCGGTTACTGCCTCCGTGCCCCTTCCTAACCTCTTCCGGACGACCGCCTTCCGGCTGACCGTCCTCTATCTGATCCTGTTCATCGCCTCGGTCATGGCGATCCTCGGCTTCATCTACTGGTCGACGGTCTCGGTAATCGACCGGCAGACGACGGCGACCATCGAGGCCGAGATCACCGGGCTCGCCGAGCAGTACAAGGAGCGCGGCCTTCCCGGGCTGATCGATCTGGTGCGCGAGCGTGCCGGCGACGGCGGCAGCCGCGACAGCGTCTACCTGCTGTGGGACCCGGCGACCGGCCCGCTGGCCGGCAATCTCGCTGCCTGGCCGCCGAAAGCGGTGGCACTGAGCGAATGGATCAGCATCACTCTCACCCGCCGGGAGGATGACAAGCAGATCCCGCACGAGATCAGCGCCCGTACCTTCGAGCTGCCGGGCGGCTACCGCCTGCTTGTCGGCCGCGACATGCACGAGCGGGCCAAGTTCGGCCGCATCGTCGTCAATACCCTCACCTGGTCGCTGGCGGCGGCGGTGGCGCTCGGCCTGCTCGGCGGCATCTTCCTCAGCCGCCGGGTCCTCGGGCGGGTCAACGGCGTGGTGCAGACGGCACGGCGGATCATGCAGGGCGACTTCTCACAGCGTATCCCGCATCGGGACAACGGCGACGAGTTCGACCGGCTGGCCGAGAGCCTCAACAGGCTGTTCGGGCAGATTGAGCGGCTGATGTCGGGGATGCGGCTCGCCACCGACAGCCTGGCCCACGACTTGCGGGGACCCCTAACGCGGCTGCGCGGGCGCATCGAACTGGCGCTGATCGCCCCGCCCGACCCGGCACGCGACCGGGAGGCGCTGGCCTCGGTGCTGGGTCAGGCGGATACCGCGCTCGCCACCTTCGACAGCCTGCTGAAGATTGCCGCCGCCGAATCCGGCATGGCAGCGACGGAACTGAAACCGCACGATCTCGGCGCGCTCGCGTGTGATGCTGCCGAGCTCTATGAGCCGGTCGCCGAGGAAAAGGGGGTCCGGCTCAACGCGGCAGCGGACGCAGCGCCGGAGATCGCGGCGCAGCGCGAGCTGCTGGCGCAGGCGGTGGCGAACTTGCTGGACAACGCGGTCAAGCACACGCCGGCCGGGGGGCGCATTGACGTGCGCGTCCACGGGGAGGGG
>JAEULG010000134.1 GCA_016793875.1 Rhodospirillales bacterium | reverse complement strand
AGCAGCAGCTTGCCGATGTTGGCGAAGACGGTGTCGGGCTGCACGGTGCCGGCGGGATCGGCTTCGGGATAGACGGAGGCGGCGACGCCGCAGGCATAGAAGCCCTCGACGATGCTGATCAGCTCGACCATCGCCTCGCGCAGGTGCGGATGGGCGTCGGGGTCGAGTCCGTTGGCCTCGCACATCAGCACGCCGGCGCCGATGAGCAGATCGCCGAAGCCGGCGCGGGCACCGATGCAGCTGTGCCGGTGGTGGGTGGCGTAGCTGCTGACCAGGAAGCCGGTATGCTCCCACTCGCCGGCGAGGAAGACGCGCTCGTCTGGCACGAAGACGTCGTCGAACAGCGCGACGCCGGTGGACTGGCCGTACCTGCCGGTGAACAGCGCCGCCTTTTCGCCCGGCCGGCCGGCGGGGCGAGCGACGATGGTCAGGCCGGGCGCGTCTAGCGGCACCGCACAGCACACCGCGAAGTCGGCATCCGCCGCGGTCATCGCCCGGCACGGCATCACCAGCAGGTCGTGGACGTAAGGGGCGCCGGTGACGATGGCCTTGGTACCGCGGATGACGATGCCGCCCGGCTTGCGGCCGACGACGCGCACGTAGGTATCGGCGACCGGTTGCTGATGCGGCCGCAGGCTGCGGTCGCCTTTGGCATCGGTCATCGCCACGCCGCAGGTCAGATCCTGATCCTGGACTTGGCGCAGATAGCCAAGCAGGCGGCCGTGATACTCGCTACGGTGCGCGGCATTGAGGCGGTGGGTCGTCTGATAGATGGCGTTGAGGGCGTCGTGGGTGAGGTAGCGCTGGGCGCAGCCGCTCTCCCGGCAGACGAGGCGGACCGCCTCCAGCTTGCGCAGCAGATCGTCACCACTGCGGTTGAGATGCAGCATGCGGTTCACCTCCCGACCGCTCGCCGCCTCGATGGCGCGCATTACCGGCGCATGCTCCGGCACAAGCGCGAAGTCGTAGGTGACGCCGATGGCATTGATGCCGGGCGCCAGTGCCGGCTCGTCGGCGACGCTGTCGATGCGGCGGCCGTCGACGAAGACACGGGGACGGTAGCGGCGCAGCGATTCCCGATAGTCGGCCGACGACATGAACATGGTTTCTCTTTCCCTCCTCGAGCGTGCTGAACCACCTAAAAATCTAACAGTGTTAGTTTAGAATAGCTATACTTTTAGTGACAACCTGCTACGTTTCCCCCCTCACATTGAAACCGTTGGTGCCTAGTCCCATCCATGCCAAGATCTCCGGCAGCCGCCGATAACGGCCAAGCCAAACGACGGCGTGCCGTCAATGCTCATAAGCGATTGATGATTCTGGCTGCAGCCAACCGCGTGTTCACCGAGCACGGCCTGGACGGGGCGAGTCTGCGCGCGATCGCCCGCGAGGCCGGCTACACGCCCGCCGCCCTCTACTTCCATTACGCCAGCAAGGAGGAGATCTACGGCGATCTGCTGGCGGAGTCCCTCGCCCGTCTCGATGCGGCGGTCGCCGAGGCGGTCGAGAAGGAGGCGGCGGCTGCGGACCAAAGGCCGACGGCGCTGGCCCGGCTGCGGGCAGCGGCATTTGCGTTTTTCGACTTCTATCGGGACCAGCCGTCCGACCTGCAGCTCGGCTTCTATCTTTATCGCGGCATGAAGCCAATGGGCCTGACGGCCGAGCTCAACAGACGTCTCAATGCTGCCTTATGCACCGTTCTCGCTCACATGCAACGGCCGCTCGCCGAACATGGATTGGCGCCAGTCGCTGCGGAGCAGGCCACGGCCTCGCTGTTCGCTCAGATCACCGGCCTGCTGCTGCTGCTGCACACTGGCCGCATCAAACTGTTCGCTTTCGATGCGCGCGAATTGCTGTCCGATTATCTGGACCGCCTGACGGTTGTGGCCGCCCATTCCATCGCGCCACTGGGCGGGGGGGCGGCAGGCTGACTCGCTGCGGCGCGCCTAAGGCAGCAGCTTCAGTAGGTGGACGATCGGGCCGGTCTGGGCAGCCATTGCGCTGAACATCCATTTGAGGATGTCGCCGCTCGCCTCTTCGATCTTCACCTTCAACGGCAGTTCTATCTGACGGCCTCGCGCGCGCACATGTTCCATCTTCGCCTGTAGCGATAGCTCCCGCACAAGACCGATATCTTCCCGGGGCTCAAGTCCGCGGTTGCCTCGCCGAGCGTATCGGCGATCGCTTCCGCCGCCGTTTCTGCCTGCTGCTGCGAGAATCCGCACGCCTCCAGCCGGCGGGCGAGCTTCGGGGTGCCGATGTGGACAGATCACATGGCCATGACATGGCACGCAGCGGTTACGGCATCAGCCGTCGTTGCTGCCGGCATCACGCCGCCGGCGATGTTGTTGCCGCGAGCCGCGCTGTGGCACGATGCTGCGCCACGGACGGGAAGGCGGAAGACCCATGGGCAAGAACCTGTTCGCGATGCTGGCGGCGCCGTGGACCTCACGCGGCGACCGCGCCGCTTTCGAGCTGCCGGACGGCTCCTTCTGGTCGTGGGCGGAACTCGACAGCCTGTCCGCGCGCGTCGCCGCCGCGCTGTCAGGGAGCGGGCTGGTCCCCGGCGACCGGGTGTCGGTGCAGGTGGCGAAGTCGCCTGAGGCCGTCGCCCTCTACCTCGCCTGCCTGAGCGGTGGCTTCGTGTACCATCCACTCAATCCCGACTATACCCCGGCCGAACTGGCCTACCTGCTGGGCGATGCCGAGCCCGCAGCGATCGTTTGCGATCCCGCCACAGAAGCCGTGCTGGAGGGTCTCGCCGGGCGGGCGTCGCTGTGGACGCTCGATGCCGGTGGCGGCGGCAGCCTGATGGCGGCGGCCGCCGTCTGCCCGGCGGAGGCGGAGGTCGTGCGGCGCACGGATGAGGACCCGGCGGCGCTGCTGTATTCTTCCGGTACCACCGGCCGTCCCAAGGGGGTGATGCTGACGCACGGCAACCTTGCCGCCAATGCCACGGCGCTGATTGACGCCTGGGGATTCACCGACGTGGACATCCTGCTGCACGCGCTGCCGCTGTTCCACGCCCACGGGTTGTTCGTGGCGCTGCATAGTGCCTTGGCCAGTGGGGCCCGCATCCGCCTGCTGCCGCGTTTCGATGCTACGGCCGTGGTGCGGGCGCTGCCTGGCTGCAGCGTGTTCATGGGGGTGCCGACCCACTACACCCGGCTGCTTGCCGATGCGAGTTTCGGCATCGAGACATGCCGTGGCGTCCGGCTGTTCGTCAGCGGCTCGGCGCCGCTGCTGCCGGAGACTTTTGCCGCCTTTCGCGCCCGCACCGGCCAGACCATCCTTGAGCGCTATGGGCTGACCGAGACCGGCATGAACACCTCCAATCCACTAGCGGGAGAGCGGCGGCCCGGCAGCGTCGGTGCCGCACTGCCGGGCGTCGATGTGCGGATTGCCGACCGCGGCAACGGCAATCCTCTGCCGTCCGGCGAGCCGGGTGAGGTGCAGGTGCGGGGAGCCAACGTCTTCCACGGCTACTGGCGCGCACCGGACAAAACGGCCGAGGCGTTTACCGCCGATGGTTGGTTTCGCACCGGTGACCTCGGCGTGCTCGACAGCGAAGGGAGGCTGACGCTGGTCGGTCGCGCCTCCGACCTGATCATCAGCGGCGGCCTCAACGTCTATCCGCGCGAGGTGGAGCTGTGCCTCGATGCGGCAGAAGGCGTGGGCGAGTCAGCGGTCATCGGCGTGCCCGACGCCGATTTCGGCGAGGCGGTGGTTGCCGTTATCGAGCCGCGGGCCGGTGCCACGCCTCCGGACGCAGCCGCGGTGATTGCCCATGCCCGCGCCCGGCTCGCCGCCTACAAGACGCCGAAGCGCGTGTTCGTCATCGAAGCGCTGCCCCGCAATGCCATGGGCAAGGTGCAGAAGGCGCTGCTGCGCCGGCAGCTTGCCGAGTCGGCGGCGGCGGCGAGCCTGATGGTGTCGTGAACCGGCATTCGCCGCCGTCGCCGCCGCTCGCCGTCGCGGCGCTGCTCGACCGCCTGCACGAGCGCGGCGACGCACCGGCCCTCATCGAAGTGCGCGACGAGACGCTGACGGTGCACGCCTTCGCCTCGCTCGCGATCCGTGCCCGCGCGCTGGCCCACGGGCTGCGCGCAGCCGGTCTCGCTGAGGGCGAGCGGGTGGCGCTATGGGCGCCAAACGGCGCCGCCTGGGTGATCGCCCGGCTGGCGATCGCCGCGGCGGGCGGCGTCGCCGTCGCCATCGACGAGCTGGCCGACGCCGATGAAGCGGCGGCGGTGCTGCGCTCCGCCCAGCCCGG
>JAEULG010000151.1 GCA_016793875.1 Rhodospirillales bacterium | reverse complement strand
TTCCGCGTCGCCGCCGACTTCGAGACCGATATCGATCGCGACAAGGCCAATACCCGGCTGTTCGCCAGCCTGATCGGCACCATCGCCAAGCGAGCGGGTACCCGGGCGCTTGCCCGCTCGGGTGTCGCCCGCATCGTCGAGCACGCCTCACGGCTGGCAGGGGACGCGACCAAGCTCGCGATCCACGCCGATACGTTGGAAAACATCGTGCGCGAGGCGGACTTCTGGGCGGGCGATGCCGGTGATCCGCTGATCGAGCGCGGCCACGTGGAAGAGGCGATCGAAGCACGGATCTTCCGTTCCGACCGGCTGCGCGAGCGCATCCAGGAGCAGATCCATCGCGGCACCATGCTGATCGAGACGGAAGGAGCGCGCGTCGGCCAGATCAACGGCCTGTCGGTGCTGCAGCTCGGCGGCTTCTCCTTCGGCAAGCCCAGCCGGATCAGCTGCAGCGTACGGCTGGGCAAGGGCGACGTGATCGACATCGAGCGCGAGGTCGCCCTCGGCGGGCCGCTGCACTCTAAGGGCGTGCTCATTCTGTCGTCCTATCTCGCCGGCCGCTACGCTCGCGAGCGGCCGCTGTCACTGTCCGCCAGTCTCGTCTTCGAGCAGTCCTACGGCGGCGTCGACGGCGATAGCGCCTCGTCGACGGAGCTCTACGCGTTGCTCTCGGCGCTTTCCGAGATCCCTATCCAGCAGTCACTGGCGGTTACCGGCTCGGTCGATCAGCAGGGTCGCGTGCAGGCGATCGGCGGGGTCAACGAGAAGATCGAGGGCTTCTTCGACGTCTGCCAGGCCCGCGGCCTGACCGGCTACCAGGGCGTCCTCATCCCCGCGACCAATGTTCCGCACCTGATGCTGCGGCATGACGTGGTCGAGGCCTGCCGCGCCGGCCGCTTCCGCGTTTTTCCCATCAGCACCATCGATGAGGGCATCGCCCTGCTCACCGGTCGTCCCGCCGGCGAGGCCGACGCCTCCGGGGAGTTCCCGATCGGCAGCGTCAACCACGCCGTCGCCGCCCGGCTGGCGACGCTGCTGCGCAGTGCCCAGAAATTCGCCGCCGCCACGAAGAAAAAGAAAGGCCGCCCGGGCAAGGACGAGGACACCGACCGGGAACCGGGCAGATGATCGAGCCCGCTCCGCCTCCCGTCCAGCGGGTCCGCTTCCGCCGCGTTCTGTTGGCGCTGGGAACCGCCTCCGGCGATCCGGCAACGGTCGAACGGGCTGCGGCACTGGCGGCGCGCCTCCGCGGCGATCTGCTGGCGGTTTACGTCGAGGACATCGACGTTGCCCGGCTGGCCGAGTTTGCCTCCGTGAGCACGCTGAGCACCGTCACCGCCGCCACGCATCCGCTGGCGACGGGGCATCTCCGCGACACGCTGCGTCTGCAGGTGGCGCGGCTGCGCCGTGAACTCGAGCAGGCGGCCCTGCGCCGGCGGGTGAAGCTCGCTTTCCAGGTGCGTCAGGGCCGGCTGCTGGCGGAGGTGCTGAGCGCTGCCACCGACGAAGACCTGGTGGTCCTCAGCTGGGCGGCGGGTGATCGCGTGCCACCTCCGTGGGCAGCGGCCTTACCGCCCACGGTGGTAGCCCACGGGCTCGCGGCAGCGCGGGCGCGCTCGGTCCTGCTGCTGCATGCGGGCGCGCCGGCGACAGGCAGCGTACTGATCGCCTTCGATGGCAGCGAAGCTGCCCGACACGCGCTGTCGCTCGGCGCCCAGGTGGCGGAACTGGAAGAGGCGCCGGTCGAAGTGGTGCTGCTCGATGGGCGGCTCGACCAGCTCGAGTACTGGCGGAAGGAGATCGCGACGGCACTGGCGCAGAGCCACCTCAGCCTCGCCTTCGTGACCGCACCGAAGGCCGGCCTGCAGGCGCTCACCGAGATCGCCTTCTACCACCGCAGCCGGCTGCTCGTTCTTGATGCGGACCGCGCGCTGGCAGAAGGAGACGTGGGTCGACGCCTGCTTAGCCGGTTGTTCTGCTCGGTGCTGCTGGTGCGCTGAGAGCGCCGAGCCGGCCGCCCGGACATGTGGAGGGAGGAGCGAAATCATGACGCGCGTATGCGGGCCGATCGTGGGATTTCGCGGCGAGGAGGCCGGCTCCTGGCAGTTGACCGTCATGATGGCGTACGGCGACGACGCCGACCCTGGTGCGCTGTCTGTCGATGGCCGGTCGATACCGCCGCAGGCCCTCGGACGGGCCGGAGATGCCCGCGTCTTCGTCTGGAATCTTGCCGTTCCCCTGCACGAGGCGGCGCGGACCGTGCCTTACGCCCTCGCCGGCGACGGCACCGGGTGGGCCTTCACGGTGCCGTCCCGCGGGCAGACGCCGCGCGTCGCCTACGCGTCGTGCAACGGTTTTTCCGTTCCCGGCGATATGCGCCGCACCGAGGACAAATACGTCTCGTGGCGAAGCCTGGCGGGCGAGCACGCGCGCCTTCCCTTCCACCTGCTGTTGCTGGGCGGCGACCAGATCTACGCCGACGGGTTGTGGCGGGCGATCGACGAGCTGGGCCGCTTCAACGACCAGCCGCGGACGCAACGGCAGCTCGCCCTGGCCTCCCCCGCCCTTGCCGACGCCGTGGAGCGCTACTACGCAGACACCTACTGCCAGCGGCTTGGTGCCAGTCCCGTCGCCGAACTGTTGGCTTCGATCCCGACGCTGATGATGTGGGACGACCACGACATCTTCGACGGCTGGGGCTCCTACAGCGACGCCGAGCAGGCGTCAGACGTCCTGCAGACGATCTTCCGCGCCGCCCGCCGCTGCTTCCTGCTGTTCCAGCTCCACACCGGCCCCGACGCGCCGGGAGGATGGCCGGCGCTGCCCGAACAGCGCGGCTTCAATGCGCTGCTGCGCCTCGGCGGTCTCGGGCTGCTCGTGCTCGACCTGCGCTCGGAACGCACACAGCGGCAGATCCTCTCGCCGGAGAGCTGGAACACGGTCTTCGCAGCACTCGAGGCGACGACCGGGCTGCGCCATCTGCTGGTGATGTCGAGCATCCCGGTCGTCCATCCCGACTTGACCTTCGCCCAGCAGGCGCTGGACGCACTGCCCGGCCAGCAGGATCTCGAGGACGATCTGCACGACCAGTGGAACAGCTACAGCCATCGTGTCGAGCAGCTGCGGCTGCTGCACCGATTGCTCGACTTCGCCGAGGCGCAAGGGACGCGCGTCACCATCCTGTCGGGGGATGTCCACGTCGCCGCGCTCGGCGTCGTCGAATCGACGCGGCGGCCATCCCGCTGGCTGAACGCCGGGGTGATCAACCAGCTTACCTCGTCGCCGATCGTTCATCCGCCACCGTCACGGATCGTCCGGTGGCTGCTAGAGCAGCTGGGGCGAGAGTCCCGCACCCTCGATCGCGGCATCACGCTGCAGATGCTGCAATTCCCCGGAACCGACTACCGCTTCATCGCCCGCCGCAACTGGCTGTCGCTGGACTTCGACGATCAGGGCCGAATCTGGGCGAACTGGTTCGTCGACGGTACCGAACAACCGCTGACCAAGGTCATCCACCCGTGCGAGCGGCTCCAGCAGGTGGCGATACCCAGTCCGCAATAATGACAATTGCGTTATACCAATCCGACTGCTTTATTGCAGCGCAACAGAGGCATGTTGCGGTGCAAGGCGGGAGGATGGCAGGATGGCAGGGCTCAGCGAACTGGGGCAAGTCCTCCACGAGGAGCACTTTCGCATTCTCATGGCGATCTGCGGTCTGGAGAATCGCATTTCCGGCGCTGCCGGGGAGCGGCCGCTCGACGCTACCGCGGGTGAGGACCGCACCCTCATCGAAGGCCTGCTGCTCAGCCTTCAGCAGCTCATCGTCCACCATTCGTTCGAAGAGAGCGCAATATTTCCGCTGATGCACAGCGGTGGCGCGGGCGACCTCGCCCTGCTGCTGCATCAGGAGCACGGCAGCATCGAGCCTAAGGCGAGGCGGCTTCAAACGCTGGCGGAGGCCCTCGTCGGTCGTTCCGCCGATCCAGCACAGTGGGCGGCGTTCCGCGCCGCCGCCGCCGAGTTGATCGCTGAACTCATGCGCCACCTGGAAACCGAGGAACTGAACATCGTGCAGCGGCTGCCGGTGTTCATCGATGCCGAGACCGATCATCGACTGGCGATCCGGCATCTCAAGGATGAAGAAGAGTCCCGCCGATCGGCAACGACAGGTTCCACCGCCGACCGGCGGTTCTCGCACCAACCGAGCCGCCCGGCAACCGCGAAGGCGGCCACCGCGGCGCGGGCGGCTGCGCGGCGCCGCTGCACCGCGCCGGTACACCGAACGGTGTGAACGCCCGGCAGGCGGTACGACGCCCGTAGCCGCAGGAACGTCCCGCTACCTCCTGACCCGCTATGCCCGCCAGGAGGAGCCGTAGTAATCGTAGACCTTGCGGCCCCAGTCGTTGTTCTGGAAGTTTCCGGTCAGCTCTTCCTCGGTTGCTGCCGGCCCATTCTCCAGTTTGTTGCGATCGATGTCGACCTGATAGCCTCCCATCTCCGCATTAAAGGTCAGCACATCCCACGGCAAGGCATGGTACTTCTGTCCGATACCGAGCACACCTCCAAAAGCCAGGGTTGCGTACACCACCCGGCCGGAGAGTTTGTCGATCATCACGTTGTGGATGGTGCCGATCTTTTCGCCGCTCATGTTGTAGACGCTGGTTCCTTCAACCTTGTCTGCGGCGATCACATCGAAGTTTTCACGTCGGCCATAGCCTTCGGTCGGAGTCATTGATGCCATTATTGCCACTCCTCAGGTTGTCTTGATCTGAAGAACGTGCTGACGGAGGGCTGGTTCCGAAATCTCGCCCCTCTCCGTTCCTTTCCTGACGGCCTCCCCGTCTGTCCCGTGCCGTCCTGCAAACCCCACACCCCGCCCTTGTGAGCCCGCCGGCAGCGGCGAAAAAATCCGGCCGGCCCGGAGCGACGGGGAGCCCCCATCGGCCAGAATGCGCTCGGCGAGTGGGACGCCTCGAAGAACCGGAAGAACCGATGGTGCCGAGAATGTGGTGCCGAGAATGGCAGAGGTCACCAAACGTTCCGGGTAAAAAAGCCCCATATTTGTCCGAAAACCTGCTCTTGTTCCCCTTGTTTGTGACCGCCATCACGCCAATTTGGAACAAATCAAGTACGTCGAGCCCCGCGACGCCCGGCTCACCCCCCTAGGAATGGCGGTGCCAATGCCGATGCCTCTGGCGAACAAGTTGGAAATTCTCGCCGATGCGGCAAAGTACGACGCGTCGTGCGCCTCCAGCGGCGCGGCGCCCCGGCGGGCCTCTCCCGGCGGCATCGGCTCAACCCAGCGGATGGGCATCTGCCACAGCTATGCGCCCGACGGCCGCTGCATCTCGCTGCTGAAGTTGCTGCTGACCAACGCCTGCTCCTTCGACTGCCTCTATTGCGTCAACCGCCGTTCCAGCAACGTTCCGCGCGCCCGGTTCCGGGCGGAGGAGGTCGTTCGCCTGACCCTCGCCTTCTACCGACGCAACTGCATCGAGGGGCTGTTTCTCAGCTCCGGCATCCTCCGCGGCCCCGACGACACTATGGCGCAGATGGCGCAGGTCGCGCGGATGCTGCGCGAGCAGCACGGCTTTCGTGGCTACATCCACCTCAAGGCGGTTCCGGGTGCCTCTGCCGACGCGCTGGCCGAGGCGGGCCAATTTGCCGACCGGCTCAGCATCAACGTCGAACTGCCGACCGCAGCGGGGCTCTGCCGGCTCGCACCGGAGAAGGACGCGGCCTCGATCCATGCGACGATGGCCGCCATGCGCGCCCGGATCGATGCGTCGCGCGCCGAGCCGGCAGTGACGCGGTTTGCCCCAGCCGGCCAGAGCACGCAGATGATCATCGGCGCCGATGGCACCGACGATCGCACCATCCTTGCGGCCAGCAGCCGGCTCTACGACCGCTTCCGGCTGCGGCGGGTGTACTATACGGCGTTCAGCCCAATCCCCGACGCCTCGGCGCTGCTTCCGCTGCAGGCGGCACCGTTGCTGCGCGAGCACCGCCTGTACCAGGCCGACTGGCTGCTGCGTTTCTACGGCTTTGCCACCGCGGAAATCACCGAGAACGGCAACGGGATGCTCGATCTCGACATCGACCCGAAGCTGGCCTGGGCGCTGCACCATCGGGGGCAGTTTCCGGTCGATGTGAATCGGGCCGACCGCGCTCTGCTGCTGCGCGTGCCGGGCCTCGGCAAGCGCACGGTCGAGCGGATCATCGCCATGCGCCGCGTTCGCGCCGTCCGCCTGGAGGATCTCCAGCGCCTGAGGGTGCCGCTGCGCACGGTACGCGCATTTGTGCTGGCCGCCGGCGCGAGCGGCGTGCCGCGTGGGCTGGAGGATGCCAACCTGCGCGCGCACCTCGCGCCACGACCGCAGCAGCTCCAGCTGTTCCCGTCGTCTCGATGAACGTGCGCCCGGTCGTGCTGGCCTCTGAGACGGACCTTGCCGGCTGGCGGGCACAGGCGAGGGCGCTGCTGCTGGAAGGTCTGCCGCCGGGGCAGGTGGCCTGGAGCATCAGCGGCGCTGAGCGCGACCTGTTTACCCTCATCCCGGAGCAGCCGGACAGCGCCGCTGCCGCGGGGAACTCCGCCGGAGCCGGCCCGCCGGTGCCACGCCGTTTCATCGCGCTGGCCGAAGACGCGATCCTGCACAGCGATCCGGCGCGATTGGCCGTCCTCTACCACCTGCTGTGGCGGCTGACCCACGGCGAGCCGAAGCTGCTGGCGGTGGCGGCCGATCCGCTGCTGCGCCGGGCCGAGGTGATGGCGGCAGCGGTGCGCCGCGACATCCACAAGATGCACGCCTTCGTCCGCTTCCGGACGGTAACAGATGACGATGGCGAGATGTCCGTGGCTTGGTTCGAGCCGGCCCACCACATCGTCGAGAAGGCTGCGCCGTTCTTCGTGCGGCGTTTCTCCGATATGCGCTGGTCCATCCTGACCCCCCGTCGCTGCGCGCACTGGGATGGCGAAGCCCTGAGCTTCGCTGCCGGCCACGCCGGAGGGGAGCCGGCCGACGATGACGCCATCGACGATCTCTGGCGGCGCTACTACGCCAGCATCTTCAATCCGGCCCGGCTGAAGCCGAAGGCAATGCGCAGCCAGATGCCGCAACGCTATTGGCACAATCTGCCGGAAGCGGCGTTGATCCCATCACTCTGCCGCGACGCACCCGCCCGCGCCGAGGCCATGGTCAAGGCGGCAGCGGCGGCCGGCCTTGCCATGACAGCGGAGCCCGGACCGAAGGAGGGCCCAACGATGCTGTTGGAAACTGAAATCGGAAACATCGACACGCTTCGCCGTGATGCCGCCGGTTGCCGTGCCTGCCCGCTATACGCCCCCGCCAGCCAGATGGTGTTCGGCGAGGGCCCGGTGCCGGCACCGCTGATGCTGGTGGGCGAACAGCCGGGCGACCAGGAGGATCTCACCGGGCGGCCGTTCATCGGACCCGCCGGCATGCTGCTCGATGAGGCGCTGCGCGACGCCGGGCTCGATCGCCGGGCGGTGTATGTCACCAACGCAGTCAAGCACTTCAAGTTCGTGATGCGCGGCAAGCGGCGCCTGCACCAGAAGCCCAACGCCATCGAGATCGACGCCTGCCGTTCATGGCTACAGCGGGAGATCGCTGTCGTCGCACCGCAAACTATCGTGGCGCTCGGTGCGACCGCCGCCCGCGCTCTTGCGGGACGCGACCTGCGCATCGGAACCAGCAGGGGCCGGAGCTTGACTTTGGATATTCATCACGACGTACGCGTCACCGTGCATCCGTCCTATCTGCTGCGCCTGCCTGATGAGCGCGCGCGAGCGCAAGAATACCAGGCTTTCGTCGCCGACCTCGCGCAGGTCGCACAACTGGCGCCGCTTGCCGCAGTCCGCAGTTGACGGCGCACGCCGTCGTCAATCCCGCAGACCCAGTGCCGCCACAGCCTCCGCCGCCATTCGCGCATGGGCCCGCGCCGTCGGATGCAGCTGGTCCCAGAACAGCGCCCCCGCGCAGGACCCCTGCTGGCACGGCGTGCTGACATCGGCAAAGCCTGCCTTTCCGGGGTTGGCCATGATCTCCTCCGCCATCCCGTAAGCATCGACGCGAACGATGCGGACGCCGGAGCGCCGCTCGACCCGGCGCAGTTCCTGTTCCAGCGCTGCATTGAAGCTGCGGGTCATCTGCCGGGCCCGCCGCGCGCAAGCGGCGCCCTGCAGGCGGACGATCGGAGAGGCACCAAGATCGGGAAGGTTGGGGACAAGGATATGGGTGGCACCAGCGGCAGCGAGATCGCCGGCAGTGGCAGCGATGGCAGCGGCACCGGTCTTCGCCGCGGTCTCCCGGGCATCGCAGCCGGCGGCCAGCAGGTCGTTCGCGCCGCCGTAGATTACAAACAGCGCAGAAGCATCCACCAGACCGTGGCGGCCGGTCATAAACGCATAGAGCTGCCCGCGGATGTCCATTGGCCGGCCGTGGCTGCGCGCCCCGCCGACCGCGAAGTTGGTGCCGCCAACGCGCGAGGGCTTCAGCTCGGTGCCGAGGTACGCTGCCAGTACCTCCACCCAGACCGGCCCGTCGGAGAAGCGCCCGGCATTGCCGTTATCCGACAGGCTGTCGCCGAATACGACGAGAGCGGTGAACGGCGACGCGGCCGCGGCATCGGTCTGCAAGACAGCGGCAACGGCGAGTGCGGCGAGGATTCCCGGCCGCAACAGCGCCATCCTGATCCGCATGAAGATGTCCATCGCCGCCAGAGATCGGGGCGATGGACTGCCGGTGCAACCTCAATCGGGCGGTCGCCCAGACCAGCGGCCGCTGGCGCTCGCCTTAGCGCCGGGACGCTGACGCGGCCGGTGCTAGAAAGCTCAGATGCGAGAGGTCGTGCCGCGAGGCTGCTTCCGCCTCCACAGGTGCGGTCATCACCCGGCCCATGCCGTCCAGCCGCCGCAGCGGCTGCTCGGCGCGCCCGGCCGACCGCGCTGCCGGCGCGCCGGCCGGCCTGCTGGCCGCAGCGGCAGTACCGGCCCGCTTTGGTCTCGGCGATTTCGCTGCTCCCGCCGGCTTCTTCGGCGCATCCGCTGGTTTCGGCGAGCCAGTCCGAGCGGCCTTCGCGTCCACTGGCCTCGGTGTCGCTGCCTTGCGTGCCGGCCGCGCTGTCGGCTTTACCGGGATGGGAGCAGCAGCTTCGATGTGCTCACCGCTGCTGCCGCCATGACGTTCCGCCGGCAGCCGACGGCGGATCAGCGTCTCGATGCCGCGCAGGTGGTCGCGCTCCTCGGCATCGCAGAACGAGATCGCCGCGCCCGCCGCGCCAGCGCGCGCGGTGCGGCCAATGCGGTGGACGTAGCTTTCCGGAATGTTGGGCAGCTCGAAGTTGATGACATGGGTAATGCCCTCGACATCGATGCCGCGGGCAGCGATGTCGGTCGCCACCAGCACCCGGGCGTTGCCGGAGCGGAAGGCGGCGAGCGCCTGCTCACGCTGACCTTGTGACTTATTGCCGTGGATCGCCGATGCGCTGACG
>JAEULG010000092.1 GCA_016793875.1 Rhodospirillales bacterium | reverse complement strand
GAGACTGGCGTCGGGCCCTCCATGGCGTCGGGCAGCCAGGTATGCAGCCCGATCTGCGCCGACTTACCCATCGCGCCGACGAACAGCAGCAGGCAGATCAGCGTCAGCGCGTGCAACTCGGTGCCGAACACCTGCATCATCGTGTTCGCGTGCGCCGGGGCGGCGGCGAAGATGGTGTCGAGATGAATCGAGCCGAACAGCACGAAGGTGGCGAAGATGCCGAGGGTGAAGCCGAAGTCGCCGACGCGGTTGACGATGAATGCCTTGATCGCGGCGGCATTGGCGGACGGCCGGTCATACCAGAAGCCGATCAGCAGGTAGGAGGCGAGGCCGACACCCTCCCAGCCGAAGAACATCTGCACGAGGTTGTCGGCGGTGACCAGCATCAGCATGAAAAAGGTGAACAGGTTCAGGTAGGACATGAACCGGGGGATGCTGGTGTCGTGGTGCATGTAGCCGATCGAATACACATGCACCATCGCCGAGACGACGGTGACGACGAGCATCATCACCGCAGTCAGCGTGTCCACCTTCAGCGCCCACGAGATGTGGAAGCCGCCCGACGAAATCCAGCTCAGGATCTCGACGGTATGCGCGTTCCCCTTCACCGCCACGTCCCAGAAGACGAGGATGGCGAGCACCATCGAGGCCAGCAGCGCGCCGCAGGTGATGCGCTGCGCGAGCGCATCCGTCCCGTGCTTGCCGTGCTTGTCCCCATGGCGGACAAAGGCCAGCGCGCCGGCGATGATCGCGCCGAGCAGTGGCAGGAAAACCAGGGCCACGGTCATCGCCGGTCCCTCACCCCTTCATCGTGTTGATGTCTTCGACGGCGATGGTGCCGCGGCTGCGGAAATAAACGACGAGGATGGCGAGCCCGATGGCCGCCTCCGCCGCCGCCACCGTCAGCACGAACATGGCGAACACCTGGCCGACCAGGTTGTTCAGCTGTGCGGAGAAGGCGACGAAGTTGATATTGACCGCCAGCAGCATCAACTCGACCGACATCAGAATGATGATGATGTTCTTCCGGTTGAGGAAGATGCCGAAGATGCCGATGGCGAACAGGATCGCCGCTACCCACAGGTAGTGGGTCAGACCGATGGCCAGCATCACAGGCCCTTTCCCGTCGGGATCTTGCGAACCTCGATGGTATCGGCCGGGCGACGCTGCAGCTGCCGGCCGATATCCTGCCGGCGGACCCCGGGCCGCCGCCGGTGGGTCAGCACGATGGCGCCGATCATGGCGATCAGCAGGATGATCCCGGCTGCCTGGAACAGGTTGATGTAGTGGGTATAGATGAGCTGGCCGAGGGCCATCGTGTTGGACATCTCCCCCGGCGGCGGCGTCACCGCCAGCATCTCGCTCTGCGTCGCCGCCGGCGCCAGCTGCCATCCGGCGAGGATGATCAGCAGTTCAGCCAGCAGGATCAGCCCGACGAGGCCGCCGATCGGCAGGTAGCGCAGGAATCCCTGGCGCAGTTCGGCGAAATTGATGTCCAGCATCATGACGACGAACATGAACATCACCGCGACCGCCCCCACATAGACGACCACGAGGATCATCGCCAGGAACTCCGCCCCCATCAGCACGAACAGGCCGGCGGCATTGAAGAAGGCGAGGATCAGGAACAGCACCGAGTGGACCGGATTGCGCGACGAGATGACCATCGCGCCGGAGGCGATCGCGATCGCGGCGAAGAGATAGAAGGCGAGCGCTTGGACGATCATCGGCTTTCCGATTGGGACAGGGGCGGTGCGGGTGGTTGCAGGCGGTCCCGGGTGATTTGTTAAGCCGCCGACCCTTTTCTGTCGGATCGCGGCGGCTCAGTCAACGGTATGGCGCGTCGGCGGCGAGGTTGGCGGCAATTTCGTTCTCCCAGCGGTCACCGTTGGCCAGCAGCTTCTGCTTGTCGTAGAGCAGCTCTTCGCGGGTTTCGGTGGAGAACTCGAAGTTAGGGCCCTCGACGATGGCATCCACCGGGCATGCCTCCTGGCAGTAGCCACAGTAGATGCACTTGACCATATCGATGTCATAGCGCGTCGTCCGGCGGCTGCCGTCCGCCCGCGGCTCGGCCTCGATGGTGATCGCCAAGGCCGGGCAAATCGCCTCGCACAGCTTGCAGGCGATGCACCGCTCCTCGCCGTTAGGATAGCGGCGCAGCGCGTGCTCGCCGCGAAACCGCGGGCTGAGCGGGCCTTTTTCATAGGGATAGTTGATCGTCACCGACGACTTGAACATGTAGCGGAAGGTGAGGGCGAGCCCGGAGACGAGCTCGCTCAGCAGGAAGGCGCGGGCGGTGCGATCCATGAAGGACATGGCGATTTTCCCTTTTAGCCGGCCCGCGCCGGCATCCAGCCGAAGGTGATCAGCGCACCGGCGACGATGACGACGGCAGCAAGCGATACCGGCAGGAACACCTTCCAGCCCAGTCGCATCAGCTGGTCATACCGGTAGCGCGGCAAGGTGGCGCGTACCCACAGGAAGACGAAGAGGCAGGCGGCGATCTTTAAAATGAACCAGATCGGCCCGGGTATCCAGGTAAACGGCGCGATGTTGAACGGCGGCAGCCATCCGCCGAGAAACAGCACCGACGTCATCGCCGACATCAGGATCATGTTGGCATATTCGCCGAGGAAGAACAGGGCGAACGCCATCGCCGAGTACTCGACGTTGTAGCCGGACACCAGCTCGGCCTCCGCCTCCGGCAGGTCGAAAGGATGGCGGTTGGTCTCGGCCAGACCGGAGACGAAGAAGATCACCGCCATCGGCATCAGCGGGAACGCGAACCAGTGGAAAAGCCCCCAGGGGCCGGCCTGCGCCTCGACGATACGGGAGAGATTGAGCGATCCGACACACAGCAGAACGGTGATGATGACGAAGCCGATCGAGACTTCATACGACACCATCTGCGCCGCCGAGCGGATGCCGCCGAGGAAGGCGTACTTCGAGTTGCTCGCCCACCCCGCCATGATGATGCCGTAGACGCCGAGCGACGAGATGGCAAAGAGATAGAGGATACCGACGTTGATGTCGGCCAGCACCATCGGGGTACCATCGCTCATCTGGCCGAACGGGATCACCGCCCAGGCGACGAGGGCAAGGATAAAGGTGATCATCGGTGCGATCACGAACACCGCCCGGTTGGCGCCGGTCGGGATCACCGTCTCCTTCAGAAACAGCTTGAGGCCGTCGGCCATCGGCTGCAACAGGCCGAAGGGGCCGACGACGTTCGGTCCCTTGCGCCGATGCATGGCGGCGATGACCTTGCGCTCGGCGAAGGTCAGGTAGGCGACAGCCAGCAGCAGCGGCAGGACGATCGCGACGATCTTGATGACGATCCAGACGGTCGGCCAGATCCAGACGGACCAGAACTCAACCATGGGTGCCCGTCTTCATGCTGGCGTCATCTCCGAAGGTGGCAACGCACTTGGCCATCGTCACCGAGGCCCGGCAGACGGCGTTGGTCAGGTAGTAGTTGTCGATGGCCGGCAGCAGCGGCGCCGCATCGATCGCCCCTGCCTCGCCGAACTCGCCCCAGGCCGCCGGCACCACCGCGTCAAGCGTGCCGAATGTCGGCGCCGCCTCCAACAGCAGTGCGCGCACATCCGCCAGCGTCGTCACCGGCAGCGGCCGCCCGAGCACTTCCGAGAGCGCCCGCAGGATCGCCCAATCCTCGCGCGCCTGACCCGGCGGCAGGCAGGCGAAGAAGCCGCGCTGCACCCGCCCCTCGGTGTTTACCCAGGTCGCGTCCTTCTCGGTGTAGGCGGCACCCGGCAGGATGACGTCGGCGCGGTGGGCGCCGGCATCACCGTGATGGCCCTGATAGACGACGAAGGCGTTGCCGAGGCGGCCGGTGTCGATTTCGTCGGCGCCGAGCAGGTAGACCACGTCGATCTCGCCCGCCTGCGCGCCGGAAAGGATACCCTCGACATCGCGGCCACCCTGCCCCGGCACGAAGCCGAGATCGAGCCCGGCGACCCGCGCCGCCGCCGTATGCAGGATGTTGAAGCCGTTCCAGCGGGTGCCGAGGATCATCCCGGTCTCGTCGGCCAGCCGGCGCGCCGCGGCGAGGATCGCCGCGCCGTCGGGCCGCGTCAGCGGCGCCTGGCCGAGGATCAGCATCGGCCGCTCGGCGTCGCGCAGCACCTGGGAGAAGGCGTGTTCGCCGGCGACCAGCGCATCGAGCGCCCGCGGATCCTCACCGAGATGCTCATATTCATAGGTGAGCTCGCCCGCCGGCCCGATCAGCGCAACCTTCAGCTCGCCCGACCGCCAGCGCTTGCGGACGCGGGCGTTCAGCACCGAGGCTTCCAGACGCGGATTGGTGCCGATCAGCAACAGCGCATCCGCCTTGTCGATGCCCGCGATCCGCGAATTGAACAGGTAGGCAGACCGTGGCCCCGCCGGCAGAGCGGCGCCATCCTGCCGGCAGTCGATGTTGGGAGAGCCGAGGCCTTCCATCAGCCGCTTCAGCAGCAGCATCGATTCGGCGCAGACGAGATCGCCAGCGATTGCCGCGATGCGCTCGCCGGCGACGCCCTTCAGCTTCGCGTCGATGCGGGCAAAGGCTTCGTTCCAGGTGGCGGGGCGCAGCTTGCCGTCCTCACGAACATAAGGCCGGTCCAGCCGCTGGCGGCGCAGGCCATCGCACGAAAAGCGGGTCTTGTCGGAGATCCACTCCTCGTTGACGTCCTCATTGACCCGCGGCAGCACCCGCAACACCTCGCTCGAGCGGGCGTCGATGCGGATGTTGCAGCCGAGCGCATCCATCACATCGATGCTCTCGGTCTTCGACAGCTCCCACGGCCGGGCGACGAAGGCATAAGGCTTGCTGGTCAGCGCCCCCACCGGGCAGAGGTCGATGATGTTGCCCGACAGCTCCGACGACAGCGCCTTGCGGACATAGGTGGTGACCTCCATGTCCTCGCCGCGTCCGGTGGCGCCCAGTTCGGGCACACCGGCGACATCCTGGGCGAACCGAATGCAGCGAGTGCAGTGGATGCAGCGGGTCATGAAGGTCTTGACCAGCGGGCCGAAGTTCTTCTCGCTCACCGCCCGCTTGTTCTCGTGATAGCGGCCGCGGTCGAAGCCGTAATAGAGCGCTTGGTCCTGCAGGTCGCACTCGCCGCCCTGGTCGCAGATCGGGCAGTCGAGCGGGTGGTTGATCAGCAGAAACTCCATCACCCCCTTGCGCGCGGCATGCACCTTGGGGGTATTGGTCTGTACCACCATGCCGTCCGCCGCCGGCATCGCGCACGATGCGATCGGCTTTGGCGAGCCCTGCATGCCGACCAAGCACATCCGGCAATTGCCGGCGATCGCCAAACGCTCGTGATAGCAGAAGCGCGGGATCTCGATACCGACGCTCTCGCATGCCTGCAGCAGCGTGAGGCCCGCGGGTACCTCGACCTCTTGTCCGTCGATCGTCAACCTCGGCATCGTGCGTTTCGCCTTTTACGCGGCTTGCTTGCTCTGGGACGCCTGATACTCGGCGATGCGCCGCTCGAGTTCTGGGCGGAAATTGCGGATGAGCCCCTGGATCGGCCACGCGGCGGCATCACCGAGGGCGCAGATAGTGTGGCCCTCGATCTGCCGGGTGACCTGGTCGAGCAGGTCGATCTCCTCGACGCGCGCCCGGCCTTCGCTGAGGCGCTGCATCACCCGCCACAACCAGCCGGTTCCTTCCCGGCATGGCGTGCACTGGCCGCAACTCTCGTGCTTATAGAAGCGGGAGAAGCGGGTGATGGCTCGGACGAGATCCGCCGACTTGTCCATGACGATGACCGCGGCCGTCCCCAGCCCCGACTTCGCCTGCTGCAGGCCGTCGTAATCCATGCGCACGGTCTCGCAGACCGCCTTCGGCATCGCCGGGACCGAGGCGCCGCCGGGGATGATCGCCAGCAGGTTGTTCCAGCCGCCGCGCACGCCGCCGGCGTGCCGCTCGATCAGCTCCTTCAGGGGGATGCCCATCTCCTCTTCCACCGTGCACGGGTTGTTCACGTGGCCGGAGATGTTAAAGAGCTTGGTGCCGGTGTTCTTGGGCCGACCAATGCCGGCGAACCAGTCGCCGCCCCGTCGCATGATCGTCGGGACGACGGCGATGGTCTCAACGTTGTTAACCGTCGTCGGGCAGCCGAAGAGCCCGACGTTGGCGGGAAACGGCGGCTTCAGCCGCGGCTGTCCCTTCTTGCCTTCAATGCTTTCGATCAGCGCCGTCTCTTCGCCGCAAATGTAGGCGCCGGCGCCGCGGTGCACATGCATATCGAAGGCCCAGCCGGAGCCGCAGGCATCGGGCCCGATCAATCCCGCTTCCCGCGCCTGATCGATCGCCGCTTCCAGCGCCTGCGCCTCGCGGTAGAACTCGCCACGGACATAGACGTATGCCGTATGCGCTCCCATGGCGGCGCAGGCGAGCAGGCAGCCTTCGACCAGCTTGTGCGGCTCGTGCCGCATGATCTCCCGGTCCTTGCAGGTCCCGGGCTCTCCCTCGTCGGCGTTGACCACCAGATAATGCGGCCGATCGCTGGCCTCCTTCGGCATGAACGACCACTTCATGCCGGTGACGAAGCCGGCACCGCCCCGGCCGCGCAGACCGGACTTGCGCACCTCGTCCTGAATCGCCATCCGGCCGCGCGCCAGCAGGTCCTTGGTGTTGTCCCAGTCGCCGCGCGCCTGCGCCCCCTTCACTCCCGGTTCGCCGAAGCCGTAAAGATTGGTGAAGATCCGGTCCTGATCCTTCAGCATCAAGCTTCTCCGCCGGACTTGCCGGCTTCTGCCGGTTCCCCGGGCATGCTGGTCAGCGACGTCAGGCCGCCGGCCGGCTCGGCACCGCGGCGCCCGCTCTGCGAGCCCGGCTTCGGCGTCTCGCCGCGGGCCAGCGCCTCGATGATTGCCACCGTGGTCTCCGGCGTCAGGTCCTCGTAGTAGTCGTCGCCGATCTGCATCATCGGCGCGTTGACGCAGGCACCGAGGCACTCCGCCTCGGAAACGGTGAACATCCCGTCGGCGGTGGTTTCGCCGGGACCGATGCCGAGCTTCTGCCGGCAGGCGGCGAGAATGTCGTCGGAGCCGCGCAGCCAGCACGGCACGTTGGTGCACACCTCGACGTGATGCCGGCCCATCGGGTGCAGCTTGAACATGGTGTAGAAGGTCGCCACCTCGTACACGCGGATCGGCGCCATCTGCAGGAAGGCGGCGATGTAGTCCAGCGCCTGCAGCGTAAGGAAACCAGCGTTCTGGCGCTGCGCCAGATGCAGCAGCGGCAGCAGTGCGCTTGCCTGCCGGCCATCCGGATACTTGGCGATGTGGCGTTCCGCCTCCGCCAAGTTCTCCTCGGTGAAGGCGAACGGCGGGCCGGATACGGCGATCTCTGCGCGCGAACTCATCGGTCAACTTCCCCGAAGACGATGTCGAGCGAGCCGAGGACAGCAACGACATCGGCGAGCATGTGGCCGCGGCATAGGAAATCCATCGCCTGCAGATGGGCGAAGCCCGGCGTGCGGATCTTGCAGCGGTAAGGACGGTTGGTGCCGTCGGAGACGAGGTAGACGCCGAACTCGCCCTTGGGCGCTTCGACCACCGTATAGGTCTCCCCCGCCGGCACGTGGTAGCCCTCGGTGTACAGCTTGAAGTGATGGATCAGCGCTTCCATCGAATGCTTCATCTCGGCACGCGGCGGCGCGGAGATCTTGCGGTCGTCGACGCGAACCGGACCGGACGGCATCTCGTTGAGGCACTGCTGCATAATCTTCAGAGACTCGCGCATCTCGTACATGCGCACGAGGTAGCGGTCGTAGCAGTCGCCGTGCTTGCCGATCGGCACATCGAACTCGACGCGATCGTAGGCATCGTACGGCTGAGCCTTGCGCAGGTCCCAGGCGACCCCGCTCGCCCGCAGGCAGGGGCCGGAGAACCCCCAGTCGAGCGCCTGGGCGGCATCGATGACGCCGACATCCACCGAGCGCTGCTTGAAGATGCGGTTCTCGGTCAGCAGTTCTTCAAGGTCCTCAAGACACTTGGGGAACTCCTCCGTCCACGCCCAGATGTCCTCGGCGAGACCGGCGGGCATATCGAGGGAGACGCCACCCGGCCGGAAGTAGTTCATGTGCAGGCGGGCGCCGCAGACCCGCTCACAGAACTCCATCAGGATCTCGCGCTGCTCGAAGCCCCACAGCATCGGCGTCATCGCGCCGATATCCATGGCGAAGGCGCAGACGGTGAATATGTGGTTGAGCACCCGCCCGATCTCGGCATAGAGCGTGCGGATGTACTGGCCGCGCGGCGGCGCCTCCACCCCCAGCAGCTTCTCCACCGCCAGCGCGAAGGCATGCTCCTGATTCTGCGGGGAAACGTAGTCAAGCCGGTCGAAGTACGGTACCGCCTGCTGGTAGCTCTTGTACTCGATGAGCTTCTCGGTGCCGCGATGCAGCAGGCCGACGTGCGGGTCGGCGCGCTCGATCGTCTCGCCGTCCATCTCCAGCACCAGCCGGAGAACCCCGTGCGCCGACGGATGCTGCGGCCCGAAGTTGAGGGTAAAGTTCTTGATCTGGGTCTCGGCCATCAGCGCTTCTCGCCCGACTTCGCCTTCTCATCGCCCGGAAGCAGCGCCTGCACGCCTTCCCACGGGCTGAGAAAGTCAAAGTTGCGGAAATCCTGCATCAGCTTCACCGGCTCGTAGACGATGCGCTTCTGCTCGTCGTCCCAGCGCACCTCGACATAGCCGGTGAGCGGGAAATCCTTGCGCAGCGCATGGCCTTCAAAACCATAGTCGGACAGCATGCGGCGCAGATCGGGATGGTCGCGGAACATGATGCCATAGAGGTCCCACGCCTCCCGCTCCCACCAGCCGGCGGAGCTGAAGACGCCCGTGACCGTCGGCACCGGCGTGCGCTCGTCGGTCTGCACCTTGACGCGGATGCGCAGGTTGTGGGTCAGGCTCAGGAGGTTGTAGACGACGTCGAACCGGTCCTCGCGGCTGGGATAGTCGACACCGCACACGTCCATGAGCTGCTTAAACTGGCAGTTCACGTCGTCCCGCAGGAAGCTGAGGACCCGCACGATGGCCTCACGGCGCACCGTCAGCATCAGTTCATCGCGGTCGATGTCGACCGACAGAACCACCTCGTGCAGCGCCGCCTGCACGTATTCGCCAAGGTCGCGAAGTGCCAGATCCATTGATGTCCTGCGAGTTTCCGAGACTGCGGCTAGCGCCACAGCGTTCCGGTACGCTTTATCTTCTTTTGCAACAGAAGGATGCCGTAGACCAGCGCCTCCGCCGTGGGTGGGCACCCGGGTACGTAGATGTCGACCGGCACTACCCGGTCGCAGCCACGGACGACCGCGTAGGAGTAGTGGTAGTAGCCGCCGCCGTTGGCGCACGAACCCATGGAGATGACGTAGCGGGGCTCGGCCATCTGGTCGTAGACCCGCCGGAACGCCGGCGCCATCTTGTTGGTCAGCGTGCCGGCGACGATGATCACGTCGGACTGGCGGGGGCTGGGCCGCGGCACGACCCCGAACCGGTCGAGATCGTAGCGGCTGACGTAGGCGTGCATCATCTCGATGGCGCAGCAGGCGAGACCGAAGGTCATCGGCCACATCGAGCCGGCGCGCGCCCAGTTGACGACGTTATCCAGCTGCGTGAGCAGGAAGCCCTTTTCCTGCACCGCGTCGGTGACACCCTTCCACAGATCGTCGACATCGCCGCTCGGCGGCACCACCACGCCCGACTTCGGGTCCTGAATCACTCCCATTCGAGTGCTCCCTTCCGCCACTCGTATATAAATCCGACGGTCAGGATTGCGAGAAAAAGGATCATCGACCAGAAGCCGAAAACGCCGATATCTCCGAGGGCTACGGCCCACGGGAAGAGAAAGGCGACCTCCAGGTCGAAGACGATGAACAGGATGGCGACGAGGTAGAAGCGGACGTCGAACTTGCCGCGCGAATCCTCGAACGGATCGAAACCGCACTCGTAGGCGGCGTTCTTCTCCGGGTCGGGACGCTCGCCGCCGACGATGTACGACGCTCCCACCGCCCCGCCGGCGATGAGGACCGCCAGCCCGAGAAAGATGAGGATGGGCAGGTATTCGATGAGAAGTGGCGACACGCGATCCTCGTGAGCCTTTCGGTCGAAAGGCGGCGGGTGGCGGGAGTGACGGGACTCGAACCCGCGGCCTCCGGCGTGACAGGCCGGCGCTCTAACCGACTGAGCTACACCCCCGGACGACCGCCGACCGGCCGGGATGCGAGGATCTATCCCCTACCGCCCGAGGGTGTCAAGCAGCGCAGGCGCGACAGCGCGCGACCGGCGGGCCAAGCCGTCGTCGCTCTTCCATATCCACCCTCCGGCTCCATCGACGGCCCGGATTCGGACAGGTTCCAGCCCTGGGCGCCCCTACCTTCGGCGGAGACGCCAGGCTCTCGCCCCGCAAACTCGTATTCCGCTTGACGGCCCGCGGATCAGCCGTCAGGCTATTGCAAGTCACTCGCACTCGCAACCCCGTCCTGGTACTGGCGTTTGCTCATGGAACCTTCCGACGTTGCCCTTCTCGTCGTTCTCGGCTCCGCGGACAGTGGTCCCGCTTCGGTGGAGGAGATTGTGGGCGTCGCCCGCATGCTGGCGCCGCAGGACTGGCACCCGACCGCCGATACCATCCGCCTGTGCGCAGAGCGCGCGATCCTGAAAGGGCTGCTGCAGCCGGTGCGCTGTAACGGCGATATCACCCACGTCGCCCTGGAGACGACGCCGGCCGGACGGGCCGCCATTGTCGATCTGCTGCGGCAACCAATCGGTCCCTCGTGCGGCGGCTACATCCGCGCCTGCATGAGTGCCAAGCTGTGTTTCCTCCACCACCTGCCGCCGGCCGAGCGGCGGGGCGACGGAGAAAAGCTCGCCCGCCTCTACCGTGATGCCATCCGCCGGCTGCGGCGTCTGAAGCGCTTGCCGCCGCCTGTCGGATCGGCGTGGTGCGAAGTGCGCCACGAAATCGTCCGCATGGAATCCGAACTCGCCTTCCTCGACGGCATGCGCCGCCGCTACCCGGGCGAGGGAACGTTCAGCGACAGCCCCTGGAACGGGACGCAACGGCCATGATCATCTGGCGCAGCCTCGACCCGAAAGCCCTCGCTTCGATCCTCGTCCACATGAGAGACTTCGTTGCGACCCGCAGGATCCCCCGGCAGGGAGGGACGCCCGCGCCGGCACCCCCTCCCCCTCCCAGCGGTCCGCGGCGGGGAAGGCGGCCGTCTCCGCACTGACGAAGCCATCGCAGTCAACGGCACGACCCGGGGACCGGTTGCTATCCACAGTCATCAGAGGACGCGACATCCCATGGCACTTGCTGACAGTGACAAGGAACCGGTCATTTCCATTCTCAACCACATCATGGAAACGGAACTCGCCGGCGTGATCCGCTACACGCACTATGCCTTGATGGTTGCCGGCTACAGCCGCATTCCCATCACCAAGTGGCTGCGGCAACAGGCCGACGAGGGATTGCGGCACGCCCAAGAGGCGGGGGAGCTGGTCACCCAGCTGGGCGGCAGGCTGTCGCTGAAGGTCGGTCCGCTGCTGGAGACCTACAGCCACGACATCGGCTCGATCCTGCGGGAATCGCTCGCCCATGAGGATTTCGGGCGGCGCCTCTACGAGGAGTTGCTCCGCCGGGTCAACGGTCGCTCGGTGCTTCTCGAAGAGTACGCGCGGCGGCTGATCGTCGAGGAGGAGACCCACGCCGGCTCGGTCGAGAAGATGCTGCGCCGGCCCGAAGCCGCCATCGTTCCCGAAAATGCGTAGCTTCCTGCGCCCATCGCGGATGCAAGGCGGCCGGCGCCGGCCGGCGGTACCCTGCCTGCAGCGGCGGCTTCCACCCGCCACCGACGGGCTCGGCCCGTTGGCCGACCGCGGTGCCTTGCGCCAAAGCCAATTTCCCCCCGATGCACCGCTGGGGTCGGGCTCGTCCCGGTTCCGCCTACCTTGCCGTGGGTCCCGCAGCCGGGGGATAAGCGGGGGTGTGCGGATCCGCTCCGCGCATGACGGCACCGTCAGCCGGCGGTGCGCCGGCCATGCCCAGCCATCGTGGCCGGGTGCTCCCCGGCCATCCCCGTCTTCTTGCACCGCGATCGGCAGCGGCAACCGCGGCCGCGCGCTCCGCGGCTGTCCGGCCGGGGTGTGAAGGGCCGCCAATGCTCGTTCCTTTTCTCATCATGCTCCGCGAGGGGATCGAAGCGGCGCTGATCGTCGGCATCGTTGCCGGCTATCTGAAGCAGACGGGGCACGGTGCCTGGATGCCGGCGGTCTGGGTCGGCATCCTCCTCGCCGTTGCCCTCTCGCTGTTCGTCGGTGCCGCGCTGCAGGTCGCCAGCGCCGAGTTCCCGCAGAAGGCGCAGGAGTTGTTCGAGGCGCTGGTTGGGTTCGTCGCCGTGTTCGTGCTCACCACCATGGTGTTCTGGATGCGCAAGGCGGCGCGCTCGATCAAGGCCGAGCTGCACGCCTCGGTCGATGCCGCGCTCGCCACCAGTGACGGCAGCAGCACCAGGGGCTGGGCGCTGGTCGGCATGGTGTTCTTCGCCGTCGCCCGCGAAGGGCTGGAATCCGTCTTCTTCCTGCTCGCCGTCTTTCAGCAGAGCAGCGGCGCGGCGGCCCCGCTGGGAGCCCTGCTCGGCATCGCCGCAGCGATCGCGATCGGGTGGGGGATCTACGCCGGCGGCCTGCGCCTCGACCTCCGCCGCTTCTTCCGCTGGACCGGCATCTTCGTGCTGATCGTCGCTGCCGGCATCCTCGCCGGCTCGCTCCGGGCGCTGCACGAGGCCGGCGTGTGGAATCATCTGCAGGCCGTCGCCTTCGACGTCAGCGGCGTGCTGCCGATGGACAGCCTGCTTGGCTCGGTTTTCGCCGGCATCTTCGGCTATCACGACACGCCAGCGGTGGGAGAGGTGCTCGCGTATATCGTCTTCCTGTCGGTAACGCTGTTCGCCTTTCTACGCCCGGCGGGTGCTGCGCCGTCGCGGCCGCCGGCACGACCAGCCCCAGGGGAAAGATCCAACGCATGACACCCACATCCGGACCGGCGCCGGCGCCCGAGCGGCGGCCTCCCAGCGCTGCCATGAAGATGGCTGTCGCCGCCGCCGCGGTGCTGGTGGTCGCTGGCGGAATTGCCTTCTACCTCGCGTCGCGCACGGCCAGGCACGAGGCGCGCGACGGCGGCGAGGCCGTGACGACGGTCACCATCACCGGCCGCACCTGCGAGCCGAACGCGCTGACGGTGCCAGCCGGCCGCAATACCTTCCGCATCGTCAACGCCTCCGACCGCGCCGTGGAATGGGAGATCCTGGACGGGGTGATGGTGGTCGAGGAGCGCGAGAACATCGCGCCCGGCTTCACCCAGACGCTGACCGCGAAGCTGGCACCCGGCACCTTCACCATCACCTGCGGCCTGCTCAGCAACCCCCGCGGCACGCTGCACGTCACCCCGTCCGCCGAAAGCGAGGCGATGAAGGCGGCGGGGGGCCCGCCGCCGGTCGCCTTCATCGGGCCGCTCGCCGAGTACCAGGTCTACCTCACGCTGGAGAGCGCCGCCCTGGTCGAGGGAGCCGGGCGCTTCGTCGCAGCGGTCAAGGCCGGCGACTTGGCCCGGGCGAAAGCCCTCTATGCGCCCGCCCGCGTGTCCTACGAGCGGATGGGACCGGTGGCAGACCGCTTTGCCGATCTAGATGCCGCCATCGACGCCCGCGCCGAATACTTCGAGCGGCGGGAGCAGGACCCCGGGTTCACCGGGTTCCACCGGCTGGAATGGGGCCTGTTCGCGCAGAACAGCACCGATGGACTGGCGGCGGTGGGCGATAAGCTGCTGGCGGACGTCGCCAGCCTCCGCCAGCGGGTCCGTACGCTCGACCTGCCGCCGGAGGCGCTGGCAGCGGGGGCACAGCGGGTCGTCGAGCGGATTGCCGACCAGAAGATCGACGGCAGCGACAACCGCTACGCCCACAGCGACCTTTCCGACTTCGAAGCGACTCTGGCGGGTAGCCGCAAGGTCGTCGACCTTCTGCGGCCACTGGCGGCGCCGCTCGATCCCACCCTTGCCGCTGACCTCGAGCGGCAGTTCGGCGAAGTCGAGGCGGCGCTCGCCCGCTACCACCAGGGCGACGGCTTTGTCCCATACGATCGCATCGGCGGCGACGAACGCGCCGCCCTGGCGACACAGCTGCGCGACCTCGCCGCAGCCATGGCCCGGCTGAACGCCGCCCTCGGGCTGAGCTAAGGGAAGGAAGAACAGGGATGACACCCCGAGATCGCGGCACCGTTAACCGTGCGTCCCCTCTGGCCGGGCTCGACCGGCGGCAACTGCTGCTCGGCCTCGGCGCCGCCGCCGGCACGCTGACCGCTGCCGGCACCGCTGCCGCAGCGACCGAACCCGACAATGTTGCCCGTGCCCCGCTCAGCGATCAGACCCAGCAGCGGCAAGCGTTCTACGGCGTGCATCAGGCCGGGATCGTCACCCCACGCCCCGCCACCGGCATCGTTGCCAGCTTCGATGTGCTGGCGCCGATGCCGGAAGATCTGGTCCGCCTGTTCCGCACGCTGACCACCCGCTGCGCTTTCCTGATGCAGGGCGGCACGCCGCCGGAGCTCGACCCGCGCTTTCCGCCGGTGGACTCCGGCCTGCTCGGGCCGGTGGTGTTCCCGGACAACCTTACCATCACCGTCTCACTCGGCGCCTCGATGTTCGACCAGCGATTTGGCCTTGGCGAACAGAAGCCGCGGCGGCTGCTGCGGATGATCCGCTTTCCCAACGATGCGCCGGATGCGGCCCGCTGCCACGGCGATCTGTCGCTGCAGTTCTGCGCCAACACCGCCGATACTAACATCCATGCGCTGCGCGACATTCTGAAAACGATTCCCGACCTGCTGGTGCTGCGCTGGATGCAAGAAGGCTCGGTGCCGGCCCTGCCCCCCCAGGCCGGAGCGACGCCTGAAAGCGCCCGTAACTTCCTCGGCTTCCGCGACGGCTCGGCTAACCCCGATGCCGGTGATCCGGCGACGATGGATGCGATGGTGTGGGTCGGCGCCGGCCAGGACGAGCCGGAATGGGCACGCGGCGGCAGCTACCAAGTTGTCCGCATCATCCGCAACTTCGTCGAGCGCTGGGACCGGACGCCGCTGCGCGAGCAGGAGCGCATTATCGGCCGGCAGAAGGCCAGCGGCGCCCCGCTGTCCGGCGGCTACGAGGGTGATATCCCCGATTTCGCTGCAGACCCGAAAGGCGAGATCACGCCCCTCGATGCGCACATCCGCCTTGCCAATCCGCGCACCAAAGAAGCTCGGAAAAACCTGATCCTGCGCCGCCCGTTCAACTATTCCAACGGCATCACCAAGGCAGGCCAGCTCGACCAGGGGCTGCTGTTCATCGCTTATCAGAACGATCTCGATCGCGGCTTCATCGCCGTGCAGCAGCGCCTCGATGGCGAACCCCTGGAGGAGTACATCAAGCCGGTCGGCGGGGGGTTCTTCTTCACGCTTCCGGGTGTCGTCGACGACACCGATTTTCTCGGCCGGGGACTCCTCGCCGCGGCCGGCCTCATCGACGCCAACGGATAGTCGGCGAACTTCAGACAGGAGAGAGGTGGCCTTTACATGCAAATCAGACTTAGTCGCGATATCGGCTCTGCCGCTTTCATCGCCATCGCCTGTGCCTTTGCAAACACAGCGATTTTGGTTCCTGCGAATGCCGCCGTCGAACCCCGCGCTCTCGTCGCGCCAGTCGCCGACTATAAGATCTACGTCACCGGGAAAGTCCGGGAGCTGGTGACCGACACCCGCGCCTTCACCGACGCGGTGAAGGCGGGCGACGTCGCCAAGGCCAAGGCCCTGTTCGCGCCGACGCGAACCTCCTATGAGGCGATCGAGCCCATCGCCGAGCTGTTCAGCGACCTCGATGCCGCCATCGATTCGCGCGCCGACGACCACGAGCAGGCGGAGAAGGATTCGGGCTTCACCGGCTTCCATCGCATCGAGTACGGCCTGTTCGAGCAGAACAGCACCGCGGGCCTCGCGCCTTACGCCGACAAGCTGATGGCCGACGTTCTCGAGCTGCAGAAGCGCATCGCCTCGCTGACCTTCCCGCCCGACAAGGTGGTAGGCGGCGCCGCGGTACTGATGGAAGAGGTCGCGGCGACCAAGATCTCCGGCGAGGAAGACCGCTACAGCCATACCGACCTGTGGGACTTCCAGGCCAACTTCGATGGCTCGCGCAAGATCTTCGAGCTGTTCCGGCCGTTGCTCGGCACGGACGACAGGGCCTTCGTGGAGAAAGTCGAGGCCAACTTCGCCACCGTCGACAAGATCTTGGCGAAGTACAAGACCGCCGACGGCTTCCAGACTTACGACAAGCTGACTGACGCCGACCGCAAGGTGCTTTCGGCGGCGGTCAATACCCTGGCGGAAGATCTGTCGACCCTGCGCGGTAAGCTCGGTCTCGGCTGATCAGACGCTTTCCTTTGGCACGGCGAAACTGGCGGGACGGCATCGTTCGTCCAGGCCCGATCCCGGCTTCATTTGGCGGGAAACGGGCGCAAGCGATCGGTGCTGCCCCGCCATTTTTTTGCCGGCACGGCCTCCGCGCCTGACGGGGCCGCAACTCCACCCCCTGGGCCGCCGCCCGCACCGTCGCCCGCATTTGCGAGCAGCAGGTTCTCAGAGACCTTTCCGAACACCGCCTGCTGCCGCTGTACAGGCAGCCGCCCCGTGACGAGGAACGGTAGCGCTGGCGCTCCTCCTCCGCTGGGGCGAGGAGGCGTTCTCCATACGGTTGTCGGCAGAGCCACGCCCGACGCGGACCGATGTCGCCCCTGTCCAGGCCGCGCCAGGACGCCTGCGCCTGGCTAGATGTCGAGACCGGATGCGTTCCCCTTCGGGCAGCGGCCAAACGGCACTATACAGTCATCGAGGACTTTCTTGCGGCGTCGCGATGATCAAGGGAACCCATGGAGCACAGCACCTCGCTGATCACCACCGTGGCCGCCGGCTTCGGCCTCGCGCTGATCTTCGGCTTTGCCGCTGAACGGCTCAGGATCCCGGCGCTCGTCGGCTATCTGCTGGCCGGCATACTCCTCGGCCCGGCCACACCCGGCATGGTCGCCGACGTCGACATCGCCTCGCAGTTGTCGGAAATCGGCGTCATGCTGCTGATGTTCGGCGTCGGCCTGCACTTCTCCCTCACCGACCTGCTCTCAGTAAAACGCGTCGCCGTGCCAGGCGCCGTTGTGCAGATGACGCTCGCCACACTCCTCGGCATGCTGATGGCTTGGTGGTGGCAATGGGACCTGGGCGCGGCGCTGATCTTCGGCCTCTCGCTGTCCTGCGCCAGCACCGTCGTGCTGCTGAAGGCGCTCGAAGCGCGTGGCATCCTTGAGACGATGAACGGCCGCATCGCCGTCGGCTGGCTGGTCGTGGAGGATCTCGCCACCGTCCTGGTACTGGTGCTGTTGCCGTCCTTCGCCGATGTCCTGAGCGGCGATGCCACCGGCAGCGCCGCCACCAAGGCTTGGCTGATTGGCCGGACCCTGCTGGAAGTGAGCGCGTTTATCGCCCTGATGCTTGTCGTCGGCCGCCGGCTGCTGCCGTGGCTGCTGTGGCAGGTGACCAAGACCGGATCGCGCGAACTGTTCACCTTGCTGGTGGTGGCCGCCGCCATCGGCATTGCCTATGGCGCCGCCCAGCTGTTCAGCGTGTCTTTCGCCCTCGGCGCGTTCTTTGCCGGCACGGTGATGCGCGAGTCGGAGTTCAGCCACCGCGCCGCCGAGGAATCGCTGCCGCTGCGCGACGCCTTCTCGGTGCTGTTCTTCGTCTCCGTCGGCATGCTGTTCGATCCCACGGTCTTGTGGAACGAGCCGTGGCATGTGCTGGGGGTGGTGGCGATCATCGTCATCGGCAAGTCGGCCGCGGCGATGGCGCTGGTCCTTACCTTCCGCTATCCCCTGAACACGGCGATGATCGTCGCGGCCAGCCTGGCGCAGATCGGCGAGTTTTCCTTCATCCTGGCCGGCCTCGGCCTCTCGCTGGGGCTGTTGCCGGCGGAAGGGATGAGCTTGGTGCTCGCCGGGGCGCTGATCTCGATTGCGCTCAACCCGTTCGTCTTCACGTTGATCGATCCCATGCGCAACTGGGTCCTCAGCCACTCGGACAAGGCGCGAGAGCTGGAGGCACGCGACGATCCCTATGCCGAACTGCCGAGGGATACCGCGGAGAAATACCTCGCCGGACAGGTCGTCCTCGTCGGCTACGGCCGCGTCGGCCTCCGCATCGCCGCGGCCCTCGCCGAGCGCGGCCTTCCCTACGTCGTCGTCGAGCAGAACCGCGAGGAGGTCGAGGCACTGCGCAAGCGCGGCATCGCCGCCGTCTCCGGCAACGCTGCCGAGCCAGCGGTGCTGATCCAGGCGCACATCGCCGAGGCGGCGATGCTGGTCATCGCGACGCCGGATCCCATCGGCGTGCGCAAGATGGCGGAGACCGCCCGCCTCCTCAATCCGCGGATCGAGATCGTCCTGCGCACGCACACCGAGAAGGAATCCCAGCTTCTGCGCAAGGAGGGACTGGGCGCGGTCTTCTACGGCGAGGAAGAACTGGCGAGAGGAATGGCCAGCTACGTACTCGATCGCTTCGCTCCTTACCCGGAGGCGGCCCCTACCTGAGGCGTCGCCTTACGATTGTTGCGCGCGCAGACAATGGATCGGCTCCCCGTGTAGTGCCCCCGCTCCGTCCGGCGCCTCGCCGGTATCGGCGAAGCGTGCCCCGCACAATGGCGTTGGCGACCGTGTCGCTTCTCTGAGAAATCTCGCCTCGGCCGCCCATTCGACGTCGATGGCGACGACATCGGTCCCGAGTGCGGCTTGATGATGACGAGGCTCTCCGATTCCGTTCAGTGCTATGGCTGGAGCCGATGCTCAACGAGCGGCTGAAGATCAAGAGGAGGCGGGTGATGTCCCCAACCGCCCGGCCTGGGCTTGCGCCTCAGCGAACAGGCGATGGCGCGGACGATGGGCGCCGTCGAATTCGGCAAACGGCGATTGAGGAGCGGGCCGCCCACGGGGGTTTTCATAGTCAGCGCGCAGTAGCGCCGGCCTCGGCTTGCCGACCGTCGAGCGCGTCGTCGCGACGCACGTGCCAGCAACAACGAGGGTAGAAGATGAGCAAAGTCGGGTTCGTCGGTCTCGGCATAATGGGCAAGCCCATGGCCGCAAACCTCATCAAGGCCGGTCACCAGCTCTTCCTTTTCACCCGCAGGAGCGTGCCGGAAGACCTGGTTGCTGCCGGCGGCACCGCCTGCGCCAGCGGCAGGGAAGTCGCCGAGCGCTCCGAGATCGTCATCACCATGGTGCCGGATACGCCGGACGTCGAAGCCGCCCTGTTCGCCGCGGGCGGCATCGCTGAAGGCCTGTCGCCCGGCAAGATCGTCGTCGATATGAGCTCGATCTCCCCCATTGCGACCAAGACCTTCGCCCAGCGCGTCGATGGCCTCGGCTGCGCGTATATCGACGCGCCGGTCTCTGGCGGCGAGGTGGGAGCGAAGAACGCCACCCTCTCGATCATGGCCGGCGGTCCGCAGGAGGCGTTCGATAAGGTCAAGCCACTGCTCGACGCGATGGGCAAGCACATCACCCTGGTCGGCGGTAACGGCGACGGCCAGAAGGCCAAGGTCGCCAATCAGATCATCGTCGCACTCACCATCGAGGCGGTGGGCGAAGCGCTGTTGTTCGCGGCCAGGGCCGGCGCCGATCCGGCGCGCGTCCGCGAGGCGCTGACAGGCGGCTTCGCCTCCTCAAGAATCCTCGAGGTGCACGGCGATCGCATGGTCAAGCGCACCTTTGATCCCGGCTTCCGCATCGAGCTGCATCAGAAGGACCTCAACCTCGCCCTATCCAGCGCCCGGCTGCTCGGGATTTCGCTGCCGAACACGGCGACAGCGCAGGAGTTGTTCAACGCCTGCGCCGCGCACGGCGGCAAAGCCTGGGACCACTCGGCGCTGGTCCGGGCGTTGGAGATCATGGCGAACTTCGAGATCGGCGAAAGCCGGCCTGATCGAAGCCCGTCCGACCAATCATGAATTACTGCGTGTCTTCTCGATTGCCCACCGGATGGCGGTGCCGATAGAGGCGCAGCGGCAGGATCATCGAAAAGAACGGGATGGTGTACATTGCCGCCACCGTCGGTTCCAGCGGTGAAAAGAACTGCGTGGCAAAGACAACCACAAGAATATTGTTCATGATGGCAAAGCCGATGATGAAGGCGAGCTTCTCGGCGACGGCCAGCGACCACGCGCAAACAAGACCCAGGACGAAGTACCCGGCGGCCAGCGCCACCCCGACGAGGACGGCGGTCAGCAGGGTCTCGGGCCGCTCGCGCAGAAAATCGGAGTATCGGGCGAACACACCAAGATTGGTCGCGGCGAACAGCACCAGCGAGATCGGCTGCTGACGGTGGCGGATCCGGGCACCCAGCGTCGGTGCGAAACGATGGGTGAGTTCCGCGACCAGGATCGGGACGAAGATGACGAGGCCGAGCAGCCGCGCCATCGCCACGAACGGGATGCTGATCATCTTGCCGGCGAGCAGGATGACCAGCGTCGGCAACGTGAATGGCACCAGCAGAGAGGTGACAACGATCATCACCAGGACGAGGGGTGCGTTCGCCTGCACCAGCCCGGCAAAGAACACCGAGACGACGCCGGTCGATATGCCGCTCAGCAGCAGCGCCGCCAGCGCGTACTCCGGCAGCACCACACTGAACAGGGCAAAGATCGCAACCGGCAGGGCGACAAGCTTGATCGCAGCGAAATAAATCACCTGCACGAAATCGCGCCCGAGAATCTCCCAGACATCGACGAGCCGGATCGACAGGAAACTGATGTAGAGCACCGCCATCATGCACCACAGCGGTGCCCCGTCGAACAGCCGGCCGAACGACGGCACAAATATTCCGAGGGCGATCGATCCGAAGATCACCGCCAGCATCAGTTGATCGGACGGGCGGAACATCAGCGGATGCGATGCCGGGCCGGCGCCGGGCGCGCCCGAGGATCTCGTGAGCAGTTGTCCCGCATCGCGTGCGCCGACCGTCAGCCAAAGCGCTCGAGGCCGAGGCCGTCGAGGGGAATCTCCGTCGGCTGGCCGAGGGCGAGATCGGCGGCAAGGCGGCCGGTGCCCGCGGCCATCGTCCAGCCGAGGGTGCCGTGGCCACTGTTGAGCACGAGGTTACGGAACCGCGGCGCCCTGCCGATTACCGGAACGCCGTCCGGCGTCGACGGCCGCAGCCCCGCCCAGAATTCGGCGCGCGACGCATCCCCGCCGTCGGGAAACAGCTTCATCGCCGTCTCCAGCAGGAAGCGCGCCCGCCGCGGCGTCACTGTCGCATCGTAGCCGGTGAACTCCGCCGTGCCAGCAATGCGCAGGCGCTCGCCGAGGCGGCTGTAGACCATCTTGTAGGCATCATCGATCAGGCTGACGGTCGGCACCCCGGCGTGGCCGGCGATGGGAATGGTCACCGAGTAACCCTTCGCCGGGTAGACCGGCAAAGCGATGCCAAGCGGCTTCAGCATCAGCGGCGCATAGCTGCCCAGGGCCACCACGAAGACGTCGCCGGTGATCTCCTCGCCGCTTTTGGTCTCCACCGCGGCGATCGCATCGCCGGATGCCCGCAGCCGGCTGATCGTCTCGTTCCACAGGAACATCACCCCCCGCTCGTGCGCCTTCTCCGCCAGCCCAACGGTAAAGGCATAGGCATCGCCGCTCTCGTCGTTGGGGCTGAACATGCCGCCAACGAGGTCGCGCTCGACCGTCGCTAGTGCCGGCTCGAGTGCAACGCAGCCGGCGGCATCGACGATGCGGCGCTCGCAGCCGAGCCGGCTCATCAGTTCTACCGACGGCAGCGCCGCGTCGTACTCGGCCCGATCGCGAAAGATGTGCAGAATGCCGCGGCCGAGGCGATCATAGGCGATGTCCGTCTCGGCCCGCACCAGACCGAGCAGCCGGCGGCTGTAGAGCGCGACCCGCAGGATCCGCTCGGTGTTGAGCCGGACCCGTTCCCGAGTGCAGTTGGCGAGAAAGCGGGTGAGCCAAGCGAACAGCGGTGGATCGAAGCGGGGATGGAAAAGCAGCGGGGCGTCCACCCTGCCCAGCCACCTCAGCGCCTTCCACGGCGTCGAAGGAGCCGCCCACGGTGTCGCGTGGTTGACGGAGATCTGGCCGCCGTTGGCGAAGCTGGTTTCCAGCGCCGGGCCGCGTTGACGTTCGACCACGACGACGTCGGCGCCTTCGCGCGCCAGCCACCAGGCGGTGGTCACGCCAATAACGCCCGCTCCCAGGACGACGACCTTCATCGCCGCCGACTCGCGGAGACCCGGAGGGTCGGGATCACCAACACTTGAAAAGCGGCGCGGCAGGTGGATCTTGCCATCAGCCGGTTATAAGTCCCGCGTCGGCATTCCGCCAGATCATCGCCGGAGCTATGATTTGTCGCCGCCCGCACCCGATCCGGATCCCGCCCCATGCTGCCGTGCACCCTGCTCAGTGTCGATGAGATGTACCGTGCCGATGCCGCCGCGGCGGCATCGGGAGTGCCGTCGCTGAGCCTGATGGAGGCCGCCGGCCGTTCGGTGGCGGCGGCGATCCGCCAGCGCTGGCGGCCACAGCCGGTCGCCGTGCTATGCGGCCCCGGCAACAACGGCGGCGACGGCTTCGTCGTCGCCCGCCTGCTTCAGGCGGAAGGCTGGCCAGTGCGCCTCGGGCTGCTCGGCGACGCCGGCAAGCTGCGCGGCGATGCCGCGGTCAATGCCGGCCGCTGGCGGGGACCGGTCCGCCCGCTCGACGATCCGTTGCTGCTGGCGCGCGACCCGTTGATCGTTGATGCCCTGTTCGGCGCCGGGCTGGCGCGGCCGCTGGAGGGTCGGGTGGCGGGGCTACTGGACGAGATCGGCCACCGCCGCCTCGACTGCGTGGGCATCGACGTGCCGAGCGGCGTCCACGGCGATACCGGGGAGGTCTTGGGGACGGCGCCGCACTGCCGGTTGACGGTGACGTTCTTCCGCGCCAAGCCGGGGCACCTGCTGCTGCCCGGTCGCGAGCGTTGCGGCGAACTCCTGGTGACCGACATCGGCATCCCGCAAGCGGTATTGACGGCGATCGCGCCGCGCACTTTCGCCAACGGCCCCGAGCTGTGGTCTGCCGGCTTTCCCCGGCCGCAGACCGGTGGCAACAAGTACGGCCGCGGACACGCGCTGCTGCTCGCCGGCGGGATGACCGGGGCTTCGCGACTGGCGGCCGACGCCGCCCGGCGCATCGGCGCCGGACTGGTCACCGTTGCCGCATCGGCGGCCGTGCGCCCCATCGTCGCCGCCGGCAGCCCCGGCACCATCACCGCTGCCTGTGACGATGAAGACGACTGGTCGGGGCTGCTGACGGACGCGCGCAAGAACGCGCTGCTACTGGGTCCGGGCGCCGGGGTGAATGCGCAGACGCGGGCGAAGGTGCTGGCGGCGCTGGCGACGCGGCGGGCGTGCGTGCTCGATGCGGATGCGCTGACCGTCTTCCGCGACGACCCCCCTGCCCTGTTTTCGGCGATCGATGGCCCCTGCGTGCTCACGCCTCACGAGGGCGAGTTCGGCCGGCTTTTCGCCGATAACGGAGACAAGCTCACCCGTGCCCGCGCCGCCGCGAGGCAGTGCGGCGCCGTCGTGCTGCTGAAGGGAGCGGATACGGTCATCGCTGCCGCCGACGGGCGCGCCGCCGTCAATATCGGCGCCCCGCCCGACCTCGCGACCGCCGGCAGCGGCGACGTGCTGGCCGGCATGATCTGCGGACTGCTCGCCCAAGGCATGCCGCCGTTCGAGGCAGCGGCGGCGGCGGCCTGGTTGCACGGGCAGTGCGCCGCGGTGCATGGTTCCGGCCTGATCGCCGAGGATCTGGCGCCCGCACTGCCGGCGCTGCTGCAACGGCTGCGCCGGCGACCGCGGGTTGCGCCGACGACCGCCGGACCCGATCTCTTAGCATAGCAGGGGCAGCGGCAGACCATGGAACTGAAGACGCTTACCTGGACCGAGGATAGCAGCAACCGGCTGCGGCAAGCTTTGCGGACGCTGCGCTGGCGCTGGCAGAACATCGCCGGATCCGAATACGACGCTGAGGCAGCCAGCACCCGACC
>JAEULG010000030.1 GCA_016793875.1 Rhodospirillales bacterium | reverse complement strand
TTTACCGCCAGCGTGCCGCCGCGACCGAGGCCGCCACGCACCTCCTGTGCCCGGTAATTCTTCAGCGCGATCACCATCTTGTCATAGGCGTCGAGGAAGGCAGCGGCCGTGGCCTTACCTTCGGGACTTGCTGACAGTCCTCCAATGCCCCGGTCGTTACCGCCATAGGCTGCCACGGCAGCCTCCATATTGGTCGCGGTGGCACTGCCCTCCGAAGCGGAGATCTGGACTTGCGAGCGGATATCGTACAGGGACAAGGTGACGACCGACGACTTGGCTTGCAGGATGCCGCCGGCGCCTCCCGCTCCCGGCTTCAGCATCGAGCCGAGAACGGGGTTGGCAAGGGCGCTAGTGGCCGGACCCAACAGCTTTCCGAAACCGCCGCCGATTGTCCCGGCATTCTGATCATGGATAACAATCGCTGGTTCAATATAGTAGTCGGCGACAACACGCTGGCCCGCATCCTGGCGGGAACCCGGGCGGAACTCGTTCGAGTCCCTCTGCTGTTTGGTAATCCTTGTCATTCGCTCGTCTGAACGGCTGTTACCGATGGAGGTAATGACGAAGCAGTTTGACTGTTGTGCAGCAAGCCGCAGGAGGGGTTCGATCGCTGCAGCGTCGCGGCCCTCATCGACGGCGAGCGTGCCGAGACTTTCTGCGCATCGCTGAATATTTCTGTCGCCGGTGACGCTGTTGGCGCCAGCCGCTGAACCGGCGATCGCTGTTCCGCCGACGCCCTGGGCGATCATTCCTTCACAACCGGTAACAAGCAATGCCACTATAATTGGGACAACGAAGCGAAATATGTCGAGCATTTTATACCCCCGAGCATGTATGAGCACCGCCGCGCCAGTTTGAACAACTGGACGCAATCACGGGCCAACGCTCACGATGAGCGTCATCAACTCGTCGGTTCGACTTTTCGTCGGAGATTCCCGCCCCATTTGCGAGAATATCTCAACTAGAGGGAGGGTGCAAACGTAGAAGATGCCGCGGTTTTGAACGCAGCAACGAAACGCAGGAATTCGTCTCGCGAGCGCGCGGTGACAGTGCTTCCGGCTCGGCCGGCGCTGAGCGCCGGCGGGTGATCAGTCCACCAGCGGCAGCGACAGCAGGCCGTCGGCCAGCTTGGGCTCGAACCAGGTGGACTTCGGCGGCATCACCAGACCGGCGTCGGCCACCGCGATCAGCTCTTCCAGTTGTGTCGGGTGCAGCGCAAAGGCGACCGCCCAGCCGCTCGCTACCCGCTCGTCCAGGGCGCCCAGCCCACGTCCGCCGCCGACGAAGTCGATGCGCGGATCGGTGCGCGGGTCGGTGACGCCGAGGATCGGGGCCAGCAGCCGGTCGCTGAGCAGGCTGACGTCGAGCCGCTCCGCCGGTGATCCGGCAAGGTCTGGCGGATTGCGCACCTCCAGCCGGTACCAGCCGTCGGCGAGGCGCATGCCGAAAACGCCGGGCCGCTCCGGCCGGAAGGCGCCGGCCGCCGGCGTTACCGAAAAGCGCTCGCCGACGGCTGCGCGGAAGCCCGCCGCGTCGTGGCCGTTGAGATCGCGGACGATGCGGTTGTAGTCGAGGATGCGTACCTCGTCGGTGGGGAAGCTCACCAGCAGAAATCGCGCGTCCGCTTGGCCGCGCGCGGCCGCGACGCGCGCGGCCGCGGCCGACCGGTGATGCCCGTCGGCGATCCAGATCGCCGGCATCGCCGCAAAGCGGCCGCTGACGTCCGCAATGGCCTGAGGATCGGCAATGCGCCATACCTGATGACGGGTTCCCTCATCGGTGACGGCATCGGCGATCGGCTCGTCATCTTTCGCGACGGCGGCGAAAAGGCGGGCCAGCCCGGCGTCGGGCCCGTGCACCGTCAGCACCGGCCCGGTGTGCGCGCCGACTGCCTCGATCTGGCGGGTGCGATCCAGTTCCTTGTCCGGCCGGGTGTGTTCATGGCGGCGGATGCGGTTTTCGCGGTAGGCGGCGACCGAGCCGGCGGCGGCGACGCCGGTCTGAACGTGGTCGCCCGCCGTCATCCGGTAGACGTAGTAGCAGGGGGTGGTCTCGCGGACGAGA
>JAEULG010000300.1 GCA_016793875.1 Rhodospirillales bacterium | reverse complement strand
CGTCGCGTTATCATAGATCCATTCCAGCGTACTGGCGATCAGTTCGGCTGGCTTTCCCGCAGCGGCTTCCATGGCGAAAGACCTCCGGATAGGGGGCATGCAGACTGAAGCATCGGGAGAACACGCCGGAAATGGGCGCTGACGGGGGAAGGTGGCCGTTCGTCGTGCGGCGCCGGTCCCACTCCCGCCGCCGCACGCCGCGTTGCTATCCCCACCGGCAGGCCTGGGTGTTCGAGCTAGGACGCGTCGCAATTTGCTGGCCGCCGCCGCAATCGTTACAGCCGACGCATCGCCGGCGCCCGGGCCGGGTTCAGCGAACGCACCGCTCGCCGCCTGGACGTCGATCCTCGCCAGCCGCTGCGGCGCACGAGAACGGCTTCGCGGCGCCGCCGCTGCGAACCGAGCGTCACGTCCCGACCTCGATCGCTACCTTCAGACGCCGCATCGCTCACGCCCTTGCGCCGACGCTTCCCCGATCCCTGCTGTGCCCAGACGATACCGCCGCCCTCACTTCCTTCACGCCCTTTGTGACGCAGTAAGATGAGGCCGAGGTCACCTTCCCTCGGAGGCACCGGATATTTGCTGTTGACTAACCATCCGGGGCAATAATATAACTATAGGCGTTGGTCTCCCGAAGCCGAGCTATCGTGATCGGATTGATTATGACCCGTTACGGCCAAGGATGACGCAGCGGGATGGTGCGGCCGCCGGGGACGCCCGGCGGCCCGTTTTCGGCGCTGCCGGAGATATCCATCACAAGAAACCCTCCCAGACGTCGACTCTGAGACGCGGGCTTAACGAAAAGCCGTAGCCGTTTCAGTTCGACGTCCACCTGCCGTACCAATAAGGTGCTGTCTGGAAAGTGGTTGGAATTGCCGTAATGGGTGCCTCCGGCGGATTGAGGTTAGCGGCACAGGCGGCGAGGTCAATCACCGCATCGGGTGGCCAGCGTCTGCCAGCCGTCGAGCTTGCGCATGGTGATCTGGCCGGAGGCGAGCAGCTGCTAGAACAACATCGCCGCGATCTCCGGCGACGGCAGCACGGTCTGTGTCTTACCCGGCGTTTGAGCTCCTGTGCAGCCGTTCGACGGCATTGCTGGTGCGCGCCAAGCGCCACTGGCCTGGCGGCAGGCTGGTGAAGGTGAACAGTCGGTCGCCCGCCGCCGTCAGCGACCGCCCGGTGCTTCCAGCCACCACTTGCGGATGAACGCCTTGCGGCGCTCCTCGCCCTCCTTCGGCGTCGCGGCGCAGATTATGTCGGTGGAGTCCGCCGAGACCTCCTCGTGCAGGTGATCGGGGGCATGGGCAAGCAGGTTGCGGTGCTTGTGAACGGTGCGGCTGTTGAAGAAGCCCGTATCTTGGCCATCCAGAACGAGAGTGGTTGCGGTTGTCGCGGATCGACCGGATTAGGCTGGATGATGGGCGTCAGCGAGCGGGACTATCAGGAATTTCGTGCGGCAGGCATAACGATGCGAGTGAAGGAGATCGTATGGCACGACGCAACAGCCGGTGATCGCGGACGCGGTGCTTGAGGTACTGGCCGAGCGCGCTCTGAACGGCGAGATGGATCACCATCTCGACGCCGGCGAGGACGGCAATCGCCGGAACGGCTACGGCCGGAAGACGGTGCTGACCGGCACCGGCAAGCTGACGCTCGAGGTTCCGCGCGATCGCTTGGCGACGTTCGACCCGCAGCTGATTGCCGAGTACCAGCGGCGCTTTCCTGGCTTTGACGAGAAGGTCGTCTCGATGTCCGCACGCGGCATGAGCACCCGCGAGATTCAGGGGCACTTGCGCGAGCTCTATGGCCTCGACGTCTCCCCCGACCTACTCAG
>JAEULG010000278.1 GCA_016793875.1 Rhodospirillales bacterium | reverse complement strand
CATCGCCTGGCGGGTGACCCTCGAACTGGAGCTGTTGCCGTGACCCTTACCGACACTGCGACCCGCGAGCTCGCCGCACAGGACTGTGCCACTCCGTGGCTGGTGCTGCTGGAGATCGGCCATCCGCAACTGCCGGCACCGTTGCGGTTGACCTCGGATGGCGTGGCGACGATCAGCAATGGTGCCAGCTACGAGCCATTCCCCTTCGAGGTGACGCTGCCGGATGATGCCGAAGGCCGCGCGCCACGCGCGCAGATCCGCATCGACAACACCAGCCAGGAGGTGGTGGCTCTGCTGCGTGGGCTGACGACGCCGCCGTCGCTGACCATCCGCATCGTTCGCAGCACCGATCCCGACGTCGTCGAACGCGAATGGGAAGGGCTCGAATGGCGGGCCTCGACCTTCGACGTCGGCTTCGTCACCGGCACGCTCAGCGTCGATGACCTCGCCGCCGAGGAGTTCCCCTACGTCACCTTCGACGGGCGGTTCAAGGCGCTATGGCCATAACTGGTTTCGACCAAAGTCCCTCGGCTTCGCCTCGGTGTACTTTGGCCGAGTTCAATTGAGCGCTCGCCCTTGGGGCGGCCCTGCGGGCGCGCGCACGTTTTTTCTTCTGATCCCTGACATCTGACCGGCATCTGATGACCCAGCTTCCTGTGTGGACCGCCGGCTATGTCGGCATTCCGTTCCTCGATATTGGCCGAAGCCGGGCGGGGTGTGACTGCTGGGGGCTGGTGCGGCTGGTGCTGGGTGAGCAGGCCGGCGTCCAGCTGCCGTCGCTGGCGACCTGCTACGGCAGCGAGGCCAACGCCACAGGTGTTGGTGGCACCATCGAGGCGGAACGCCGGTCCGGCGCGTGGGATCGCATCGATGCCGGCGACGAGCAGCCGTTGGACGTCGTCGAGATGTCTGGCGCGGCGCGCACCCCCGCGGGCTGGGTGTTCGGTCCGCTGCACGTCGGCGTCGTCGTGGCGTCCGGCTGGCTGCTGCACGTCGAACGCGGCACCGCCGCCGTGCTCGCCCGCTACCGGGAGGACCAGGTCATCCGCAGGCGCGTCCTCGGGTTCTGGCGATATCAGGAGACAGGCGACAGGAAACAGGAGACAGGATGGTGAGCAACAGCAGCCCCTTTCCCGTGTCCTTCCACTTGGCTCCTGACACCTGTTCCCTGATTCCTGTCTCCTGCTGCCCGCACCCGTTCGAGCAGCGGCGGGTTGATTATGCGGTGCCGGCGGGGCTGACGATCGCCGAGATCGTCGAGCTGATCCAGTCGGACTCGCTGCTGCGGATGCACGGCGTGGCGTTCATCGGCGAGCAGGCGATCGAGCGGGCGCACTGGCATCGCGTGCGGCCGAAGCCGGGGGCGTATCTGTCGATCCGGCTGCTGCCGGCCGGCGGTGGCGGCTGGCGCATCGCGGCGATGGTCGGCATCGCGATCATCGCCGTCGTCACCACGGCGCTGACCTACGGCGCGCTGGCGCCGGTGTGGGGAACGACCGCGGCGGCAATTGCCGGCGGCCTCGCCGGTGCGGCGGTGACCATCGGCGGCACGCTGCTGGTCAACACCTTCCTGCCGCCACCGGTGCCGGAGCTGTCGAAGGACAAGGGCACCGAGAGCCAGACCTACCAGATCCTCGGTGCCCGCAACCGCATCGACATCTGGGGCAAGGTGCCGTTCCTCTGCGGCCGCTTCCGGCTGACGCCGCCTTATGCCGCCGCACCCTATCGCGAGGTGGTCGGCTCCAATACCTGGTGGCGGGCGATCTTCGCGGTCAGCCACGGACCAGTTCACGTCGAGTCCATGCGCATCGGCGCAACGCCGATCGGCAACTACGCCGAGGTCGAATGGCAAATACGCCGCGGCTACTGGTCGATGCCGGATCAGGGCGGATGGGATCCGGCCTTGGGCGTCTTTCCCGCCAATCCCAGCTTCGGCGACACCTGGACGGCGGCCACGTCCGGTACGGTCAACGGGCTTGCGATCGCCGCCGGCCAGACCATCACCTTCAACCGCCTCGCGGAACCCAGCAACCAATCAGCCTGGGATCTCGACCAGGGCAAGCCGTTCTCGCTCTATCCGTCGGACGTCTTCGAAGACCCGCTGTCGGTGGCGCTGACCCATGCCGCCGGCGGCCAGGTGCGGACCACCGCGCCGGGGGCCGACGAGATCGCGATCGAGATCGCCTTCGAGCGGCTGGTGCACCTCCAGAACCAGCCGGCCGGCAAGAAGTCGGACCAGTCGGTTACGTTCAAGGTCGAGCAGTCGCCGGCCGGCCGGAACCACTGGAGCACGGTGCTGGTCCGTACCGTCACCGGCCGGCAGCAGACGCCGCTCTACTGGGGACATCGCTGGCGGCCGGCCGAGTATGGCCCAGTCGATGCCAACCAGAGCTACGACGTGCGGATCACCCGGCTCTCGGGCGATACCGACGAGGAGCGGAACTTCTCGAAGTGCTTCTGGACGGCGCTGCGCACCATTACCGCCGGCGATCCGGTGCCGGTGCCGGGGATCACGCTGATCGCGGTGCGCATCCGCGCCACCGGCCAGCTGCAGGGGACGATCGACGAGTTCAACGTCACCGCCCGCACCATGGCTCGCGACTGGGACGCCAGCACCGGCAGCTGGGTGTGGCGGCCGACATCCTCACCGGCTGCGCTGTTCCGCCACATCCTGCAGCACCCGAGCCGTCGCAAGCCCGCGACAGATGCGCAGATCGACCTCGAGCGGCTGATCTACTGGGATGGGGTGACCCGGCCGGCTGGGCGCACCTTCAACGGCGTCTTCGACGCCAAGACCTCGCTCTACGACGCGCTGACCCGCATCGCCCGTCTCGGCCGGGCGATGGTGTCTTTGCGCGACCTGAAGTTCTCGGTGGTGATCGACGAGCCACGCAGCGTGCCGGTGCGGATGTTCACGCCGCGCAACAGCTGGACCTACGAGGGCGAGATGACGCACGAGCCGGTGCCGCACGGCTACCGCATCGCCTTCGTCAACGAGCAGGCGGACTGGAAGACCGAAGAAGTCGTGGTTTACGACGACGGCTATTCTGCGACCAGCGCCACGCTGATCGACCGGGTCGAGATCGTCGGCCTGACCAGCCGCGACCAGGCGTGGAAGGAGGGCCGCTACCATCTGGCGCAGCAGCGGCTGCGCCGGGAGATCCACCGCCTCAACTGCGACTTCGAGCAGCTCGCCTGCGAGCGCGGCGACCTCGTCGCCCTGCAGCACGACGTCATCGCGGTCGGCCTCGCCTCGGCGCGCATCGCCGCGGTCAGCGAGGATGCTGCCGGCACCGTCCCCGACGTTACCCTGGATGCGCCGGTGACGATGGTGACCGGCAAGAGCTACGGCCTGCGGGTGCGCCGGGTGATCGCCGGGGCGATGCGCACCGACCTCTATCCGCTGCGCACGATCGCGGGATTCTCGCCGCGGCTGTTCTTCACCAACCCGCCGGCGCTGATCGAAGCGCCTGCCGCCGGCGATCTCTGCGCCTTCGGCGAACTCGGCCGCGAGACCCTGCGGGTGCTGGTGCGCGACATCGAGCCGGGCGAGAACTTATCGGCCAAGCTGACGCTGATCGCCGAGGCGCCCGGCGTGCACCTGGCCGAGCAGCGGCCGATCCCGCCCTATGACCCGGTGGTGACGCCGCCGCCCTCGCTGCCGGCGCCGGTGGTGCTCGACATCCGCTCCGACGAGCGGGTGATGCTGGTGACGCCCTCGCGCACGCTGATCGAACGGGTGGTCTTCCAGCTGCAGCCGATCGCCATCGACGGCGCTATCATCCACGTGCTCTACCGCCTCTCCGGCACGCACGGCGCCTGGCAGGACGCCACGGTGCAGGAGGAGACGGCGAGCACCGTCGTCATTACCGGCCCGCAGTCCGGCGAGACCTATGACTTCCGCCTGCAGTACACGCACCCGAACCATCTCGCCTCGCCGGCGACGCAGGTCAACAGCCACTACGTCACCGGCCGACGCTCGCCACCGGCCGACCTGCAGAACCTGACGCTCGCCGTCGTCGGCGGGAGTGCGCTGTTGCGCTGGGACCTGCCCGCCGATCTCGACGTGCAGTTCGGCGGCTGGATCAGCTTCCGACACTCGCCGGAGATGAGTGCTGTGCTGTGGCCGAACTCGACGTCGCTGGCCCGCGCCGTCACCGGCGATCAGACGCACGTCTTCCTGCCGCTGAAGCCCGGCACCTACTTCGCCCGCGTCTACGACGCCGACGGACGGCCGTCCGAGGGCGTCGCCTTCGTCTCCACCAAGCAGGCGAGCCTGCTGGCGTTCTCGCCGGTGGACAGCGTCGAGGAGGACCCCACGTTCGCCGGCACCAGGACCAGGTGCACCGTCGTTGATGGCGGGCTGATGCTGGAGGCCGAGGACTTCGATGCGGTGCCCGACGTCGATGCGCTGACCAACTGGGACGACACCGGCGGCGTCGCCGGCAG
>JAEULG010000271.1 GCA_016793875.1 Rhodospirillales bacterium | reverse complement strand
ACCTGCGGCGGGCCCTGGCTGCCTGGCGGCGGGCGATCGGCGAGCCGCCCTCCCGATAGCCGTTGCACGCCGGGCGGCGGCCACCTAGGTGATGATCGCGCACCGGCGGTGGTGCGATGCGAGGGAGCTATCGCCCGCTGTACTCCCGGCAAACCACTGCGCCGCGATCACCGAGGGCGGTTTCGTTACCAGAGCACTCTACTTCGTGAGCCGCGCCGGGTTTCCCGGACGCGGGCTTCTTTGACCACGGCGTGGGACTTCAGCTCGGCGCAGTAGCTCGCCTCGGCCTCTGCCTTGGCCTCGGCCGGCGGGACATTGCCGATCGGCTTCGAGCCGGCGGCGGTGGTGGATCCGCTGAAGCATGGTTCCGACGTCCGACCGTCTCGCAGGTCGCCCGGCGTCGGCCGCGTCGGTCTTGTTCCGCTTGACGCAGGGCTTGGCGTATTGCGGCGGCATGAGCCGGACCTCGTGTCCAAGTCGGGTCAGCTCCCGAACCCCGATGATGCGCGTTCGAGCAAGGCCTCCATTCCGACGATGCAGGCCGTCAGTTAGGCGAGAAAGTGAAGCGCTGAAACACCGACCCGGGCAAGGTCAAGACCGACATGCACCGCATTCATGGTGAACTTCCTCGTGAGATGGATGCCCCGCTTCTCTCATCGCCGCGATCACGGGGGTGCTTCATGCCATCAAATGGGCCGTACAACGCCACTACATGACCCTGGAAACGATCGCTCCGCCCGGCGATGATCTCACCCTCATGCCGCCCGCCGGGGCCGCGTGATCATCCCCGCCAGACCCGCCGGGGACCACGTCGCCGCGCGACCTGCACCACCCCAAGGGACAAGATCGAGATTCACGATGCCAAATCCGGTCACGATCGCCGGAGGGAAAAGCGAGAGAACCGATGCAGGCGGCCCCTGAACCCTTGCCGTCTTGTGCAACGGCCGATCCTGCGGCGGGTCGAGCATCGCGGTCTTCGCCGAATCCTTGCATCGTCCTCGGTATTGATGGCAGGAACAGCTGCTTTCTGCACAAAGTGCGCCCCCCTATTGTGATCTTACAGGTTCAGTTGATGTTAGGTTTCAATATTATCACGTTGGCGCGGACGATCGGAATCGAGCGCCCGGCGTACTGCTTCTCGCCGCGGATGGCTACCCGAGGGACATTAAGTAGGAAATTTACTCACGATCTTGGGCCCGGAGGGAGAATCGTTGATCAGAGTTGGTGTCTGTAGTATTTTATTTACACCAGGAGGCGGGTGGCGGTGGCAGACCTCTTGAAGTTCCTGGGGAGAGATAGCGTGCGGTTGCGTCGCTCCGAAACGCGAGTCGCGGAGGCCGTCATGAGAGACCCCGCTACCTCGGTGCACCGCACCCTCGCCGAGCTGGCTGCCGAGGCGGGGGTCAGCGAACCCACGGTTGTCCGCTTCTGTCGCGCGGTCGGCTTCCGCGGGTTCCGCGACTTCCAGATCACCCTGGCACAGGCGCTGGCGGCGCAGAGCGGCTTCAACGACGTCGCGATGACCAAGATCGATCCGCAGCAGGACCTAATCGGCTCGGTGCTGAGCAACCATCTCGGTACCCTGATCGCCGTCCGCGACGCCCTTGATGGGGACTCGATAGCTCGCGCCGTCGACATTCTCGCCGATGCCCGGCGAATCGAGTTCTTCGGCCTTGGCGCTTCAGGCATCGTCGCCATCGATGCTCAGCAGAAGTTCTTTCGCCTCGGCCGGCCGACCGTCGCCTACACCGACCCGCACATGCAGTTGATGTCGGCGACCACGTTGCGCGCCGGCGACGTGGTCGTCGCCATTTCCCACACCGGCCGAACTAAGGACATTCTCGAGAGTGTCGTCACCGCCAAAGACGCCGGTGCCCAGGTGGTCGCCATCACCAGTCCCGAGTCGCCGCTATCCTTCGCCGCCTCGGTAACCCTCCCTGTCGCTACGGCGGAAGATACCGATCTCTACACGCCGATGATGTCGCGCCTCGCCCATCTGGCGGTGGTCGACATTCTGGCGACGGGACTTGCCGTGCGCGGCGGGGCCGAAGTTGCCGACAATCTGCGGCGGTTGAAGCGCCACCTCCAGCTCAAGCGGCTTCCAAAGAGCAGCAGTGGCCTCGGCAACGATGGCTCGCGGCGCAACAGTACCAGCGGCGACACGATACAAAAAGAAGACGAATAAAGTCGGCTGACCATCATGGCCAAAAGAATATAAACGGAGGAACTCCAATTTTCGGCGGATGAGGTGGCGCTACCGCTTTATGCACTGATCTCAGTGATCGGGCTAATCATCCTGATCCCCGGTTCCGTATCCATCCGTTCGTCGCACTTGCCATCGCCGCCATCTTTCTCGGCTTCATTACCCGTCGTCGGCATTGTCCTAGGGCTCGTGACCATGCTCGGCAAGATGATGGCCGAATCGGGTGGGGCCGATCAGATCGCCAAGGCTCTGCTCCCGCCTTCGGCAAGGAGCGGGTGCACTGGTCGATGATGTTCCTCGCCTTCATCGTCGGCATCCCGCGCCAGCGCCACCTCTGCTGAAAACGGCGCCGTCACCTGGCTGCCATCGCAGCCACCGAAACCCGCCGCCACCACAGACATCGAGGAGACCCGCGTGCACGACCGCTTCGTCTATCTCCCGGAAAAGATGCCATGACCATCATCGAGTTGATGCGCCTCGGCCCGGTGATCCCGGTCATCGTCATCGACAACGTGGACGACGCCGTACCGCTGGCCCGCGCACTGGTAAGGGGCGGCGTCCGCGTGCTGGAAGTGACGCTGCGCACGCCGGCAGCACTGGAGGCCATCGCCCGCATCGCCGCCGAGGTGAAGGACGCCATCGTCGGCGTCGGCACCATTACCGAGGCGAAGGACTTTGCCGCCGCGGTCAAGGCGGGCGCCCGCTTTGGAGTCAGCCCCGGCCTGACGCCGGAACTGGTGGCCACTGCCCGCATCAGCAAGCTGCCGCTGCTGCCGGGCGTGATGACGCCGTCCGACGTCATCGCCGCCCGCAACGCCGGCCACCACGCCATGAAGCTGTTCCCGGCGCGTCAGGCCGGCGGCGTCGCCATGCTCAAGGCGCTGGCCGGCCCGTTTCCGGACATTGTGTTTTGCCCCACAGGCGGCATCACGTTGGACACAGCGCCGGAATTCCTTGCTCTGCCCAACGTCGCCTGCGTCGGCGGCTCGTGGCTCACCCCGAAGGCGGCAATCGAGCGCGGTGACTGGGACACCATCACCCGCCTCGCCCGCGACGCTTCGGCCCTGCCGCGAGATACCTGAGATACCGCACGCCGGCGGCGGTTCTCTTTGAGAAGCGCGGCAAGGGATGCGACGGCGTTCCTGCTATGATCTCCAGCATGAGCCGCTGCGAGCCTCCCGCCCCGATCACGCCGGCCGGGCCGTCCACCACGGCTGCGGCGCCCCTGCCGCTGCTATGCCGAGATTGCCGCTCGCTTTCAGCAGCACCAGCAACGGACCCTGCGGGCGGCTGCTGTCCGGCGTGCGGCTCGCAGCGAACCATCGCCCATGCGGAACTCACCGGCGTCAGCATTGCCCACATCGACTGCGACGCCTTCTATGCCGCCGTCGAGAAGCGCGACGATCCGAGCTTGCGCGGCCGGCCGCTGCTGATCGGTCACCGCGGCGGCCGTGGTGTCGTCACCACCGCCTGCTATGTCGCTCGCAGGTTCGGCCCGCGCTCGGCCATGCCGATGTTCCAGGCGCTGCAGCTTTGCCCGCAGGCGGTGGTTCTTCCCCCGGACATGGCCAAGTACCGTCGCGCCAGCGAGCAGATTCGCGCGATCATCGCCGCAACAACGCCGATGATCGAGCCGGTTTCGCTCGATGAAGCCTATCTCGACCTCGCCGCGGACGTCCGCCTGTCGCCGGCGCCGCCGCCGGTGGCGCTTGCCGAGATCGCCCGCCGCGTCGAGCGCGAGGTCGGCATCACCATCTCCATCGGCCTTTCCTTCAACAAATTTCTGGCCAAGCTCGCCTCCGACCTCGACAAGCCGCGCGGCTTTGCGGTGATAGGCCGCAGCGAGGCGCGCGGCCTCCTCGCACCGCTGCCTGTCCGCCGGATCATGGGGGTGGGCGCCGCGACCGAGCGCCGTCTGGCGGAGTTCGGCATCACCACCATCGCCGAGCTCCAGGCGGTGGGCGAGGCGACGCTGGTCGGCTGGTTCGGGCGCTTCGGCCGCACCCTCGCCGGCTTCGCCGTCGGCGAGGATCCCCGGACGGTGGTCCCCGTTCGCCCGCCCCGCAGCGTCTCGGCGGAAACGACGTTCGCCAGCGATCTACGTGAGCGGGCGGCGCTGGAACGCGCGCTGGCCCCCCTGGCCGAACGGGTTTGCCATCGGCTGACCCGGTCCTCCCTCGCCGGCCGCAGCGTGGTGCTGAAGCTGAAGACAACCGACTTCCAGATCATCAGCCGCCACCGCCGGCTGATGCATCCAACCCAGCGCGCGGACGTGATCCGCCGGGCCGGTGAGACGCTGCTGGCGCGCGAAGCGACCGGCCGCGCTTACCGTCTGATCGGCATCGGCGTCACCGACCTGTGCGACGCCCGCGACGCCGATCCTCTCGACCTCTTCAGCCGCTCCGCCTGATCTTCAATCCCGGCGGCGCCCACCGATGCCGGCGAGCCGTCGCCGCCGTCAGGCGCCGGTTCGCAGCCAGCTCCAGGTTTCGTCGAGAGCGCGGCCGATGCGGGCGAGCATCTCGCGGATCTGGCTTGCCTCGATGATCAGCGGCGGCGAGAACGCAACGATATCGCCGCCGATGATGCGGGTGATCACTCCGTTCGCCTCGGCCCGCTGCGACAGGTAGGCGCCGACCCCGCCGGCGGCCGGGAACGCCGCCTTCGTGTTCTTGTCGGCGACGATCTCCAACGCGCCGATCAGCCCGACGCCACGCGCCTCGCCGACCAGCGGGTGGTCGGCAAGCGCTCGCAAGCCGTCCTGCAGCACCGGCGCCACCTTGCGCACGTGCGTGAGGATGTCGCGCTCCTCGTAGAGAGCGAGAGTCTCCAGCGCCACCTCCGCCGCTACCGGATGGCCGGAGTAGGTGTAGCCGTGGCCGAAAACGCCGATCTTCGCGCTCTCGGCGACCATTCCCTGCCAGATCGGCTCGGAGATCAGCAGAGCAGAGATCGGGATGTAGCCGCTGGACAGCGC
>JAEULG010000263.1 GCA_016793875.1 Rhodospirillales bacterium | reverse complement strand
GAGGAAACGGCCTCTGGTAGGGGCACCTGCGCTGCGGCGCGCCATCGGCCGGGAGAAACCGTTGCCGCACTAGAAGAGCCGGCCGCCATCCGGTACCGGGTGGTCAGGGGCGACGAGTACGACCTCGCCATCGGCATCAGGGAAGCCCAGCATCAGCACCTGGGAGAGGATTTTGCCGATTTGCCGCGGCGGGAAATTGACGACGGCGGCGACTTGGCGGCCCACCAAATCTTCCGGAGTGTAGTGACGGGTGAGCTGGGCGGAACTCTTCTTCTCGCCGAGCGCGGCGCCGAAGTCGATCCACACGGTGAGCGCCGGTTTGCGGGCCGAGGCATTGCGCTCGGCACGAACGACGGTGCCAACCCGGATATCGATCCGGGTGAAGTCGGTGAATTCGACCGTCGGCGGGCTGTGCATCATCCCTGAGACCGAAACGGCCGCCCGGGAGCAGGCGGCCGCCTCATAAGGATCAGCTGCGATGCGGCCTCAGGCGACCGGCTGCTTCAGCTTCAGCGCCGCTTCCTTCATCTCGTCGAGGCTGGCGGAAATGCGCGTGTTGATCGTGCTGGTGGCTTCCTGATTGGACTTGGCGACCATCTCGGCCAGCTCGCGCATGTTGCCGAGCGCACGCTCGAAAGCGTCCTTCGTCAGCTCAGCCTGCTTCGCCGCGATTTCCGGCGGAGAACCAGCCTTCGACAGCGAGTCGACGGCCTTCGAAGCCTCGTTCATCGTCTCCTGCAGGATCTCGGCTTGGCGCTTCACCACCGCCTGCAGCCCTTCGATCGCCACCCGATTGGCGCTGGTCAGCGCTTCCAGATTCTTCTTCTGGCTGGCAACGATCGTGTCCACGTCGACGCCCGGCAGCTTGTACTGCTTCAGCATGTTGGAGAACTCGCCGACCATCTTCGTCGGATCGAATTCCTTCAGCATCTTGCTGACGTCGAAAAATGCTTCGGCCATTTTCAAACTCCTTTCCCCGCCACCGAGCGACGAGGCGTGCATATTCACTGACACCAACGAGTATCTCTCGGCCGTTCCCTCGCGTCAATAGTTTTTGTGCAGTGCACAAAATTATCATGCGATAGATCTGGATGAACTGTCAACTTATTGTCATATATCAATAATCCGATCCAGGCGGCGTGACGTTGAGGGCCGCTGAAGAAGCCCCGAGGTGAACCTTCCAACGCAAGTGCAGCACAAGGTGCCGGTCATGCCGGCGACGCACCATCGGCGCCGGGCGCCCGGCGCCGATGCCTGCGTCCCGGCAACATCCTGGCGAGGGTCTCGGCGCGGCGCAATGCCTTGTCGAGCGCGGCCATCGTCCGAGCCATATCGGCGGTCTCATCGTCGAGCCAAGCACGCAATGCACAGAGATAGACAGCGGCGAGCACCTTGATGCGCACTAACCCGGAAATGCCAGCGGGGGAAACTCCGGCCGCCTGCAACATCCACGAGAGCGAGCGCGCCAATTGCGGGGTGAGCCGCAATGCAGTAGCCGGATCGGATGGCAGGCCGCGCACGACCGCGACCATTCCCGCCCGCCGCGACTGCAGACCATCGAAGCGTCGCATCATCACATCGAACAGCCGGTCACGCGGCGCGTCGGAGGGATCGGCCGCCCCGTCGCGCAGCATGAACACGTCGGTTTCGGCGAGCAGCAGACCGAGCAGCGCGGTCTTGTCGGGGACGACACGGTAGCAGTCGGCAAGGGGCACCCCTGCCCGCTTCGCCACATCGACCAGCGTCAGCGATCGCCAACCCTGCTCGCTCGCCAACGCCAGCGCCGCCTCGGTCAGCCGCCTGACAGTCTCGTCGGCCGCCACCATCCGCGCTCCTTTTTTCCACGGGCCGGGAAGTGTACCAGCCTGCCAAGGTCTGATGTATCGTAATGATTGTGCCCCTGCCGCCGGACTGCAAGGTGCCGTGGGCGGGCTCCAAGAAGCGTGACGGGGTTGCGGTGAGCCGCTGGGATGACAGACCGCGCCGTAGCAATCCGCTGATCGAGGCGGCGATCCATCAGCCGCTGCTGGCGCCGGCCGAAGAGAAGGAACTGGCGCGCCGCGCCGAGGCCGGCGACGAAGAGGCACTGCGGCGGCTGGTCACCAGCCACCTGCGCTTCGTCATTGCCATCGCCCGCCGCTACCGTGGCTGGGGGCTGCCGATGAACGAGTTGATCCAGCAAGGCGCCCTGGGCTTGGTGCAGGCGGTGCGCCGCTTCGATCCGGAGCGCGGCGTCCGCCTGTCCACCTACGCAATGTGGTCCATCCGCTCCGCCATCCAGGAGCACGTGCTGCACTCGTGGTCGATGGTCCGGCTCGGCACCAGCACGGCACAGAAGATGCTCGCGCTGCGGCTGCGACGCATCGCCGAAGAGGTCGCCCAGGGCGATGGCGAGACGACCGACCCCCGCATCGCCCGGCTGGCCGAGCGCTTCAACGCCACCGCCAGCGAGGTGGCCCGGCTGGCCCGTCGGATGACCGGTCGCGACCGCTCGCTCGACCAGCAGGCCTGTGCCGGTCCGGCGGCGATCGACCGCTTGGCATGTCCGCAAGCGACGCCGGAGCAGGCGCTGGCAGAGGCCGACGATCACCGCTTGTTGGCGAGCACCCTTGGCGCAGCGATCGCGGCATTAACGCCACGCGAGCAGGTCGTCATCCGCAAGCGATACTTCGAGGACGTCAAGCAGACGTTCGAGGCGATTGGGCGCGAACTCGGCGTCTCCAAGGATCGGGCCCGGCAATTGGAAGTGCGCGCCCTCGCCAAGCTGCAGGCGATGATCAGCCCGGTCGCTGCCGGCCTCTTTCAGTAGCAGCGCCAGGTTCGGCCGGTCAGTAGCTTCGCCCGAGAGGCTCCCGGCTCAAACGGCCAGCTCGGCGGCGCGCTCGGCGGCGGCGGCGATGGCGCGGCTCAGCAGCGGCTGCAGGCCATCTTCCGCCTGCAGTTCCGCTAGCGCTGCGGCCGTCGTCCCGCCGGGACTGGTGACATTCTCGCGCAAGGTATCCGGCGATTGCGGCAGGCGGGCCAGCATTGCCCCGGCCCCCGCCACCGTCTCCCGCGCCAGCCGGGCCGCCACCTCCGCCGGCAGGCCCATTTCCTCCCCCGCCCGCGCCATGCATTCCGCGAGGAGAAACACATAGGCAGGGCCACTTCCGGAGACGGCGGTGACCGCATCCATGAGCTGCTCGTCGTCGATCCACAGGACGCTGCCGACGCAGGCCAGCAGCCCGTCGCAAAGGGCCCGTTGTTCCGGCGAAACCCGGTCGTTGGCACAAGCGACGGTGATGCCGCGGCCGATCGAGGCGGGCGTGTTCGGCATCGCGCGGACCACCGCCGCATTGCCGCCGAGGCCATGGTTAAGGCCACCGATCGTCTTGCCGGCGGCGATGGACAGCACCGCCGATCCGCCGGCAACAAAGCGCTGGTAGGACGACAGCAGCGAATCGATGCGCTGCGGCTTGATCGCAAGAACGATAACGTCGGGAGCCGGCAGCGAGTCGAGAGCCCTCGGGTCGTCGACAACGCTAACGCCGCATCCGGCCGCACTCGCCGCGCTCGCCGGATCAGGCTCGACAATACGGACGGAACCGGGAGAAACACCCTGCTCCAGCCACCCGTTGAGCAGGGCCGCTCCCATCTTGCCGCAGCCGACAAGAACGGTGGCTGCGGGAAGCAGCGACATCAGACGCCTCTACGCCTCGCCGACGGTTTCGATCATCGCCGCCGCCAGCGCATCGGCAGCGGATTTGCCACCCCAGACCACATATTGGAAGGCTGGATAGAATCGCTCGCAATCGATCAGCGCGTTCTGCAGCAGATCCTCGACCTGCTCGAAGCTGGGGCCGCCGCTGCCGCGCAGCGGCAGGGCATGGCGGTAGGCGAGCAGCCCCTCCTCCTGCCAGATGGCGAAGTGGCCCATCCACATCTTGTCGTTGATCAACGCCAGCAGTTCATGGACCGGAGCGCGCCGGCCCTGCGGCACCCGCGTATCAAACGCAACGGTAAAATGGATCGCCCCGACCGCCTCGTTCCACGAGCAGAAGACGTTGTAGTCGCACCACCTTCCCGGCACCTGGACGGCCATCTCCTGATCGTTCGGCCGGTCGAACACCCAGTCATTGGCAGCCACGATCTGTTCGATGACGTCGAGCGGGCTGGCCTCCTCGGGTTCCGGCATGCGGATGACGGTCATGATTGGCCTCTCCTCGCCCAGAGTGGGAGTTGCTTCTCGGGAATCTGCCGCACATCCCGAGCCTCTCCGGCTTCGAGATGTTGAGGCTCCATTACACCACGCCGCAATCTGTAGTGTGCCAGACGGCCTCTTTTCGCGCAAGCCAAGCGTGCCGCGGCAAATCGGGCGAGGCGGCGAGGGGCGTCTTCGAGAGCCCGGTCGAGCAGCGCTTCACACACCTCCCGGTGCCGATGCTGTCGATTGCCCCTTTAATGCGCCTAGCTGTTCCTCAAGGGCGGCGACACGCTGCTCCAGGCGTTCTTGCTCGGCACGTGCATTCGCTGCCAGTGCCTGGACAGCCTCGAACTCATCGCGGCGAACAAGATTGAATTCCCCGACAAGACGCTCTACCTGCTGGCGAGTAAAGGCTTCGACCTCTTGCTTGACGCCGACGAGCGTCGAGGCAGCACCGCTTGCCACTTTCGCCAGATCATCGAAAAAGCGATTGCTGGTCTGCATTTGCATGTCCCATGCCGTCAGCGCGCCGCAGGACGCGTCATTTTCGCCTTATATATAGGGCGGGGTTTCGCGGCGATGCAATAACGCGCACAGGATGTGTCGGCCTTCACCTTCGCTTTCACGCCTGCGTGAATCGGCTGACTGAAGGGTCGGAGCGCGATTCGAGACGCGGATGCCCGTTCCGCTTCACCCGTAACGGAACAGCGCACTACCGTGGCGCCGCAGCCACGCCCGGGCCGCCGTCGCATCGACGCCAAGGCCTCCGACCGCGGCCCAGAAGGCGGGACCATGGCCGTGGTGGCGGAGGTGGGCGAGTTCGTGGACAACCACGTAGTCGAGCACGAACGGCGGCGCAAGGATCAGCCGCCAGCTGAACGACAGACGAGCCTGTGGCGAGCATGACCCCCAGCGGGAGCGCGTATCGCGCAGGCTGACGGCGGCGGGGAGGCGCGGCAGCAGCGCGGCCCGCAGGGCGATTTGCCGGAGGATCGCTCGCCTAGCCGCCCCCATGAGCCAGTTGCGAATGCGGACAGGCGCGCCGGCGGCATCACCGCCGACAACAAGGGTGCTTCCCTCCCGCCGCACGCCCCGCCGCTCGTCAGGGGCGAGGCGGATGGTCAGGGCGTCACCCCCCACCGGCAGGACAGCCCCCTCGACGAAGGGCACCGGCGGCAGCCGCGCGTCGAGCCGCGAACGGATCCAGCCGGCATGAGCCTGTGCCAGCCGCAATCCTTCCTCGCTGCCGACGCCGGGCGGCAGGACGATGACGACGCCCTCCTCGCCTTGGGCCAGCCGCAGGGTGATCCGCCGGGCCCGCGGGTGCCGTCGCAGCTGCAGCGGTACCGCCACTCCGTCGACGTCGAGTGCCAGCGCTGGCCTGCGGGTGAGCCCCGCCAGGGGCTTCACAGCGGCGCGGCCGGAACGAAGCCGATCTGATCGAGAGCGTTCTGCAGACTCACCGCGTCGTCGTTGGCCAGCGGCAGCAAGGGCGGCCGCAGCCGCCGCCAGCGGTCCCGGCCGCTGCACACCGCCAGCGTCTCCTTCAGCCCGGCCGACAGCGGCCAGGAGAGGAACACGCGCCGGACCGCGTTCAGCCGCGCCTGTGCCGTCTCGGCAGCGGCGCGATCCTCCCGCTGCCAAGCCGACCACACCTCGGCGGCAAAGGCTGCAGCGATGTTGCAGACGCCGGTGATGCAACCGGCGCCGCCGGCCCTCAGCAGCGGCAGCAGCAGCTCATCCGAGCCGGTGAAGACGTCAAAACCGGGAAACTCCGCGGCGATCCCGGCCATGTGCGCCAGATCGCCGGAGCTGTCCTTCATGCCGACGACATTCTCGGGCCAACGAGCGCGTAAACGCTCGATCAGAGCCAAGCTGAACGGCACCGCCGTCATCTGCGGGAAGTGGTAGAGATAGATGCGCAGCCGGCTATCGCCGACCTGGTCGATCACATCGCTGATCGCGGCAAAGACGCCGTCGTCGCTGACCGCCTTGTAGTAGAAGGGCGGCAACATCAGCACGCCCGGGGTCCCGAGCTGTAGGGCCCGGGCACTCAGCCGGACTGTATCGGGAATGGCGCAGCAGCCGGTTCCCGGCAGCAAAACCTGCGCGGGAATGCCGTCCTCGACCAGCTTCTCCATGAGTTGGAGCCTCTCGTCGATGTTCAGCGAATTGGCTTCGCCGGTCGTGCCGAGGATCGATAAGCCATCGCAGCCGTTGGCCAGCAGCCAGCGGCAATGCAGCGCCAGCGCCGCCGAATCGGGTCGTCCATCGTCATCGAAAGGCGTCAGGACCGCGGCATAAACGCCGGCCGGTCGATCGAGCTGAAGCGTTTGCATGGGCACCCTGCGGCCGGAACTAACGGGAAGGAGGGCAGATGCTGGGTCGGTAATGGCGCGCCGTCAAGCCGGCCAGGTGACGATATGGTGTTCCAGCGGTCCGGCGCGGCGCTCGGAGACCGCCCGCCCGCGGACCGACGCCCCTACCCGGTGCACCAGCTCCGGATCACCGGAGGCGAGGTGATGCCACCATGGCAGCTCGCGCCCCTCCGCCAGCAGGCGGTAGGCGCAACTCGACGGTAGCCAGGGGAAGTGGCGGATGTTGTCGGGGCGGAGTTGCTCGCAGTTCGGCACGAAGCGCTGCCGCTCGGCGTAACGGGTGCAGCGGCAGCGGCGAATGTCCAGCAGGCGGCAGGCGACGTTGGTGTGGCTGATCTCGCCGCTGTCGGCGTCCTCCAGCTTTTCCAGGCAGCACTTGCCGCACCCGTCGCACAGCGACTCCCACTCGCTGGCGGTCATCTCGTCCAGCCGCTTGACCACCCAGAACGGCCCCTGTCCGCTGCCGTCGTCCACTGCCGCCGTCCCGTACTGATGCCCTGCGTTCCTGAACATCGGCTCACGGCGGACGGATTGCAACGTCCCGGCAGACCGCCGGCGGAGGCAGTTCGCCGGCCCTCCGGTGCCCACGGCCGAGGCCGTGTTACCGTTGAGTTTTCCGGCGGGTTCCTCTAGCGCTTGCGTCATGCCCGCCGATCGACCGAGATTGTGGAAGCTTCGCACCGTCCGGACAGCCGCCGTTGCGGCCCTGCTGGGCATGTCCGCCTGCAGCACGCCGCCACGCCCCGATACGGACGCCGGCAAGGCGCTGCCGCTCGATGCCTACGTCGCGGCCGGAAATGCCTCGCCGACGATGCTGAAGGCTTCCGAGATGCTGCCCGCCGACTGGCGCAAGGGCGAGCATTACGAGGTGGAAGAGACGGTCCGCAACGACGGCCTGACCAACACCTATACGCTGAATTCGCCCTACGGACAGTTCGAGGTCCACGGCGACGATCAGCTCCGCTATCGCGAGAACGAGGTGGAGGTGCTCGCCGCGCTTCAGGAATATGGCGTGACGCAGCCGATGGTCTTCGGCCTCGGCGTCGTCAACGGCGCCGAGAACTACGTGGAGGGCGGGGCGCAGCTGATCGTCTATCCAGTCCGCGCCATCGCCAATGTCCCGCTGGGCTTCTGGAACTATGGCAGCCAGGTCGCCGAGATGACCCGCAGCCGCCGCACCTTCTACGAGGATTCCTACGCCGAAGAACTGATCGGCTTTTCCCAGGCGAAACGGGAATTCGCCGGCCGCACCAGCGTCGATCCCTACACCACCAACCCGGCCATGCAGGAACGGCTGGACGCGCTCTCGTGGCCATCGTGGGCCGGCGGCATTATCGCCACGATCGGCACGGTACCGGTCGCCGGCATTGCCGGCTACGCGCTGACCGGGGCGTCGCTGCCGGAGAGCATGCATCTCGTCAACCTGGATAAGGCCCCGGAAGACCTACGCATCGAGAACCGCCGCAAGCTTAAGAAAATGGGCGTGGAAAAACGCCTGCGGGAGGCCTTCCTCAGCCACCCGTGGTACTCGCCACGCCACCAGACGATCATCGTCGGCTCGCTGTCGATGCTGACCGGGGCGAACGGCCAGCCGGTGTTCATCTCAACGGCGATGGCCGCCGGCAGCGAGGAGCATGCGTTTACCATGCAGCGCACCGCCGAACTGCTGCGCGCGTTTCACGAGTACGCATCGCCGATAACCGGAATTTCCGCTCCGGAGGGGCTGATCGTCGCCCGCGCCGCCGACGGCGCGGTCGTCGTGCCGCTGGTTGCCGACTGGGGGATGTGGACGCCGGGGACGCACGGCCTGATCGACGCCTACGACCGGGCCGCAGCGGCCGAGCCCGCCACCACCCGCAAGGTGCTGTGGGTTTCCGGCCGGCTGTCGCCGCCGATGGCCGAAGCGGTACGACAACGCGGATGGCTGGTCGAAGAACAAATTTTCGATCGCCATCTCCTTGCTTATGAATACCAGGAACAGATGGCGATCAAGGAAGCGCTGATGGGACAGCGCATCTTTCCGCGCATCGGCGACTGATGGTGGTGAGGGCTGGCTGCACTGGACGTGGCACCGCAGCGGCAGC
>JAEULG010000208.1 GCA_016793875.1 Rhodospirillales bacterium | reverse complement strand
GAGCGGGTGCGGGTGATCCGCGACGACGGCAAGATCGAGGCGGCGGAACCCACGATCGCGACCTGCACCGGCGCGATGACCGTGCGCTTCGATGGCGCGACGCTGGTGGCGGAAGCGGCAAACGGGGAGCCGGTGGCGCTGGCCTATGGCTTTACCATGGCCGAGGGCTGGGATCTCTCCTTCGAGCTGTTCCGGGTGTTCCTGCCGAAGCCGAAGTACGCCGTCTCCGGGCCCGGCGGCGTCGAGGCCAGCTTCGACTGGCGCGCCGCTTATGACGAGAGCGCTGGCACGATGCTTCGCGTCCGCCAGCTCAACGATGTCGCCAGCTATGCGTGATGCATGCCCGGATCCGCATCTCCGCAAAATCGATGAAATTCGCAAGGAGCAACCATCGCGAGTTCTGGAAGGGGCCGCTCGCTGTGTTTCTTCCCAAGGGTGAGCGGGACCGAGTGACACGCCGAGATGTATCAATAGTGCTGCTTGAAATACTCCGAGATGGTCAAGCGGTGCATGAGAGGTTTTGCCCGTACCCGATTCATCAAATCCCAGTACATAGCTCGGGCGACTGGCTCGGTAACTTCTACCGGAACGTCGTAGGCATACCATGGAAATGACGGAGTCGCTTTCTCAGTCAAGTGCCATGATCTATGAAATTCTTGCTGGAGATACTCAAATATTTCCCAACGGATGTTGTTCAAGAATTCGACAATGTGGCTGGAGTGATAGATAAATATGTCGTCGAAGAACCACTTAAAGAAGCACTCAACGGCGAGATAAGCCTCTTGTTCGCTAACTGTGTGGCCAGCCACCTGTAACAACTCACGAAGGTGCCTGACGTTTGTTGCAAGACGAGCCAAATTATGCTTCGCGATGTCGCCACACATTTTGATGTATCGGTAACGTGCGACGCGCAGGTTTGCGACAACACCGATCGCATGAAGGTTGACGCCGAATGCGATGAAGTCGCCTTCGAGCCAGTCAGCAAAAGCTTCGATCCTCTCGCTGAGGCCGGTCGTGCTCGCGCCTAGGTTGGGGTTGGCACAAACCTGCCTGAGGTGAAAGATAAAAGTGAGATCGGATGGTCGTGCATTCGACGGTGCGGCCTTGAGACCAAGAGGCGCAGGTTTGCGCTTGAAAGCGCGCACTTCGGATAGAAAGTCACTGAGCAAGATGATGAAAAGTCGCTGATGCGCTCTGGTCTCGAACATCAGATTTGTCGGTTCGGTACGATCGGTCTTCACGAATATCGCCCAATTGGCCATACCGTTAATCATATCCCATGCAGAATTAAGGATAATCAACTCACGCTCTGTTTCATTCATGGCCGGTCTAACGTATTATTTCTCTGCGTGGAAGATGTGATGGACGCAACGAATTTGGGCATTGCTCGTGCAACGATCGGTTAGGGTGATGGGTGCCTAGGTCAATACCACTTTACGCTATCCCCTATCGGACGTTTACGAACCATAACAGACTTTGGAAACTATATTTTATCATATCTCATCATGCGATAGATAGAATACCTTGCCGCAGCGCCCATCTGCCGGTCGGCCGCGTGGGCAGCGCATCTGTACGCTGCCCATGCGAACGGGCTTGCGGGCGCACAGAAACGAGACATTAACCCAAGCCGGCGCAAATTGCCGGCATGCGAAGCCTGTTGTCGCGCCTGCTGGCTTTATTCGACGTCTCTGCCGACGAGTCCGACGGCGAGACGCCGCCACTGACGGAGGCCGAGTACGACTGGCTGGAAATGGAATACCCGAGCTATCAGTCAGTACGGCCGCCGAGCAATCCGTTCTTCTGACGCGCTCGCAAGAGCGAGACGTGGGCGGTGGTCCGCGTCTACGAGAGCCGACGCACCAGCTTGTCGTCGGCGACCCTTGCGCCGCCGTTCGTAGGACCGTCGCAAGCCCCCCGCGTGGCCAGACCTAAGGAGTCGGCTTCCTACGCGGCGGCAACGAGCAACCCAATCCGGAGTCAGTACAAGGATGATCCGTCTCGATCTGAAGAGGGAGCCGCACTGGCTCGACCTCGGCCATGGCGTGCGCCTGCACGTCCGGCCGTGCACGACTGCGCTGATGATGGCGGCGCGGGCGGAAGCACAGCGGGCGACCATCGCATCGCCAAGCGGCAGCGAAGCCGCCGGTATCCGTACCGCGGGTCTGATCAAGGCGCTGGCGCGGCTCGCGGTGCTCGACTGGGACGGTGTCGGTGATGCCGCAGGAAACGCGGTGTCGGTCACGCCGGAGAATGTGGAGGCGCTGATGGACCTGTGGCCGATCGCCAGCGCCTTCGAGAGTGCGTACCTCGGTCCGGCGCTGCTGCTGGATGCCGAAAAAAACGCATCCGGGCCCGCGCCGAATGGCACTTCGGCGGCGGGCCCGAGTACTGCAGCAGCTGCGCCGCGCTGAACCGCCCCTGCGCCAGGGGCGACGCCGGCGCCGATGGCCAGAGCTGCCCCTACATCGAACACGAGCCGCTGACCGATGCCGGCTGGCAGGCCTGGGACGTGGTCACCCGCTGCTCGGGCCAGCTGCGCCTGGCGCCGAACGGGTCCATGGTCATCGGCCTCGATCTCGCCGCAGCAGTCTCGCTGGCGACGGCACTCGGCTACGACGCCCGCGCAGTGGCGGAGCTATTGCCGGCAGCAGAGGCCGGCCTCACGAGGGCGCTGAACGAGCGCCTCGCCAGCCAACACGATTGAAGGTCCTCTTCCATGGCCGATCGTAATCTCGCCATCCGCCTCGCCGTGATCGACGGCGGCAAGGTGAAGGCGGAGCTGCGTGACGTCGGCGACAGCGGTGCGCACGCCCTGCAGCGGATCGAAGAGGCGGCGCGACCGGCCTCGCGCGCGCTGCAGGCGCTCGACAGCGTCTCCGCTGAGGTGCGCGGCGGCCTGGAGGCGATGAGCGGCCGGCTGGGCGCGGTGGGTTCCGGCCTCGCCCGGCTGGGGCCCCTCGGCCTTGCCGCCGGCGCCGCACTCGCCGGCCTCAGCATCGTCGTCAGCAGAAGCATCGAGGAAGCGGCCAAGGCCGACCAGTCCTATCGCCGGCTGGAGGCGGTACTGAAGGCGACCGGACAGGCGTCCGGGCTGACCGCGGACGAGATCGCCTCGTTCGCCGACGGTATCGAGCGCTCGACGCTGGCAACGGCGGAAGGTGTGGAGGATGCCGCCTCGATCCTCGCCACCTTCCGCTCGGTCTCCGGCGAGACCTTCACCCGCGCACTCAGCCTGGCGCAGGACATGAGCGCGGTGTTCGGCCAGGATCTCTCGGGAGCGGCGACGCAGCTGGGCAAGGCGCTGGAGGATCCGATCAACGGGCTGACCGCGCTGCGGCGGGTCGGCGTCTCGTTCTCGGACGTCCAGAAGGAGCTGATCGGCACGCTGGTCGAGACCGGTCAGCAGGCCGAGGCGCAGCGGGTGATCCTCGATGCCCTGGAGAGCCAGGTCGGCGGCGCCGGTGCTGCGGAAGCCGGCGGCCTGACCGGTGCGACCAACCGGCTGCAGGACGCCTGGGGCAACCTGCTGGAAGCGATCGGCCGCACGCCGGCAGTCACATCCATCGCGCAGGGCGCGCTGGACCTGCTGTCCGGCGCGATCGAGGGGATGACGTCGGTCATCGAGGACGACCCGATCGGCGAGCGCATCGCCGTGGCAACGGCGGAGTTGACGAGGGCGCGCGACGCGCTGGCACGCCTGGAAGCAGGCGGACCCGGTACGCCGATGCTGGGCCAGCGCTTCGCCCTGGACGAGCAGCGCCAGCGTGTGGCGGCGCTGGAGCAGGAGCTGGCGACGCTCACCCGCATCGGCGAGGCGGAAGCTGAGTCGGCTCGGCAGGAACGGGCGCGTGCCGAGGCCGGCAGGCTTGCTGCCGAGGCCGAGCGCCGCTCGGATGCTCTCGCTTCCCAGCGCAGCCAGCTGGATAAGGCGCTGGAGCAGCTGACGACCGGCCCCGCCGAGCGCATCGCCCAGGTCAACCGCGAGCTGGCCGAGACGAAGAAACGCCTGGAGGCGCTGAGGGCGCCCGACGGCGGCAATGGCGGAGACATCGACGCAGCTGTCCGTGAGGCGGAAGAGATCGCCCGACGGAAGATCGCGGCGATCAACCAGCCGCTGGAAGAAGCGGCCACGCGCGGCGGCGAGACCTTCGAACGGCAATCGGCCGCCGAACAGGCGGCAGCGGAGCGCGTCTGGCAGGCCAACGAGAAGGTGATCGACGATCTGGCGAAGCAGCTCGCGCTGTTCGGCGACGAGCGCCGGCAGTTCGTCGACCAGGCGCTGTCACGGCTCTCGGAAAGTGCCACCGACGAGCAGTGGGTGCAGGTCGAGCGGCTGGCGGGCGCCCTCTACGACGAGAAGCAGGCGCGCGAGCAGCTGGCCGAGAGCCTGCGCACCGAACAGCAGCTGCGCCAGCAGGGTGCACGGCTGAGCGAACAGATGCGCACCCCGGCGGAAGAGCTGGCGGCAACCCTGCAGCAGCTGGATGCGCTGATGCAGCGAGGAGCCATCGACGCCGAGACGCACGGCCGCGCCATCGCCGAGGCATACCACGAAGCCGAACAGGTGGCCGAGCGCATGCTCGCCAGCAGTCGCGACTGGCAGGACGGGGTGACACGGGCGCTGGGCGACTATGCCGACCAGGCGATGGATGCGGCGAGCGCTGCCGAGCAGGTGACGACCCAGGCGTTCGGAGGGATGGAAGACGCGCTGGTCGGCTTCGTGACCACCGGCAAGCTCGACTTTGCTTCGCTCGTCGATGCGATGATCGCCGATCTTGCGCGGCTGTCGATCCGCATGGCGGTGCTCGGTCCGCTGGCGCAGGCGCTGAGCGGCGGGCTCGGTGGTCTGGTCTCCGGGCTGTTCGGCTCGTCGACGCCGACCGCCGGCAGCGAGCCCGGCGCGGCTCCGGGGCCCGGCACCGGCGGGCTCTACGCGCAAGGCGGCGTGTTCGCCCACGGCACCGTCATCCCCTTCGCCCAGGGCGGCGTGGTCGACCGGCCGACCCTGTTCCCGATGGCGCACGGCATGGGCCTGATGGGCGAGGCCGGCCCTGAGGCGGTGCTGCCGCTGAAACGGCTCTCTTCCGGAAGGCTCGGCGTCGAAGCAGCGGGCGGCCCGCAAGTCACCGTCAACGTCATCAACAACGCAGGCGCCAAGGTGACGACCGAAGAGCAGCGGGATCCGAGCGGCAACCTGAGCCTCAACGTCATCATCGACGCGGTCGAGGTGGCGATGGCGCAGCGGGCGACGCGGCCCGGCAGCACGCTCAACCGCGCGCTCGCCGCCGCCGCCAATCCGATCCGGGCAAGGTAGCGGTGCCCATTCCGTCGTGGCCGACGTCGCTGCCGCAGCGGCCACTGGCCGACGGCTTCTCCGAGACGCCGCCAAACCTGCTGGTGCGCAGCGCCACCGACATCGGGCCGGCAAAGGCGCGACGGCGGGCAACGGCCGGAGTCACCAGGCTGAAGGCGGCGTTCCGGCTCAGCCCGTCGCAGCTCGCCACCTTTCGCACCTTTTTCGCTTCCGACCTGCAGGGAGCTGCCTTGTCGTTCTCCTGGACGCATCCGGTGACCGGTGCCGTCGGTGCGTTCCGCATCGTCC
>JAEULG010000183.1 GCA_016793875.1 Rhodospirillales bacterium | reverse complement strand
GCGGATGGGAACGTCTATGGGCATCAAGACAAGCGTGGCGGCGTTGCTGGTGCGCGCGCGCGAGAAGGGGGCACGATTCGATTCCACCGCAACCGTCGGCCGGCAGTCGCTGACCGTTCCGGTTGCGGACCTCGCGAACATGGCCAAACGCCGCGGCATCACCGAGCCGGACTGGCACAGTTTCGCAGCGGATGGGTATTGCGAAGATTTTCTGCGCAGCTATCTGGGTGCGCAGGCCGTGACTTCGTTCGACGCATCGCCCTATCAGAACGCCAGCGTCGTCCACGACTTCAACCAGCCGGTGCCTGCAGCCTACCTTGCAGCGTTCGATGCGGTCATCGACGGCGGGACGATGGAGCACATCTTCGACGTCCGCCAAGTGCTGGCGAACTACATGGGCATGGTCAAGGAAGGCGGCAGCCTGTTCATCATAACCCCCGCCAACAACTTGTGCGGACACGGCTTCTACCAGTTCAGCCCGGAGCTGTTCTATCGGGTGTTCAGCGACGACAACGGCTTCCGGGTCGAGAGCCTGTGCCTGATCGAGACGGCATCGCATTTCGTCGAGCGCAGCCGGAGGCAGGCGGTGTTCCAGACCGTCGATCCGGCGACATTGCGCCGGCGCATCTCCATCGTCGGCGACAAGCCGGTCTCGCTCTACGTGCACGCCCGGCGGATCGCAGTGAAGCCACTGTTCGCCACCCCGCCGCAGCAGAGCGACTACAAGGCGAGCTGGCAGGAAGCCGAAAGCGGGGAGGAGCTTTCGCGGGGCCGGGACACCCGCAAGCCATTCGCCTACTTCTCCCCCTGGGAAGCGTTCCGCCGCCGCCTGCGCCAGCGCCGCAAAAACTCTCTCAAAAACCGCAAGTGGTTCGAGCCGCTTGTCCCGTAGGCGAGCAAGCCGGCCGGCTGGTGTGCAACAACAGCCGGCCCCGCCACCGATGGCAGTTGACAGCCGGCGGCAAGGCCTCAAACTCCGCTCCGATCTCTCTGGGGCCTCCCCGCCATGCCGACAAGTCGCGTCATACCGCCGATGCTCGGACTGTGCACGGCGCTGCTGGTTCTGGCCGCGCTCTACGCGGCGCAGTCGATCCTCGCCCCGGTCGCCTTCGCGCTGTTCGCGATCGCCATCGTCTGGCCGCTGCAACGGGCGTTGGCAGCGAAGATACCGGCGGGCCTCGCCCTGCTGATCACCCTCGTCGTCGCCGTCACCGTGATCTCGGCCCTCGGCTGGCTGGCGGTATGGGGCTTCGGCACGGTCGGAGAATGGGCGATCGACAACAGCGGGCGGCTGCAGACACTCTACCGGCACTGGGCCGTCCTGCTCGAGCAGCAGGGGCTCTACTCCGCCGGCCTGCTGGCGGAGAGCTTCGATATGATGTGGCTGCTGCGGGCGCTGGGCGACGTCGCCGGTCACCTGCGCGAGATCATCAGCTTCATCGGCATCACCCTCGTGTTCATGATCCTCGGCCTGCTGGAAGTCCCGCTGGTGGCGCGCAGGCTGCTTGTGCTGCAGCAGCCGGTCGACGGGCAGACGGTGCTGCGAACGTGCGTCTCGGTCGCCCGCAAGTTCCAGAAGTATATGCTGGTACGCACCCTGATGAGCGCAATCACCGGCCTCGGCGTCTGGGGTTTCGCCTCGCTCACCGGACTGCATCTGGCACGCGAATGGGGCGTCATCGCCTTCGTGCTGAACTACATCCCGTTCATCGGGCCGCTGGTGGCGACGGCGCTGCCGGCGCTGTTCGCCATCGCCCAGTTCGAGTCCTGGCAGATGCCGGTCGTCGTTTTCGCCGGCCTCTACGCGCTTCAGTTCCTCACTGGCAGCTACATCGAGCCGCTGATCGCCGGCAAGGCACTGGCGGCCTCACCGTTCATGGTGCTGTTCGCCGTGTTTTTCGGCACCTTCCTGTGGGGCATTCCCGGAGCGTTTATCGGCGTTCCGATTCTCATCGCGCTGGCGACCATCTGCGAGAACGTCGCCAGTCTGCGCTGGATCGCGGGGCTGCTTTCCGGGCAATCGGGTGCCAGCGGCTGACGACGTGCCTGCTGCCGATCAGGCGATGGCGTAGCCCCTCCTCCCGTCATGCGTGCAACCGACGGCTCACAGCCCAGCCGGCGGCGACTTTCGCTTGACTGCGACGGCGCCGGTGCCCTTCATCCCGATCGTCTCTCGCGCCGGGGGCGGCTCGCCTGCGGCCGAATTTGCATTATGGGAACAGGTGTGTGTCCGCACAGATGGGACGGGCTGGAGGCGCTTTGCGGCGAAAACTGACAGCTCTGGTCGTCGCCGGCTGCTCGTTGGCTGTTCTCTCCTGCCAGCCGGCCGAAGAACCCGCCGCCGAGCCGGTACGGCCGGTGCGGACCGTCACCATCGGTGAGCAGGCGCAGGGGGAGACCATCTCCCTCACCGGCCACATCCACGCCGAGGAGGAAGTTAACCTGTCCTTCCGCACCGGCGGGCGGATGATCTCGCGATCGGTGAATGTCGGCGACACGGTGAGGGCAGGCCAAGTCGTCGCCCGGCTCGAGGAAGAGCCGTCGCGCAATGCGCTGATCGCCGCGCAGGCCAATCTTGTTTCGGCACGCGGCCAGCTGACCCGGTCGCGGAACGATTACGAGCGCCAGCGCTCGCTGCTGGACCGCGGGTTTACCACCTTCGTGCGCTACGATCAGGCACTGCAGGAGCTGCTGGCGGCGCAGGCTCAGGTGGACGCGGCGCAGGCGCAGCTCAACAAGGCCCAGGACGACGTCGGCTTCACCCGGATGATCAGCGATCAGGCTGGCGCCATCACCGCGGTGGGCGCCGAGCCGGGCGAGGTAGTCCAGGCGGGCCAGATGATCGTGCAGGTCGCGCATCAGGGGGGGCGGGACGCGGTCTTCGAGGTTCCCGAGCGGGTGATCCGCATCACCCCGCCGGACGCGCTGGTGACCGTAGCGCTGGCATCGGACTCGACGGTGCAGACGACGGGGCGGGTGCGTGAGGTTTCCCCCCAGGCCAACCCGGTTACCCGCACGTTCCGCGTCAGGATAGGCCTCACCAATGTGCCGGCGGCAATGCGGCTGGGCTCGACGGTAATTGGCACCGTCCAGCTGGCAGAAGCGGCAGGTACCCAGATTCCGGCTTCGGCGTTGACCCGCTTCGATCAGCAGCCGGCGGTGTGGGTCGTTGATCCCGCCACCGCCACGGTTTCGCTTCGTCCCATCGCCGTCGAGCGCTACGACCTGGCTCGCGTCGTCGTCGGCTCCGGTCTGAAGCCGGGCGACGTGGTGGTAGTTGCCGGCGTGCAGACGCTGCGGCCGGGTCAGAAGGTGCGGCTGCTCGGGGCGGCATCGTGAGCGGTTTCAACCTCTCGGAATGGGCCCTTCGCCACCGCTCGCTCATTCTCTTCTTCATGATCGTCTCGGTGATCGCCGGCCTCATCTCCTACTCGCGCCTCGGCCGCGGCGAGGATCCGCCGTTCACCTTCCGGACGATGGTGGTGCAGGCGCAGTGGCCGGGGGCGACGCTCGACGATACCCTGCTGCAGGTCACCGAACGGCTGGAGCGCAAGCTGCAGGAGGTGCCGCACGTGGACTTCCTGCGCAGCTACACCAAGGCCGGCGTCACCACGATCTTCGTCAACCTGCGCGGCGATACGCCGCCGGCGATCGTTCCCGACCTGTGGTACGAGGTCCGCAAGAAGATCGGAGACATTCGCCACACCCTGCCGAACGGCATCGTCGGTCCCGGCTTCAACGACGACTTCGGCGATACCTTCGGCATCATCTATGCCTTCACCGCCGACGGCTTCAGCCACCGGGAGCTGCGCGACAAGGTCGAGGACATCCGCTCCCGGCTGCTGCAGGTCCCCGACGTTTCCAAGATCGAAATCCTCGGTGCCCAGGACGAGCGCATCTTCGTCGAGTTCTCGATGGAGACGATCGCCGGCCTCGGACTCGACCGCGGCGAGTTACTGCGGGCCTTGCAGGCGCAGAACATCGTCCGTCCCGCGGGCGTGCTGCAGACCGATGAGGACGCGCTGTCCGTTCGCGTCTCCGGCGCGTTCAGGTCGGAAGACGATATCCGCAACGTCAACTTCGTCGCCGGCGGCCGCATGCTCCGTCTTGGCGATATCGCCGAGGTGCGCCGGGGCTATGCCGACCCGCCGCAGCCGATGTTCCGCATCAACGGCCAGCCGGCCATCGGCCTTGCCATCGCCATGCGCGACGGCGGCGACATCCTCGCTCTCGGCCATAACATCAAGACGGTGATGGCCGAGATCACCGCCGAACTGCCGATCGGCGTCGAGGCCAGGCTGGTGGCGGATCAGGCGGTTACCGTCGACGAGGCCATCGGCGATTTCACCGAATCGCTGTGGCAGGCCATCGTTATCATCCTCGTTGTCAGCTTCGTCAGTCTCGGCCTGCGCCCAGGCACCGTCGTCGCCACCGCCATCCCGCTGACCCTGGCGCTGGTCTTCCCGGTGATGGAGATGATGCACATCGACCTCCAGCGCATCTCCCTCGGCGCGTTGATCATCGCGCTGGGATTGCTGGTCGATGACGCGATGACCACCGTCGATGCGATGATCCGCCGCCTCGCCGAAGGCGACGATATGATCCGTGCGGCCGGCTTCGCCTACCGCACCCTCGCCTTTCCGATGCTGACCGGCACCTTCATCACCATGGCGGGCTTCGTGCCCATCGGCTTTGCGCGCAGCGCCGCCGGCGAATACACTTTCTCCATCTTCGCCGTGGTCAGCATCGCCCTGGTCGTCTCCTGGTTCGTTGCGGTGCTGTTCACGCCGCTGGTCGGCGCGGCGATGCTGAAGAAGCCGACGCAGAAGGAGGAGGCCTCCGACGGCGGCCCCACCGTACGCCTCTACCGCGGACTGCTGGTCGGCGCCCTGCGGGTGCGCTGGCTCACCATTCTGGTGACGGTCGGCGTCTTTGTCGCCTCGATCCTCTGCCTGCCACTGGTGCCGCGGCAGTTCTTCCCGCCGTCGGACCGCGTTGAGCTGCTCGTCGACCTGCGGCTGCCGCAGAACGCATCGATCTTCGCATCGGAAGCCATGGTCGACCGCTTCGAGGCGGCGCTGCGCGACGATCCTGACATCGCCCGCTGGAGCACCTACATCGGCCGCGGCGCCATCCGCTTCTACCTGCCGCTCGACGTGCAGCTGGCCAACCCGTTCTTCTCGCAAGTCGTGGTCGTCGCCAAGGACATCGACGCCCGCGAACGCTTGCATGCCAAGCTGGAAAAGAAGCTGGCGGAAGAGTTCCCCGAGGTCGTCTCGCGCATCTCGCCGCTGGAACTGGGGCCGCCGGTCGGCTGGCCGGTGCAATACCGGGTGAACGGTCCCGACATCAGTCAGGTGCGCGAGATCGCCTTGCGTCTCTCGCAGGTCATCGCCGCCGATCCTAATACGCGGCTGACCAACTTCGACTGGATGGAGCCGGCGCGCGAGCTGCGGATCAATGTCGATCAAGACGAGGCCCGCCAGCTCGGCGTCAGCTCCGAAACGCTGGCGCAGGTGCTCAACGCCCATATCAGCGGCACCGTCGTTACCCAGGTCCGCGATTCCATCTATCTCATCGATGTCGTCGCCCGCGCCGTCGGCGGCCAGCAAATGTCGATCGCGACGCTGCGCAACCTCCCGGTGCCGTTGCCGAACGGCACGACCATTCCGCTCAGCCAGTTCGCTACCTTCGAGTACGGCCAGGAATACCCGCTGGTCTGGCGGCGCGACCGGGTGCCGACGCTGACGGTGCAGGCTGATGTGGCGCCGGGGATCCTGCCGGAGACCGTCGTCGACGCGCTGGCGCCGCAAATCGCCACGCTGAACGCCGAGCTGCCGCCCTCCTACACCATTGACCTCGGTGGCATCGCCGAGGAGAGCGCCAACTCGCAGGCTTCGGTAGCGGCCGTGGTGCCGCTGATGCTGGTGCTGATGCTCAGCCTGCTGATGATCCAGCTCAAGAGCTTCCAGCGCATGCTCATCGTGCTTAGCGTCGTGCCGCTGGGCCTCATCGGCGTCGTCTTCGGGCTGCTGCTTTCGGGACGTCCGCTCGGCTTCGTCGCCATTCTCGGCATCCTGTCGCTGGTCGGGATGATCGCCCGCAACGCGGTGATCCTGATCGAGCAGATCGAGATCGAGCGCGGCGAAGGCCGCGATGTCTGGACCGCCGTCATCGCCGCCAGCATTGCACGCTTCCGGCCGATCATGCTGACCGCCGTCTCGACGGTACTCGGCCTCATTCCGATCGCGTTCACAGTCTTCTGGGGGCCGATGGCCTTTGCCGTGATGGGCGGGATGCTGGTGGCCTCGGTGCTGACGCTGATCTTCCTGCCCACCCTCTATGTCACCTGGTTCAAGGGCAGGGAGGGGGAAGGGGCAGCAGCAACCGCCTGATCCGGGACTGCACGAGGCGCGACGCTATGCGCCGGCGCCGCGGCGCTGCCCTCAGCAGGCAGCGCCGAAAGCACATTCCCCCTCGGCCGGCAGGGCAAAGGCGACGTCATTCGCAGATACGACTGGCTCCTGCTGCGCCTCCGCGACTGCTTCCGTCGGCGGCTCCGGCTGCGCGGGGAAGTCGGTGGCCTCGGTCGCTTCCTGCGCTGCCGCAACGTAGGCCTCCGCCGCGCCATCGGGCTCGCTGTAGACGGCGTAGGTCTCCGGCTCGACGCTGCGCTGGCGGCGGACGCCAAGGTTGATGCCGGCCCGCCAGTCGTAGAAGCGATGATCGCCGATCTCGGCGACCGGCGGTGTGCCGCCAAAATCGACCAGATAGGACGAGACGCGGCCGCGTGCCGCTCGCGCCGCTACGATTTCCGCGTTCTGGAAGAACAGTGCGCCGTTGGTCAGGTCCGGCAGCCGCCCGGCGAGGATCAGGTTGAGGATGGTGTCGAACTGGACCGTCTGCCACGGATCGAGCGGCGGCAGGTAGCGCCACCCGCCAACACGGGTCGCGGGTTCGAACTGGTTGGGGGCGTCGATGACGCCCTGTATCGTGCTGTCGAAATGGCCGGAGTTGACGCGGTTGAGAATGGTGAAGATGACGGCGGCAATGCCCTCTTCGCCCTGGTTGCCGGCTTCGGCATAGCTCACGCGGCCCAGGGCATCGCGATCTTCATACGACAGGTACGGAAACGGCGATCCTGGCCACTGCGCTGCGGCGGCTTCGGCGTAACCGGCACTGGCTTCGGCGCCGGCGGACAGGTCACCCGGCGGGTCTGTCCCAGCACACGCGGCAACGATCAACAAGGCGGGAGCGGCAAGGAGGGAGAACCGGGCCTGGCGACTGACCATCTACCTCATCCTCTCGAACGCCAAATACTTGCATCTGCGGCCTATCGGTGCAACGAACCCCCGGGCACCGGCCGCTATTCACGATCTTGCCCACCGCAAGGCGTCGCAGCCGAACGCCGCGGGCGCGAATCGGCAGCCCGCGGCCAATCGCCCGGCGCCTGGGCCGGGCTCAGTCGCTCTTGAGGCAGGAACTCATGAACTGCTTCCTCGGATCCCCCTTGAGCCCCTTGAACTTCGCCTCGCGGCTGCAGTCCTTCATCTTCTTCTGCTGCGGCGTCAGGTCTTTTGTCTTCGTCGCCTGGGTGGCCTTGCCGGTGCTGCCGGTCTGCGCGGCGCTCGTTCCTGTCGCCGGCGCTTGCTGGGCGAACGACGGCGATGCCGCCATCAGCGTCATCCCGACAATGAAGGCGGCCGCGATAAGCTTTTTCATCGTTCCTCTCCGTGGTTCTCCGCTGGATGCTCCGCGCTTTGCGGTGCCGGACTTGCCGGCCTGCCGGGCACCGCTCCTGCCGGCTCCGCCCGCAGTGAGCAAGTCCAAGGTTGTGCTTTGATCGATGCCACAGCTTGCGCGATATTATGCGCGCGCGCGTTGGCGTGAAATGAAAAGATGTGGAGCGCAGCCGAGACTAATCTCCATCTGCAAGCGGCGCCTCGGCGCCTCTTGGCGTCTCAGGATCCACAGTTATTCCTGCATCAGGCGGGGAGGAGAAAGCATGACCACACTTGGTAGGGGCCGGCAGATCAGATGCGGCTGGCAACACGGCCTTGCGCTGTGTCTGATGCTGATCTCGGCAATTTCGCTCGTTGCGCCGCCAACGCCGGCCTGGGCACAGGCGAGCGGCATGTTCGGCACGGGAGACAGCGATGCGGTCATCATCAAGGCGACGGTGAAGGCGGTCGACCAGAAGAACCGGACCGTCACCCTTGTCAGCCCGGGCGGTGAGACCAAGACCATCAAGGTCGGACCCGACGTACAGAACCTGCCACAGGTGAAGCCGGGCGACGTCGTCATCGCGCGTTATACCGAGTCGGACGCTTATGTGGTTGCGCCAGCCGGGACCAAGTCTCCCGACGACATGATGGCCCTGGCAGCGGCACAGGCCGCACCCGGCCAGTTGCCGGCGGGCGGCGTTGCCGGCATGACCATCGCCACCGGCCTCGTCGTTGGCGTCAACCCCGCAGCGCACATGGTGTCGGTCGTCAATCCCGACGGCGGCGAGGTCCGTACCTTCACCGTCAAGAATCCCGACTACCAGAGCATGCTGCCGTCAGTCAAAGTCGGCGACACAATCACCGCTGTCGTCTCGGAAGCCGTCGTCCTCGCGGTCGAGCCGGCGAAATAGCCGCAAGGCAGCCCGCCGCAACGTGCGCGGCCTCTCCTCCGCGATGGCAAGGCCTATCCTGGAGCGAGAGGCCGATCTCCGCCGACTGCCATCGCTTTTTCCGCAGTGCGGTCAAATGCCGGTTCGCCCAAACACCTTTTCGGGAGAAGAGAGTCCATGAACAGCCGCTGCAGCATCGCCATCTTCGCCGTCTTGCTGGTGTTGACCGGCCCCGCAATGGCCGCGTTCGAGTGCCCGCGTCCCGAGATCGGCGGTCCCGGTGTGATCAGCCAGACGCCCCAGGAGCAGCAGGCACTCGGCAAGGTGCTCGCCGGCAGTGATGTCGAGAATCACATCGGTGTTGTCGTGGCCGACCTACAGAAGCGCTATCCGGGCGTAAGTGACAGCGAGATTGTCAACTACCTGCTCGGGGCTTATTGCCCGGTCGTTGCCGCGATGCCGGAATTGAGCGATACCCAGCGCACCGGCAAGGTCGAGCAGTTCGCGGCGACCCTCTTCCGACTGCTGTCGGCGCAGAAGCTGTAGTCCAACTCCGTGTCCTCCGAAGAAGGCGCCTCGGTCCTATCGCGGGCGAGGCACCGGCGAACCCATCCGTGGACCTGACGCTGCTGATCTTTCTCATCGTCTATCTGGCGATGGGTCTCGGTCACCTGCCTGGCTTCCGGGTCGACCGCACCGGTGCTGCCCTGGTGGGCGCCCTCGCCATGCTCGGCACCGGCCGGATTACGCCGCAAGCGGCGTGGCTGGCGATCGACTATACAACCCTCGGACTGCTGTTCGGTCTGATGGTGGTTTCCGCAACGTTCGTCGTTTCCGGCTTCTACTCCTGGGTGGCGGCACGCATTGCCACCCTCGATGTCACCCCACCGCTGCTGCTCGCGATCCTCGTCGCCGTCGGCGGCGGCCTGTCGGCAATGCTGACGAACGACGTCGTGGTCGTGGCGATGACGCCGCTGCTGGTGACGATCACCCTGTCGCGCGGGCTAAATCCTATCCCCTTCCTGCTCGGCTTCTGCTTTGCCGCCAATACCGCTTCTGCCGGGACCATCATCGGCAGCCCGCAGAACATGATCGCGGCGCAGGGCCTCGGGTTGTCGTTCACCGGGTTCCTGAAGGTCGCCGGGCTTCCCGCGCTGCTCTCGCTGCCGATCGTCTGGGGGATCATCGCGCTGCTCTACCGTGGCCGCTGGCAGCGATCACCCGCCGCCGCCACGGTCGTCACGACCATTACCGTCAATCACTGGGAGACGGCCAAGGCCGCCCTCGTCACCCTCATCGTTGTCGCCGCGTTCATCGTCAGCGCGTGGCCCCGCGACCTGATCGCGCTGTCCGCCGCAGCCGTGCTGCTGATGAACCGCCGGATCGCTTCCACCGACATGATGAAGAACGTCGACGGCAATCTCATCGTGCTGCTGATGGGGCTGTTCGTCGTCAACGCCGCCCTCGCCGCGACGGGCTTGCCGCAGCATCTGCTGGTCGGCCTGCGCGCTGCCGGATTCGACCTGCAGCAGCCGCTATGGCTCTTCCTCGTCGCCTCGGTGCTGAGCAATGTCGTCGGCAACAACCCAGCGGTGATGTTGCTGATCCCCTCTCTCCACCCCGGCGGCGGTGAGGTGGACGCGATGGGCGCCGCGCTCGCCCTCGGCACCGGTTTTTCCAGCAATCTCGTGGTCTTCGGGAGCCTCGCCGGCATCATCGTCGTCGAAGCCGCAGCGAAGCACGGCGTGACCATTTCGTTCGGTGAGTTCTGCCGCGCCGGCATCCCGGTGGGGCTTGCCTGCATGGCCGTCGCCGCCGTCTGGATCGCGCTGCTGGCATAACCGGCCGGCTTTGGGCGACAGCATCTGCTCTCCGCGCCCTCTCGGCCCGCCGCATCGCGGCCGGCCGGGGTTTCACCCGACCGGCCGGCTTCCTTCGCAGCAACTGGCGTAAATGCCGTCAGAACGTCAGAACCGCGCGGCGGAAGCCTCGGCGTGGCCGATGACGATCTCGCTGCCGACCGGCAGCCCCAGCAGATTGGCGACTGTGACGAAGATATGCAGGCCGTTCACCTGCGTCTTGGAGCCCGCGGCCGGAACGATCTGCTCGTTGACGACCACCCGGCCGATGCCAGGCAGCGGGACTTGCGTGTTCGGCGGGGCGCTGATCGGCACAACGACCGATCCGATCCGCAAACCGGCAAAGCCCGAGCCCGCTGTCGATCGGGTGCGGACGCCGCCCTTGAAGGTCTCCTGTGCTACCGCCCTGATCGTTGCTGCGGTGATCAGGCCGCCAAGAAGGCTCGCGCTCTGAATCGTCGATGTGGTGATGGCGACGGTGCCGCCATCCTGCGGGCCGCCGAAGGCGGTGCTGACGCTGTTCCCGAGGGTGAACAGGCTGCCTGCCGAAAACGTGCTGATGTTGTTGGTGAGCGTCTTGCCGCCGGTTCCCTCGCAGCCCATGGTCACCAGCGCCGCCTTGCCGATCCGGTTCTGTAGGCTCGGCCCGGCCTGGGTGTTGGCGAAGGTGGCGTACGCCTGGCCGCTCACTACCGCCGCTGGCTGGCTGCGGGTGAACGTCGCCGTCGCCGAGGCGACGACGATCTGCGAGCCGACGGGCAGCCCGAGGGCGTTGGCTTGGCTGATGTCGACCGTCAGCATCTGCACTGAGATGCGGCCGAGAGTGCTGAAGTTGCCGCCGCGCTGCACCTTCTTCAGCGTAACCTTGCCCAGTCCCGGGAGGGGAATCTGAGTATTGGCCGCAACATTGGCGCTGATCAGGTTGCCGGCAATTCTGAGATTGCTGAAGACCGAGGTGTCGACGCTCGCGGTGATCCTCGAGGCGGTGGCGTTGACGTTGGCCACGGCCCTGATCGACGTCGCGGTGATCAGACCATTGAGCAGGTTCAGCCCGTTCACCGTCGAGGTGTTCTGGATTGTTGCCGCCGTGGCTGACTTGTTGGTGAAGACAGTGCTGATCGTCGCGTCCGCTTTCAGCACCTTGCCGCCGTCGCCGGCCTGCAGGGTGTTTACCGTGTTGGACAGAACCTGCCCGTTGGTGCCGCGGCACGGACACGGTTGATACGCCGATCGGCCGAGCTGGGCGGCCACCGGCCCGGCGGTGACGTTGGCGAAGGTGGCGAAAGCGCTGCCCCTGAAGGACCCGGGCAGATCGGCGGCGTGGAGCACCTGCCCGCCAACAACCATCGCGAGTGCGAAGGCGATGACGGCCGACATAAACCGTCGCCGGGAACAACGATCGTTGGGAATTTTTCGCTGCGGCCGTCCCGATGCCGCGCTATGGCAGTGATCCATCCAGATCTCCTTCCCTAAACAAGCTGAATTGTCACTTGTATTTTTCATGTGGAGGCATCAGTAGCCCACAGCGGATCGCATCCACTGCGTTACTCGTACTGTCTATAGAGAAGTCCCATGCGTACTTTATATTCAATATGCCTAATAATATTTCGGCGTTGACTATTATCTATGTAGGAAATACCCCGAGGGGGTTAGCCATGTCAATACGATCAACCATGGCGAATCTAATTGGCAAGTGAATCTAGTTTAGAGAGATGCGCAATCATGATGATCTCTTAATGCGTGTAAAAACTGGTATGAGGGAGCGCGCTCCCCCGAGCAGGGCAGCCAAAAAGACCACAAAAGGAGCAAACTCGGGGTAATCGGGCGATGAACCCAGCAGACTGCGGCCCGTCCGCGTCCCCGGGAAGATGAGGGAGACGCAGTGCCGTTGGCGCGCGCGGCGGAGGGGCCGCGTCCGCACTCGCCGGCCCGGCGGATCGCGAGATCAGCCCGCCCCGGCTTCTCTCAAACCGGACCAGGCAAGTCCCGCGCCAGCGCGGCTGCCTCCGCTGGCGGCAGGCCGGAAGCTACCCGGCAAGTGCCGCGCTGTGGTGGGCGAGGTGCTCCGCGATGAAGGTGGAGATGAAGTAGTAGCTGTGGTCGTAGCCCTCGCGCCGGCGCACCGTCAGCGGGATGCCGGCAGCGGCGCAGGCGGCCTCGAACAGCTCCGGCCGCAACTGCGTCTCCAGGAACTCATCGCCGGTGCCCTGGTCGATGAGGATCGGCCGCCGCCAGGCCGTGCTCGCCGCAAGCGCGCAGGCATCGTGCGCGCGCCACGCCGCTTCGTCGGCGCCGAGGTAGCCGGCGAATGCCTTGCGCCCCCACGGCACCTGGCTCGGCGCCACGATCGGCGCGAAGGCGGAGAGCGAGCGCCAGCGCTCCGGCTGCTTCAGCGCGATGGTCAGCGCGCCGTGCCCGCCCATCGAATGGCCGAAGATCCCCCGCCTGCCGATATCGGCGGGGAAATGGCGGTCGACCAGCTCCGGCAGCTCATCGGTGACATAGCTGAACATCCGGTAGTGCCGCGACCACGGCTCGGCGGTGGCATCGATGTAGAAGCCGGCGCCGGAGCCGAAGTCGTAGGTCTCGTGCTCGCCGGGCAGCTCGGTGCCGCGCGGGCTGGTATCGGGGCAGACGAGGATCAGCCCGTGCGAGGCGGCGTAGCACTGGGCGCCAGCCTTCTCGGTGAAGTTCGCCCAGGTGCAGGTCAGGCCCGAGAGCCAGAACAGCACCGGCCGCGGCGCTGCGTCCTCCTCGCCGAACGGCAGGAAGATGGCGAACTCCATCTCGGTGCCGGTGGCGGCGGACTGGTGCCGCCAGACCTGCTGGCTGCCGCCGAAGCAGCGATGGGAGCGCAGGAGCTGCATCGCCGGCCCAGCCTCCCGCCCTCAGAACAGCACGACGCTGCGGATCGACTGGCCGTCGTGCATCAGCCTAAAGCCGTCGTTGATCTTCTCCAGCGGCAGCGTGTGGGTGATCAGGCTGTCGATGTCGATGCGCCCTTCCATGTACCAGTCGACGATCTTCGGGACGTCGCGGCGGCCGCGGGCGCCGCCGAAGGCGCTGCCGCGCCACACCCGGCCGGTAACCAGCTGGAACGGCCGGGTCGCGATCTCCTCGCCGGCGCCGGCGACGCCGATGATGATGCACTCGCCCCACCCCTTGTGGCAGCACTCCAGCGCCTGACGCATCAGCGAGACGTTGCCGACGCACTCGAAGGCGTAGTCGGCGCCGCCGCGGGTGAGATCGACGAGGTAGGGGACGAGGTCGCCTTCCACCTCGCGGGGGTTGACGAAGTGGGTCATGCCGAACTTCTCGGCCATCGCCCGGCGGCCGGGATTGATGTCGACGCCGACGATCATCTCGGCGCCGACCATCCGGGCGCCCTGGATGACGTTGAGGCCGATACCGCCGAGCCCGAAGACGACGACGCGCGCGCCCGGCTCCACCTTGGCGGTGTAGATGACGGCGCCGATGCCGGTGGTCACACCGCAGCCGATGTAGCAGATCTTGTCGAACGGCGCGTCCTTGCGCACCTTCGCCACGGCGATCTCCGGCAGCACGGTGAAGTTGGCGAAGGTCGAGGTGCCCATGTAGTGCAGTACTGGCTCGCCACCCACCGAGAAGCGGCTGGTGCCGTCCGGCATCACCCCGCGGCCTTGCGTCGGGCGGATCGCCTGGCACAGGTTGGTCTTGGGGTTGAGGCAGTATTCGCACTGCCGGCACTCGGGCGTGTAGAGCGGGATGACATGATCGCCGGGGCGCACGGAGGTCACGCCGGCGCCGACCTCGACGACGACGCCCGCGCCCTCGTGGCCGAGGATGCAGGGGAACAGCCCCTCTGGATCGCGCCCCGAGAGGGTGAAGTCGTCGGTGTGGCAGATCCCGGTCGCCTTGATCTCGACCAGCACCTCGCCGGCGCGCGGGCCCTCCAGTTGCACTGTCTCGATGGAAAGCGGCGCTGCCGCCTTCCACGCCACCGCCGCCCGCACGTCCATCGCCTGCCCTCGTTCGTCGCTCTTTGCAGAAAATGCCCGCTTGGCGCGGGCTGGCGGGCACCCTAGCACGCCCGCAGCGGGCGGCACCACGCCCGCATGGCAGTTGAGCGGCAGTCGCGTATGCGCAACACTGGGAGCCCGGGAGGGGGGAGCATTGCGCGCCGGCAAAGTCCTTCGCATGGGTATCGTGGGGTCGGCGATCGCCTTTGTTGCGATCGGCCTGTCGGACGCTTTTGGCATCTCCTCAGTCCATCCAGGGCTGGCGCACGTTCTGTTTGGGCCTTCAGGAGGAGAGGCGGCACCGTGGCAGCAATTAGCCCACCAAGCCGCAATCTGGCTGCGGGAGAGGCTCATAGACCTGCTGCCAAGCTGGGCAACCGAGCGTTTTCGCTTTCTGCCGCCTGTGATCTTTATTATAGCCGGTCCTCTGATTGCCTTCACCCTCACCGGCCTCGGCTTGAAGAAACTCCACGATGCTCGGGAGGGATTCCGGAAGACCGGGGACATGTTCAAGGAGGCGCCCAGCCCCAGTCCCGCCACGCATGAAGGCCAGGAGGCGCTCCGGGTACTGTTCGAGGCAGGCCGCGCCGAAAGCGCCGAGATGAAGGCAAAGCTCGACGCCATCCTTGCCGCCGTCAGCCCGAAGGCAAGCGCGGCGCCGTTGTCGTCGGCGGAGCAGGCGGCGAAGGAAGGCGCGGTGGTCGGGCTGGTGAGCGATCCGCAGCCGGCGGCGCAGGAGGCGGCGCGCGATCTTGCCAGCGGTGACGTAACCGCCGGCTTTGATGCCCTGGAGCGCGAGGCGCGGGCGGCGGAAGCCTCGGCGGCGGAAAAGTGGCAGCGGTTGGGAGCGCTGGCGGCGGGCGTCGATACCGCCCGCGCCCACGCCGCCTACGAGCAGGCGTTTCGCCTCGATCCCACCGACTTCTGGACCTGCGTCATGCTGGCGCGCCTGCGGCAGCAGGCCGGCGACCTGCGGGCGGCGGGCGAGGCCGCCCGTGCTGCCAAACAGGCGGTACGGACGGATCGGGAGCGATACGTTGCCAACTTCTGGGTCGGCGACGTGCTGGTCAAGGCCGGGGACCTAGCTGGCGCCCGCGCCCACTTGGAGAAGGGTCTAACGATCGCCGAGCGCCTCGCCGCGCAGAACCCCGGCAGCGCCGAGGCGCAGCGCGATGTTTCGGTGAGCCTCAACAAGCTCGGCGACGTGCTGGCCGAGGGCGGCGATCTGGCCGGCGCCCGCGCGCGCTTCGAACAGTGCCACGCCGTCCTGGAGCGCTTAGCCGCGCAGAACCCCGGCAGCGCCGAGGCGCAGCGCGATGTTTCGGTCAGCCTCAACAAGCTGGGCAACGTGCTGGTCAAGGCCGGTGATCTCGCTGGCGCCCGCAAGCGCTTCGAGGAAGACTTGGCGATCGCCGAGCGCCTCGCCGCGCAGAACCCCGGCAGTGCC
>JAEULG010000097.1 GCA_016793875.1 Rhodospirillales bacterium | reverse complement strand
CCGCCGTTACCGAGATCGGCGGCGAGCCGGCGTGCGATCTGCACGTAACCGCCGGGCCGCTGCGCGGGGTCGATGTCCCGGCGGCGCGGGTACCGGCGATGATCGACGAATTTCCGATCCTTGCCGTTGCCGCCGCCTGCGCGCACGGGACGACGCGGATGCGCGGCCTCGGCGAATTGCGGGTCAAGGAGAGCGATAGGCTCTCGGCGATCGCGGCCGGGCTCAGCGGCTGCGGCGTCCGCGTTCGCGCCGGCGACGACTGGCTGGAGATCGACGGTGCCGGCGGGCCGCCTCCCGGTGGCGGTTTTGTGACTACCCATTTTGACCACCGTATCGCTATGTCTTTCCTTGTCCTCGGGCTGGCGGCCCGCACGGCTGTCAGCATCGATGACTCCACGGCCATTGCCACCAGCTTTCCCTCGTTCCCGACACTGATGACTGGATTGGGTGCTGCGTTCGATGACGACCATCAAGGCCTCTGAGGCACCGTTGCGCCGCGTCAGCCGGCTGGCTTGGAGGCGCGGCAATCGACTGCTGCGGACCGGCATCCGCGCAGGCCTGCTGCTCGCCCTCACCTTCCCGGTGCTGGTGGCATTCGTCCATCTGGCCGGCATCCGCAAGTGGCCCTTCGAGTTGCTGCACCACTTCATCGCCCAGGCCGGCCTAATCGCCGTCGCCGTGGCAATGGCGGCGCTGCTCGTGCGCAGCCCGCGCCTCGCTCTGCCAGCCGCCGCCCTCACCCTCTACTTTGCGGTGACCTGGCTCACCGCACCGCTGCCGGCGCCAAGCATGAACATCGCCGGCGCCTCGCCCGCCCAGGGAGCGATGGCACCGGAACGGAGCCCGACAGCGACGGGCCGCCCGCTGTCGCTGATCACCAACAACGTCTTCGTCTACAATGGCCGGCTCGACCAGCTGTTCGCCTGGCTGCGGACCCGTCCGGCGGACGTCGTCGTCCTACAGGAGGTCTCGCCCACGCTGATGCGTCGCCTGCGCCAGGCGGACGACAATTACCCCTACCGCCTCGTCGCCGAGGACTCCTATGAGGACTACGACGACTTCCAGATGATGGGGTTCGGCGGCAAGCGGACGGCGCCGCAGGCCAAGAACGGCTGGCGCTCGTCGGAAGCGACGGCGGTGCTGTCGGTATGGCCGATCCTCGAACGGCGTATGCCGGATCCCAAGACCCGCGCCTGGCAGATGTCGCAGGTGCGCCTCGACATGGGCGAGGGTGTGCAGCCATGGGTCATCGTCGTGCATCCGCCGTCGCCGGTCGTGCCAGGCAACCTGCCGGTGCGCGACCGCATCTTTCAGGAACTGGCGACGACGGTCCCGCAACTGGAAGGGCCGGTGATCGTCGCCGGCGACTTCAACGCAACGCCGTATACCCCGGCATTCCGCCGCTTCGTCGAAACGGCGGGGCTGGGCAGCTTCGAGAGCTTCCCCGCTACCTATCCCAACCGGCTGCGTGACCTCGGCTTGCCGATCGACCATGTGCTGGTGCGCGATGCGCGGCTGGTCGATCTGCGGGCGCTGCCGTCGATCGGCTCCGACCATCGCCCCCTCTCGGCGACGCTGCTGCTGCCAGCCGGATAGCGCAACGGGTGTCGCTGACAGGCACTACCGCTGCGCGGCATGCTTTGCCTGCCGTGCGCGCGGAAGCTGCTGAAAGCGGGAGAACACCAGGTCCGGCGGGCAGCCGCCGAAGAAAGGGAGAACGGAGCCGGGATCAGCCGCAGCCGATGCCCGGCACGCCGCTTTCAAGTTAGTTGTGCGATCAGCGCGCCTCGCCGAACCGCCGGTAGAAGCTCGCCGAAAGCCAGCCGAGCACCGCCCAGAACATGGCGCTGACGGCGATAGAGACGGCGACGAACTGGCTTGCCAGCTCGGGCGGCACGTCGCTGCCCACTGCCTCCGGATGCGGCGCTCCGAAGATGTGCGGTAGCAGGGCAATGACGACGCCAAGGAGCTTGAACGCCGGCTGGCGCACGAAGACCAGCAGCGCCAGCCCGATCGCCGCACCGCTGCTCGCCAGCAGCCACCACAGCTGCCGGTCGGGCAGATCGGCGGCGATCAGCCCCGGCACCTCCGGCGGCAGGCCAAGCCCTGGCGCCAGCGTCATCACCACGAAGCCGGCCGCGCCCCAGGCGATGCCCGTCCGGGTATCGACGGGCTTGCCGCGCAGTGCGAAAGCGGCAACGACCATCAACCCAAAGCCGACCCCGGCCAGTAGATTGGCCATGCCGGTGAACAGAAGCCGCTCCCAGTCGACGGTGGCGAGCCCGCCCGCGGAAGCGCCATGCGTCGGCACCACCGCTTCCGCCGGCGCCCCCATGCCATGGCCGGCGTGCGACGCCGCGGCAGCATTGGCCGGCCCCTCAAAGGTCTCCGCCGCCAGGATCAGCGGGGTCGTGGTGAAGTGCTGAACGACGGTGATGAACAAACCGGCAAGCAGGCCCGCCGCGATCGCGGCGAACATGATGCGCCTGAACATGAGTCGGGCCGCTCAGTGACAGGGGAAGGCGAAGGCGTGGCGGGCGTCGTGGGCGGCGTCGTGAATTGACTGCGCACCGGCGAAGCCGACGCCGAACACGAGGAAGACGCCGAACAGCAGGGCGAAGATCGCCGGCAGCACGGCCTTTTCCTGCTGGACGCGGGCACCGGTAAGGGGAAGGGTCGAAGAATGCATGGGTTACCTCCGTGGAGCCGCCACACCCGCGGCCTGATGCGAAGAACGGGCGACGGCAGGTCTCCTGGCTCGCGGGTCCCGGCGGCCGGCCCAGCCTTCCCGCTTTCGCAGTGGCATGGCGGCAGGCGCTCGCCGCTTACAGTTGCGGGGGCAGCCACGGCCGGGGCTCCCGTCTGCGGGTCGTTCCCTCCCGTGTTCCCTTTTGATCCCCAGGCTCTGTCGCCCTGCGGGGAACCGTCACCCCCACTATAGGAACCCGCGGAGCCTCGTCAACAACCGCCGGAGGCTCTATTCCGCGCCGCTCGGCGGTGCGCGGGCGATTGACAGCGCACTTCTCGACGGATACGCAGCCGCCGCGCCTTATCGGCGGCCAGAGCAGAGAAGGGATGTGGCGGAGATGGCGGTCAAAGGCATGGTCGCGGCCGGACACGCGGAGACGGCGGCTGCCGCCTGCGCGGTCCTGGCGGACGGCGGCAACGCCGTCGATGCCGCGCTCGCCGGTGTTCTCGCCGCCTGCGTGGCCGAGCCGATCCTCGCCTCGCTGGGCGGCGGCGGCTTCCTTGCCGCCCGCGCCACCCAGGGACCGCATGCGGGCCGCACCGTCTTCTACGACTTCTTCGTGCAGACGCCGCGCCGGCGGCGGCGGGAAAACGAGGCGGACCTGCGCGAGATTGCCGCCGACTTCGGCCCGGCAAGCCAGACCTTCCACATAGGCCTCGGCACCATCGCAACGCCCGGCGTGGTCCGCGGCCTGTTCGCCGCCTCCCACGAGCTGGGAAGAATGCCAATGCGCCAGCTCGCCGAGCCGGCGATCGCACTGGCCCGCGCCGGAGTGCCGGTCGAGGGCATGCAGGCCTACGTGCTGCGGGTCGTCCGCGCCATCATCGAGGCCGACCCGGCGATGCGGGCGCTGTTCGCCAGCCCAGTCCGGGCGGACGCGATCATCGGCGAGGGCGAGCGGCAACGTTTGCCCGAGCTGGCCGATGCGCTGGAGATCATCGCCATCGAGGGCGAAGACATCTTCTACCGGGGCGAGATGGCGACGCTGCTGGCGCGGGACTGCGCGGCGCGCGGTGGCCATCTCGACCGGAGTGACCTGGAGGCCTACCGGGTCGAGCGCCGGCCGCCGCTGACCTTGCCGTTCGAAGGTGCGCTGGTCGAGCTCAATCCGCCGCCGTCCAGCGGCGGCATCCTCGTCGGCTTCGGCCTCGCCCTCTGGCAGGCGCTTGGCCGCCTGCCAGAGGGGTTTGGCTCCCGTCAGCACCTGCAGCGGCTGGCTGCGGTGATGCGGGCGACGGCGCGCGCCCGCCTCGAGGAGCGGCTCCACGAAGGAGTTACAGACCGAGGCGCACCGCTGGACCCGGCGCTGATCGGCCGCTGGTGCGCCGAGGTGGCGGGAACGGCGGCGGTACAGCGGGGCACCACCCAGATCAGCGTGGTCGACGGCGCCGGCAGCGTTGCCAGCGTCACCATCTCCAACGGCGAGGGGTCGGGCTACGTCCTGCCGGGCACCGGCATCATCCTCAACAACATGCTGGGCGAGGCCGACCTGCTCCCGGACGGTATCGGCACCTTCCCGCTCGACGCGCGCCTCTCCTCGATGATGGCGCCGACGATCGTGCGCGAGCGCGACGGCAGCATCACCGCCCTCGGCTCCGGCGGATCGAACCGCATCCGCACCGCCATCCTGCAAGTGCTGCTCAACCTGCTGGCCTTCGGCATGCGTCCGCAGGAGGCGGTGGCCGCACCCCGGATGCATTGGGAGGCGGCGGCGCGGCGGGGCGAAGAGGCGGTGCTCAGCGTCGAGCCCGGGTTCTCCGACAGGGCCGTCAACGCCGCTGCCGACCGCGACCGCCCGGCCGCCTGGCCGGAGCAGAACCTGTTCTTCGGCGGCGTTCACACCGTTCGCCGCGGCGGCGGCGGCAGTTTCGATGGCGCCGGCGATGCGCGCCGCGGCGGCGTCGTCCGCATCGCCTAGCGAGATCGGGCGAGAAGGTAGGGCCACAGACATGGCAGGGGGGACATGAGCAGCGGACCCGCGGAGGAATCGGCACCGGAAGAAAGCGAGCAGCTCTACATCCTGACCATCGCCTGTCCCGACCGGACCGGCATCGTCGCCTCCGTCGCCGGATTTCTTGCCGACCACGACGCCTTCATCACCGAGTCGTCGCACTTCGGCGATGCGCTGACGCAGCGTTTCTTCATGCGCACCGTCTTCCGGCTGGGAGCGAACTCACCGCCGCTCGACCGCTTCGCGCACCGCTTCTCGCGCATCGCCGAGCGCTTCCACATGGTCTGGGGCCTGCACGACGCCCAGCGCCGCGAACGGCTGCTGATCCTTGTCTCGAAGCTCGACCACTGCCTCAACGACCTGCTTTATCGCTATCGTACCGCCGATCTGCGCGTCGATATCGCGGCGGTCGTTTCCAACCACCCCGACCTGGAGCCGCTGGCCCGCTGGCACGATATCCCCTTCCACCATCTGCCCGTCTCGGCAGGGAATCGGCTTGAGCAGGAAGCGGCAATCCTGGCGCTGGTCCATGACCTGCAGGTCGACCTGGTGGTGCTCGCCCGATACATGCAGATCCTCACACCCGGCACCTGCGACCGGCTGCGCGGGCGCTGCATCAACATCCACCACTCGTTCCTCCCCGGGTTCAAGGGCAAGCGTCCCTACCACCAGGCGCACGCTGTCGGCGTCAAGCTGATCGGCGCCACCGCTCACTACGTCGTCGCCGATCTGGACGCCGGGCCGATCATCGAGCAGGCGGTCGAGCGGGTGGACCACAGCTTCGGGCCGAAGGAACTGGCCCGCGTCGGCCGCGACATCGAGACGGTGGTGTTGGCCAGGGCGGTGCGCTGGCACGTCCAGCACCGCGTGCTGCTCAACGACGGCAAGACCGTCGTCTTCCGCTGACCCTTTCCCGCTTCCCGGCGCTTCGCGATTCGGGCGGCCTGTCGTGCGATGCGTTAAGAGGGCGTCAACGATCGTCTTGTACCCTGGTGGTAGTACAGCAGCGCTGTTCTACCAGTCGGGGGCGGTATATGCTTGAAAGCAACACATCCGGGGGGCTCAAACGCGGCGAAGGGCCGGGCACCAGCCCGACGGAGCGCAGTGTCCTCGCCAGCTTCGAGCTCTTCGACGATGTCGAGCCGCGGCTGCTGCCGGCGATCGAGCAATCCGGCCGCTACCGGCGATTCTCGGCGCAGGAGCAGATCGTCGATCGCGCCGCCCATTCCACCGACGTCTTCTTCATCGTCAGCGGCCGGGTACGCGTCGTCGCCTACTCGATGTCCGGCCGGGAGATCACCTTCGATGATCTGACCGCGGGGCAGTACTTCGGCGAGATCGCCGCCATCGACGGCGGCCCACGGTCGGCGGGAGTGATGTCCGTCGAGGATTCGCTTGTTCTGGCGCTGCCACGCCGGCAGTTCATCAGCGTGCTTGCCGATCATCCGCAGGTGGCGATGCGCGTGATGCAGCGGCTGGCGCGGATCATCCGCGCCGCCGACGAGCGGATCATGGACCTCTCCACCCTCGCCGCCAACAACCGGGTGCAGGCGGAACTACTGCGGCAGGCGCGCGGCGATGGGACGATGCGGCATACCGCCATTATCCAGCCGATTCCGGTGCACAGCGAGATCGCCAGCCGGGTATCGACGACGCGGGAAACGGTGGCGCGGGTCCTTAACGAGCTGTCCCGGAGAGGCATCGTCGAGCGCACCCGCACAGCACTGATCATCCGCGACGTACCGCGGTTGCGGACGATGGTGGAGGAAGTTCGCGGCTGAGTGCCGGGAGTCAACCGCCGGCCGGGCGGAAGCGCGAGGCGCTACTTGATCTTCGCTTCCTTGAACGGCACGTGCTTGCGCACGACCGGATCGTACTTGCGGAATTCCAGCTTTTCGGTCGAGGTCCGCGGATTCTTCTTTGCGACATAGAAGAAGCCAGTGCCAGCAGTGCTTACCAGCTTGATCAGGATCGTATTGGGCTTCGCCATCCTTGGCTCACATCGATTGGGCGCGCCGGACGGGTCGCCGGACGTGGCGGCACGATACGCACAACGACGCGTCTGTCAAGGCGTGGCGCCGCCTGGGACCTGGGCGACAATCGATTCCCGGCCGAACAGCGCGGCGAGGCCTTCCGGCTGATCGAACAGCCGGCGCGCCACCTCGACGTCCACCGGGCCGTCGCGCCGCTCCGCCGGGCACGGCGCACTCTCCGCACCGGCGCCCTGCCCCGCCTCGCTCACCAGCCTTGCTATCGTATCCGGATCAATGACATAGAGGCCGCTGGTACAGACCAGAGGATGGACGCCTCGCCCCCGCAGGTCTGTCCCGGACGGCACGATGACCCGAGACCAGGTGAAGCCGAGGTCGCCGCCGTTGGGCAGCGGAATGACCGTCTGCACCGTGCCCTTGCCGTAGGAACTGCTGCCGACGACGATGGCGCGGCCTCGATCCTGCAGCGCCGCAGCCGCCATCTCCGCCGCCGAGGCGGTATCGTGATCGACCAGAATGACCAGCGGCACCCCGTGAGCGACGTCGTCGGCGCCGGCGAGGTAGTCCTGCGAGCTATCCGGATGGCGGCCGCGAGTCGATAGCACCGGCCCATTGAGGAGGAACAGATCGGCGACCTTGACGGCCTGCTGCAGCAGGCCGCCGGGATTGCCGCGCAGATCGAGAACGACCCCGCGCAGCGTGCCGTCCGGTGGTACCGAGAACTGCTCGAGTGTGCTGGCGATTTCGTCGGTCGTGCCCTGGTTGAACCTCGATACGGCAAGATAGAGAATACCGTCCGCGTAGCGCTTGCTCACCGTTTCCGGGATGAGGTAACGGCGGGTGACGACGAAGCGCAGCGTCGCCCGCAGCCGCCGTACCGTCAGCCGCACCCGCCCGTCGACGCTTTCCCCGAGGATCCCTTCGACTTCCGGCACGCTCAGCCCGGACACCGGCCGACCGTCTACCTGAACCAGCACATCACCGACGCGCAGCCCCGCCCGTTCGGCGGGTCCGTGTCCGACCACTTCGCTGACCTCCGGCTCGCGATCGTCGTTGAGCACGACGCTGACGCCGATGCCGAGATAGCCATCGCGCCGCAGGCGGTTGCGGCGGGCCTCGGACGGCGTCGAATAGCGCGCGTGAGCACCAAGAACCTTCACTGCGGAATCGAAGATGGCTTCGTAGACATCTTCCTGGGGAGTGGCGGCAAGCCGCGGCGAGTAGCCCCGGGCCCCCCGCCAGACCTGTACCGTGGTCCGGGCCCAGCCGTCGACGTCCCGCGCCTTTGGTGTCGGCAGCGACAGGATCTCCCGGCCGGCCCTGTCCACCTCCACCTCGTCGTGAACCTTGCCGACGCTCAGCGCCGGATCGATGCTGGCAAGCCCTCCCATTCCGGCAAGCGCGACCTCTTCGGCGCTGACCGGATCGATGAAGCGCTCGACGATGGCGGCCAAGCCGGCCTTGAACATGTTGTAGGCTTCGGGAGCGGCAAATGGCTCCTCATGGGCCGGCGCCGGTGCCTGATCGACGGTGCTGCATCCGCCGAGGGTACCGGCGACGAGCAGTCCGAAGGCTGCCAACAGAACCTGAAAAACTACCCACATGCGCCGGGCGATTGTTGATCGGACGCTGCACGTGAGTAGCGCAGGCAGAGGCATCGCCGCAACGGAATTGCTTCTCATGGGCGCATCCATAGGAAACGAGTGTGGCCGCCGTACGCCGGGCGGCGCCTCACGTTCCCACGGGCGATGCCTCAGTTCATGATCCATGCCGCCGGCCAGACCGACGGAGACGCTCGGAAATAGTCTGGCGGCGCTGTCCCCGGCTGCGGCCGTCGGAAGCGACCGCTATTTGTGCAGGACGATCAGGGACCGGGCGTCGGCACAAAAACTGCTGCCGAGATCGGTGCGCCACTGGGCGCGGACGGTGTGGCTGCCCGGCGACAGCGTCCTCGTCTGCCAGTTGAAGCCATGGGTGCTCCCGGTATCGTCGAGGCTTTGAACCGGGACCTGATCGCCCGGTCCCTGGATGACGTTGTCGACCAGCAGACGGACGAACGCCGTATCGGCACCGTCGCGGCTGAGACTGAACGATGCCTGGAGCATGACGACGGCCTCTTCCGCCGCTCCCGCCCCAACGGTGAAGCTTCGCGAAAGTCCGGGGATGTTGACGAACGTCTTGGACGTCGTGCAGGTGAAGACAATCTCATCGACGCCGCTAAACTTGGAAATGGGCGCAGACTTCTGCGTAGCAGCAAAGACCTGTGTTCCGAAGAGAGCGGCAGCCGCCGCAGCTGATGAAATAAATACCCTAGTCCGCATCGCCTTTACCTCCCCAAATGGGGTCACTATAAGGAGATATTTTCGCTCTAGTCGCCGCGCTTGGCAATACCGTTGTTGATACTGCATCGCAGTTACGGTTGGGCGCGAACCACGGCCGTTTCTGCGATGTGTACCAATTCCTTCCCGGCCGCGAGGGCGCGCTGGCGTCGGACTGCTGTGGCGGCGGACGTCAACCCTCGCGGCTGACGATGAACGTGCCGATCAGGCCGAGCAGGGCTGCTTTGGCGGCCCAGGCGGCGAACCAGGACGGCACCAGCCCCGCCTCCCCCATCGCCAGGGTGACGCCGTCGAGGGCGAGGAAGGTAAAGCCGATGGCGGTTGCCCCTAGCAGCAGCGTCGAGAAGCCGCCGGTGCGGCGGAATCTTTGCGCCAGAGCGATGGCGAGGAAAATCATCAGCCCTGGAACCACAGTCGCGGCGATGCGCGCCTGCAGCCAGGTGGCATAGCGGTAGCCCGGGCGCTGCCCATATCCGTGGTTGCGGATCAGCTGCATGAGCTGGCCGCTGCCCAGATCGCGGATCTCGCTGGCGATCAGCGGCAGCGCCGCCACCTCGATCCGCCCGTCCCAGAACACATTGTCGGCAAGGGTGGTGGCGCCCGTCGCCACCTCGATGCGGCGCACGTCCTTGAGCAGCCAGCCATCGTGATCGGGCAGGGCGCGGGCGGCATCGATACGCTCGACCAGCCGCCCATCCGCTTCCCGCCGGAAGATGGTGATTCCGTCCAGTTCGCCGAACGCGGCGGGCTGCTTGGGCGTCCGCACCAGGTCGGTGCCGCTGAGCATCCACGCCATGCGGCCGTCGTCGGCAAGAATGCCGGTTTTGCGGGCCTCGCCGACATCCCAGGCGCGCAGCACGGCGCGGGTTTGCGGAACCGCGATGTCGGCATTGACGAAGGTCAGCACCGCCAGCAGCGCCGCCAGCGGCAGCAGCCTGCCCATGATCTGCAGCGGCGAGAGGCCGCTGCCCCACATCGCCACCAGCTCGCTGTGCCGCAGCAGTTGGCCGAGCATCATGACGACGCCCAGCAGCGTTGCCACCGGCAGCATCTGGCCGACGATGTCGGGCAGCCGCAACGCGCTGTACCACAATAGGCCGGGCACGCCGCCGTAGGCCGACCCCAGCACCCGGTCCGCTTCTTCCATGAGATCGAGGGTGAGCGCCAGGGCCGACAGCGCCGCCAGGGCAAATGCGAGGTAGGTGGCGAAACGCGCGGTCAGGTAGCGGCCGAAAACCTGGATCATCCGCCGCGCCCCGCCAGCCGGCCGACCGCGCTGTTGAGGCTACGCACCAGCGGAAGCGCACCGAAGTCGAAGCCGGCCCCCTGCGGCAGCCGCGTCGATGCGCGCTGGAGCAGCCAGAAGGTGAGAACCACGAAGGCGGTGAACGGCAGCCAGATCCCGACGAGAGGACCGACATCACCGCTCTCGGTCATGTTCTTGCCGAGATCGAGCACCTGATTATAGAGAATCAAGATGAGCAGACCGGCGGCGATGCCCCACGACTGGTCGCTGCGGCGGCGGCCGAGGGCGAGCGGGATGCCGAGCAGCGGCAGCAGCGGGACCGACAGCGTCGATGCCAGCCGGACGTTAAACTCGGCGATCATGTCGGAGGAGCGAACGCCGGGCGGCGGCGCGTACCGCCGCTGCCATAGCTCGACGATGGTGAACTCGCGCTCGTCGGCGCCGCGCGGCCGGAACACCTGCGCCTCCGTATCGCCCAATACCATGCGCAGTTCATCGAAACGCAGCACGCCGATCGATGGATCGGCAGCGCGGCCGCGACGCGGCGCGCCGGCAGCGCTCTCGCTGAGGCGGACGCCGTCGAACAACCGCAGGACCGGCACCCCGTCGTCTTCCGAACGGGTCAGCGTGCCGTCGCGGGCGGTGATCGCCGTCGAGCGGCCGTTATCGTCCTGGTAGACGAACACCTCCGCAAAGCTGCCGGCCTCGCGGCCGATGGCGCCGACGAGGAAGGTGGTATCGCCAAACTGGGTGAAGACACCAGGCTGGACGAAGGCCTGCAGCGCAGCGTTGCCCACGGTGTAGACCATCGCCTGGTAGGCGTAGCGCCCGTAAGGCTTGAGATAGCCGAAGGTGATGCCGGCGATGACGGCGACGCTCACCGCCATCAGCAGCGGCGCCCGCGACAGCCGGGCGAGCGACAGCCCGGCGCCTTGCAGCGCGTCCAGCTCGCCGTCGCGGCTCAGCCGGTTGAAGGCGATCATGACCCCGATCAGCAGGCTCATCGGCAGCGCGAGGCTGACGTAATGGGGAATGAGGTAGGCAAGGATCTCCAGGATCAGCTTCAGCGGGCCCTGCGCCCCCAGCAGCATATCGAGAAGGCGGAGCAGCCGCTCGATAAGCAGCACCAGCATGGCGATGATCAGCGCCAGAGCCAGTGGCCGGGTGGTCTCGCGGAGAATGTAAAGATCGAACGTGCGCATCGGCCGCTCCAGATCGCGACCCCGGAACATGCACGCCTCCCGCCGCCGCGGTCAATCGGCAGGCTCCCGCCGGCCGCGTAGCCTTCGCCGCAATGTCCCGGAAGGCCGCTGCCGGCGCTAGTGCCGCAGCCGGCTGGGCAAGAGTTCGCCCCGCTCCTCCAGGATCGGATATGCGGCGCTGACCAGATGGCCGTTGATCCGCCGCAGTTCGCGGATGACATCGAGCAGGATGGTACCGGTCTCCAGGGCCTCCGCGCCACCACCGCGCACGCGGCCGAGATGGGCTTCGGCCGCGTCGCTTTCGAGACTGCGGAAGAACACCTGTTCTTCCGCCAGGCGGCGGGCGGCGCGCACGTCTCCGGTCATGAACACCGCGGCCGCGGTGCGCAGATTGGCGGCCAGCCGCTCCAGGGTGGCGGAAACCTCCGCCACGGCCTCGCGCGGCAACGCGAGGCCCCGCTTCAGCTGCTTGCCGGCCAGCGCCATCAAATTCTTCTCGACGACATCGCCGGCGTGTTCGAGGTTGGTGGTGAAGCCGAGGATGGCAGCGAGGCGGCGGTTGTCGGCGGCGTCCAGTTCATCCGGATCAAGCCGGCTCAGATAGCCGGTGATCGCCGCGTTCAGGCGATCCAGCACGTCGTCCATCCGCCGGGTCTCGCCGATGCGCCGCCGGTCGCCGCGCACGATTCCTTCGCGGGCGCCTTCCAGCATCGTCTCGAGCACATCGGCCATGCGCAGCGCCTCGCGCGCGGCGCTGGCCAGGGCGATCGGCGGCGTCTCCCGCGCGGATTCGTCGAGGTAGACCGGCTGGCGTGGATCGAGCGGCCGGATGCGCGTCGGCAGCAGCCGTCGCAGCAGACGCGACCAAGGCGTCAGCAGCGGCAGGAACAGCACCGCCGAGGCGAGATTGAAGATCGTATGGAAGTTGGCGATCGCCCGTGCCGGGTCGGGCTCCAGCCGGCTCAGCGGCGGGACCATCGTCTCGAAGAAGATCAGGGCGATGGCGCAACCGACGGCCCGGTTGAGCAGGTTGCCGAGCGGCAGCCGCTTCGCTGCCGGGTCACCCGCCGGCGCTTCCACCAGCGGGTTGATCGCCGTGCCGATGTTCGCTCCGAGCACCAGGGCGAAGCCGGTGTGCAGCGGAATCACTCCTTGCGCCACGAACGACATTACCAGCAGTACGACGGCGACGCTGGAGTGGGCCGCCCAGGTCAGCACCGCGGCGAACACGATCGCGATCAGCGGTTCCGCCACTGCCGACCGGAGCAGCAGCGCCACCGTCGGCGAATGCTCGAAAGGCGCAATGACGACGAGCAGTTGGGCGAGTGCCAGCAGCATCAGGCCAAGGCCGATGGCGACCCGGCCGAGGTCGCGGGTACGCGTCAGGGTGCCGCGCCGGAACATAACGACGCCCCCCAGCACCAGCAGGGGCGCCGCCTTGGACACGTCGAACGACAGCACCTGGACGATGAGGGTCGTGCCGACGTTGGCACCGAGAACGGCGGCCAGCGCCGGTACCATCTCAACGAGACCGCCGGCGGTAAACGAGGCTGCCATCAGCGCGGTCGCGGTGCTGCTCTGCAGGACGGCGGTGACGGCGAGACCGGCGAGGAAAGCCCGGATGCGATCGCCGAGAGCCATCGCGAGGATGCGGCGGACGCCGGGACCGAAGGCCCGCTGGATGCCGCTCTGGACCATGTGCAGGCCCCACAGCAGCAGCGCTACCCAGCCAGCAAGGTCGATCAGGGTCATGGTGGCGTTCATCGTGAATCCCTCCATTCCCAGAAGGCGCGAGTGCGTAGCATTCCCCGCGAGGCTAACCGTGCGCGCTCAGTGCGCTATTGGCAACCGCAAATGCGCACCTCGTGCGTCATCGATGAACGGCCCGCACCAATCCTGCCGCTCCCCCGGCGGGCTTTGACGGCTTGTAAGGCGAGGGCTGCGATGGGGCTCGTTCATAAATGAGGGCTGCTTTTGGCATCAGTGATGCTATGTATTGTTGGCGAGGGAGCCATCGATGGATATGAGCAGCCATGCCGGGACGCCGCCGGCATCACCGTCCTACCTTTGCGGACTGAACGAGAGCCAGGCGGACGCCGTTCGCACCACGGAGGGTCCGCTGCTGGTGCTTGCCGGCGCCGGAACCGGGAAGACGCGGGTGTTGACGACTCGGATGGCCCACATCCTCGCTTCCGGTCTGGCGCAGCCGTGGCAGGTGCTCGCCGTCACCTTCACCAACAAGGCGGCACGCGAGATGCGCGAGCGCGTCGCGGCGTTGCTGGACCGCTCGGTCGAGAGCTGGTGGGTCGGCACCTTCCACGCCACCGGCGCGCGGATGCTGCGCGGTCACGCCGAGCTGCTGGGCCTGAAGCCGGCCTTCGGCATCCTCGATACCGACGACCAGCTGCGGGTGATCAAGCAGCTTGCCGAGGCGCGCCGCATCGATACCCGCAAACTGCCGCCGCGGCTGTTCGCCAGCGTCATCCAGCGCTGGAAGGACCGCGGGCTTACTCCCGAGCGGGTCACGCCGGCGGAAGGCGCGGACGCGGTGGACGGGCTGGCGTTGCCGCTCTATGGCGACTACCAGGACCGGCTGCGCGCCCTGGATGCCTGCGACTTCGGCGATCTGCTGCTGCACGCGCTGGCGCTGTTCCGCGATCACCCCGAGGTCGCCGAGCGCTACCGCCAGCAGTTCCACTACATCCTCGTCGACGAATACCAGGATACCAACGTCGCCCAGTACCTGTGGCTGCGGACGCTGGCGCAGGGACATCACAATGTCTGCTGCGTCGGCGACGATGATCAGTCGATCTACTCCTGGCGCGGCGCCGAGATCGGCAACATCCTGCGCTTCGAGCGCGACTTTCCCGGCGCACGGATCATCCGCCTCGAGTGCAACTACCGCTCGACCTCGCACATCCTCGCCGCCGCCTCGGAACTGATCGCCCACAATCGCGGCCGCCTCGGCAAGACGCTGTGGACGACGGCGGCCGGCGGCGACAAGGTCGCCGTGCGGGCGACCTGGGACGGCGAGGACGAGGCCCGCGTCGTCGGCAGCGAGATCGAGGCGCTGCAGGTGCAAGGCCACCCGCTGCGGCAGATGGCCGTGCTGGTCCGCGCCGGCTTCCAGACGCGCGAATTCGAAGAGCGGCTGATCACCATCGGCATTCCCTACCGGGTCATCGGCGGCGCCCGCTTCTACGAGCGCCAGGAGATCCGCGATGCCGTCGCCTACTTCCGCATCGTCGTCCGCCCCGACGACGATCTCGCCTTCGAGCGCATCGTCAATACGCCGAAGCGCGGGCTGGGCTTGGCCAGTCTGCGCAGCATCCACCAGCTTGCCCGCGGCGCCAACCTGCCGCTGAGCGCCGCCGCCGCCCGCCTCGTCGCCAGCGACGAGCTCAAGACGCAGGCACGCACGGCGCTGGCAAGGCTGCTCGCCGATATCGCCCGCTGGCGGGATATGCTGGCACGAACGGCGCATCCTGCGGTGGCGCGGGCCATCCTCGACGAGTCCGGCTACACCGGCATGTGGCAAGCAGACCGCAGCCCCGAGGCCGCCGGACGGCTGGAAAACCTGAAGGAGCTGGTGGTGGCGCTAGCCGAGTTCGAGAGCCTGCCCGGCTTCCTCGAACACGTCAGCCTGGTGATGGACAACGACGAGGCGGCCGGCGACGAGAAGGTGGCGTTGATGACGCTGCATGCCGCCAAGGGCCTGGAATTCGACACCGTCTTCCTGCCCGGCTGGGAAGAGGGAATCTTCCCCAACCAGCGCGCCCTCGACGAGGGCGGCACGGCGGCACTGGAGGAGGAGCGGCGGCTCGCCTACGTGGGCCTGACCCGGGCGCGCCGGCGGGCGATCGTCAGCTATGCTGCAAGCCGGATGGTGTTCGGCACCTGGCAGAACACGCTGCCGTCGCGCTTCGTCAAGGAGCTGCCGGCGGCGAACGTCGAGCAGTCGGCGCCGACAGGGCTGTTTGCTGCCAGGCCCTTCCGGGGGGCATCCGACGGCTTTGCGCGCGACGGCTTCCAGCCGGACGCCTCCGCTTCATCGGCTGAACCGGTACGGCTGGCCGCGGAGGCCGGCGGGCGTTGGCCACAGCGGCGACCGGCACCGCCCACCATCGACGGCCGCGCCGAGCGCACCACTACCCGGCCGCAGCCGGCCCATCCGTTTACGGTGGGCCAGCGCGTCTTCCACCAGAAGTTCGGCTACGGCCAAGTCCGAACCGTCGATGGCGACCGCCTGGAGATCGATTTCGAGAAAGCCGGCGCCAAGACCGTCATTCACAGCTTCGTCGCGGCGGCATGACCGTCGGCGTCCCAATCCGTACGAGGGCGTGCTGAGCGAAAGCGAAGCGCCCCGAAACGGGCAAAAAGCAGGTTCGACCGGGGGTATCGCTGGGACGCTGGTGCGCTCGCTTGCGCTCAGCATACCTGCGTCGAAGCTCGCCGCTTGTCGGAAATGATATCGGAGCGGCCGGATTCGAACCGGCGACCCCTAGACCCCCAGTCTAGTGCGCTGCCAAGCTGCGCCACGCTCCGTCAGGAGGGCCGACTATAGCGGCACGATGCGGTCCGCTGCAACCATGGCGGCTGCCTCCCGCCGGCGCCGCATGCCGTCCCGCCCCCGGGACCGGCGCGGGCCGGAAAGAGACGCGGCAGCGAAGCTCAGTAGCCCTGCTCGCGGAGCAGGGCGCGCAAGGATTCCAGTTCGGCGAGGACCTCGCGCACGGCATCGCGACCGCGGCTGGCGGCGCGCTTCTTTGCCGGCGCGGCGGCGACCTCCGGCGGCAGCTCGTCGTCCTCCGCCCCGCTGTCACCGCCGGCATCGCCGGAGCGTCCCTCGCGCAGCAGCCGCTGGACGCCCTTGATGGTATAGCCTTCGGTGTAGAGCAGACTGCGGATGCGGCGAAGCAGCGCCACGTCCTCCGGCCGGTAGTAGCGCCGGCCGCCGCGCCGCTTCAGCGGCTTGATCTGCGGGAAGCGGCTCTCCCAGAAGCGCAGCACATGCGCCGGCAGCTCCAGGTCTGCCGCCACCTCTGCAATCGTCCGGAACGCTGCTGCCGACTTGGCGGTCGGCCGCGCCGCTGTGACTACCTCATGCACCTCGGAGGACAGGTTCACACCGCTTCACCTTCTTCCGAACCGTTGATCCGCGCCTTCAGCACCTGTGATGGCCGGAAAACCAGGACCCGTCGGGGTAGGATCGGCACTTCCTCGCCGGTCTTCGGGTTACGGCCGATCCGCCGCCCCTTTTGCCGGATCGAAAAGCTGCCGAACGACGACAGCTTCACCGTCTGGCCCTCGGCAAGCGCTTTGGTGATCTCGCCCAGCACGGCCTCCAGCAGGTCGGCCGATTCGTTTCGGGAGAGGCCAACCTCCTGATAGACGGCCTCGCTCAGGTAGGCGCGGGTAATGGTCTTGCCGGTCATTCCTCAGCCTTCTCCTGAAACCAGGACCATTCCCATTATTACGGTAGAACACCATGAGTTTCAATGAGATATAAGAATGCGAAAAGCTGTGCCGAAAAGCTGCCGCTTTACCACCGCGCGAGTGCCGCACCCCACGTCAACCCGCCGCCGATCGCCTCCATCAGCACGAGGTCACCGGGCTTGATCCGGCCGTCACCACGGGCGACATCGAGAGCGAGCGGAATGGACGCGGCCGAGGTGTTGGCATGCCTGTCGACGGTGGCGATCAGGCGCTCGGCAGGCAATCCCAGCTTTCGTCCAACGCTGTCGAGAATGCGGATGTTCGCTTGGTGCGGAACAACCCAATCGAGGTCGGAAAGGGTCAGCTGGTTGGCCGCCACCGCCTCCTCGGCGACGGAAACAAGGCTGGCGACAGCATGGCGGAACACTTCCTTGCCGGACATCCGCAGGTGGCCGACCGTCTGCGTCGAGGACGGGCCGCCATCTACGTAGAGGATATCCCGAAAACGGCCATCGGAATGCAGGTGGGTCGAGAGGATGCCGCGCTGGCGGTTGCCGACCGCCAGCGCCGGCTCGCCGCCGCCGTTGGCGGCGCGCAGGACGAGGGCGCCGGCGCCGTCGCCGAACAGAACGCAGGTGCCCCGGTCGGTCCAATCGAGGATGCGGGAGTAGGTTTCGGCGCCGATAACCACCGCCGTTCGCGTTTGCCCCGCCCTGATGAAGCTGTCGGCGGTGGCCAGCGCGAAGACGAAGCCCGAGCAGACCGCCTGGACGTCGAAGGCGGCGCCACGGGTCATGCCGAGCTTCGCCTGGACCTGCGTCGCGGTCGCGGGAAAGGTATCGTCCGGCGTCGAGGTGCCGACGATGAGGAGGTCGACGTCCGAAGGCGGAATGCCGGCATCGGCAAGGGCCCGCTCGGCGGCATGTGCGGCGAGGTCGGACGTCCGTTCTCCCTCGGCGGCGATGTGCCGCTGCTGAATCCCGGTCCGGGCGACGATCCAGTCGTCGGAAGTATCCAGCTGGCGGGCGAGATCGGCGTTGGTCAGGATGCGGTCCGGCAGGTAGGAGCCGCAGCCGACGATTTGCGCGTGTATGGGATGCATTATCCGGTGGCCACCTTGGGGTCCGGAGCGGGACCAGTAGAGAGGCAGGCGAAGTCCTGCTTGATACCTTCGTTGACACCGTCGGCGACGAGGTCGGCGGCGACGCGGATGGCGTTGGAGAAGCCGAAGGCGTCGGTACCGCCGTGGCTCTTGACGCAGATGCCGTTGAGGCCGAGGAACATGGCACCGTCATAGACGCGCGGATCGAAGCGCTTGCGCATCTTTTTCAGGGCGGGGCCGGAGAACAGCGCGCCCAGCCGCGCCAGCGGCGAGCTGGTCAACGCGCGCTTGAGGTGGTGCGAGTAGAGCCGCGCCGTCCCTTCCGCCGTCTTCAGCGCGATGTTGCCGCTGAACCCGTCGGTGACGACGACATCGACCGTGCCCATGGCGATGTCGTTGCCCTCGACGAAGCCGTGGAAGCGAATGTCGAGCGTGCTCTGCTGCAGGATCGCCGCCGCCTTCTTCACCGCATCGTTACCCTTGAGGTCCTCCTCGCCGACGTTCAGCAGGCCGACCGACGGGTGCTTCAGGCCAAGGACGTTGCGGGCGAAGACCTCGCCCATCACCGCGAACTGGACGAGATTCTCGGCGCCGCAATTGACGTTGGCGCCGAGGTCGAGCATGACGGTGCGGCCGCACAGTGCCGGGAAGACGGCCGCGATGGCCGGACGGTCGACGCCGGGCAACGTCTTGAACACGAACTTCGCCATCGCCATCAGCGCGCCGGTATTGCCGGCGGAAACGACGCCGTCGGCCTCGCCGGCCGCCACCGCGTCGATCGCCTGGCGCATGCTCGATTTCCGGCCGGAGCGCAGGGCGACCGACGGCCGCTCACCCGACGCAACGACATCGGCAGCATGCCGAACCTCGACGAGGGCGCGCAGCCGGCGGCAGGACGTTACCAGCGGAGAAACGTCGTCGGACCGCCCGAACAGCAGGAAGCGGACGTTCTTCAGGCTGTCCAACGCCCGATTCATGCCTTCGATGACGATTTGCGGTGCGCGATCGCCCCCCATCGCGTCAACCGCAAGCGTGATCGGCCGGGCCGTCGGCCCGATCATGCGGCGAGGATTTTCGGCGCAGCAAGGCCGGTGGAAGCCGGGAGTCCTTCGCTGGCGCAGGGTTTGCTAACTAAAGAGTTGCTGAACATCGCGTGCGAAGTCCGGGTGCGCTGCGGCCGGTCGTTACCGACGGAGATCTAACGTTTGCCGCCGGCCGTGACGGTCTACTGAAGGCCAAAGAACACCGGCGCGGCGCCGACCCAAGCCGCGCGGACTGCCTACTTATACGAACTCGCAGCTTGCGGGCAAGCGCTTACCCGCCGTTACCGGAGCCTCCCTGTTTCAACCGGCGGGCGAGCCCGGCGAACGGGCTGGTCGACGGGTCGGCGGCGGCATCGCCGCCGACGTCGCAGCCGGTGAACAAAGCTCCCGGCTTGCGCGGATAGGGGTCCAGTTCGAGGGCAAGCTGCTCGACCGCCACCTCGCCAAGGTCGAGGACATCGCCATCCAGCGGCTCTGCCGGCAGCTCGCCAGCGAGATCGAGGAAAACTTCCTCGCCGGCGCCCTCCTCCCATTCCTCGCCGGCGTCCCAGCCGTAGAGACGGGTGAACGGCGCATCGATGTGAGCCGGGACCGAATCCAGGGAAACGACGCACGTCTGCACCACGTCGGCGACGAGGCGCCCCGACAGCCGCACCCTGCGGCCGCCGGCTTCCGGCGACAGCGTGCCCTCGGCGGCGAGCCGCTCGACGGCGATCAGGTCGAATCGCCGGGCGATTTGCTGACATTCCTCGAAACTGGCGACGAGCTGGAACGGCCGCCCGGCGGCCGGCAGGTCGTGCACCGGTACCGGCCGGTGCAGCGCGCTGGAGGACTGTCCGGTCATGCCAGCAACGGCTCCGCCGGCTGCGGCGGTACGCCGAAGCTAATGCGACCGGCCCGCAGCTCGGCGAGCCGCGCTGCATCGAGCCGTTCCGCCTCGCGGCGCAGATAGGCGGCGACCATCGCCACCTGCGCCGGGCGTGGGTCGGTCTTGCGATAGAGATTGCGGCGCAAGGCGGCTTCGAGCGCGGTTTCGTCGCCGCTGCTGAGGGCCCCGTCGTACGCGGCGAGGCGACCGTAGAATCCCTTGGCCATCGCCTTGATCCGTTTGCCGACCGCGAGATCGCCCACGCCCATCTCGCGGAGATTCTGATCCATATCGGCAAACATCAGGTCGAACAGCGCTTGCCCGAGATCACGGGTCTCCTGCGGCTGGCGACGCAGCCGGCGCAACACCAGGGCAGCATGGGCACTGATCAGGTCCCACCGCCCGTCGGGCGTATCGGCGACACCGCAGGCTGTATAGAAGGCCGGCTGGCGTGCCTGCACGACGATTGCCCGATAGAGGTCTTCCGCCGCCGCCGCGTGCGGCTTGCGACGAAAGGCACCGAACCATCGCACCTGCGCTTCTCCCACCGGCAGTCCCGATTTGTGCGTCGGTGGTTCCGATCCGCCGCCGCCCGGGCTATAGTGGTCTGCGGCCTCCTGCGGGGCGCGCCACCAACAGTCGGAATTTCGGGTACGGGTCGGCAAATGGCAAGCGTTCCTGTTCTGCTCGCGCGGACTCTCGTGGTCTCCCGCAAGGTGCTCACGGTGGCGGTGCCGATGATGCTGCTCGCCGGTTGCATCGCGCAGATCAACAAGCACGGCGACCAGGTGGACGCCGACCGTCTGGAAATGATCCGGCCCGGCGTGCAGAACCGCGACGATGTGGCGAAGCTGCTAGGATCGCCCTCGAGCACCTCGGCTTTCGGCGACGAAGCCTGGTATTACGTCAGCGATGTCGTCGAAACGTATTCGATCTTCGACAGCGACGTGACCGAGCGGCAGGTGGTGACCGTCCGCTTCGACGACCGTGGTGTGGTAAAAGAGGTGGGCGAGTTCGGGCTGGACCGGGGCCACGAGGTCGAACTCGTCACGCGCGAAACCCCCAGCTTCGGCGAGGAACTGACCATCATGGACCAGTTGATGGGCAACCTCGGCCGCTTCAACAAGGACGCGCTGCAGCAGCCGTCACGGCGCCAGCAGCCATTCTGACCCCGCTGCGGCCGCTGCCGGCACGCCAGCGCGGTATTCAGAGCGAGAGTGCGGACGGCGCGGCGTCGGCACCGCCCGCGGGCAGGGAGATCAGATGCATGACATCGTTGCCAGAAGCATCGCAGACGCACTCATCAACGGGCATCCATCGCCGGGACGTGCTGAAACGAGTCATGGCGATCGGGGCGGTCTCCCTCGTTGCCGGGATCGGCGCGCCGCCGTTCGTTGCCAGGGCGGCCGCGCCGTACCAGTTGCCCGCGCTGCCATGGCCGGAAAATGGGCTTGAGCCGGCGATCTCGGCGAAGACCATCGGCTTCCACTACGGCAAGCATCACCGGGCCTACGTCGACAACCTCAACAAGCTGCTCGCCGACGCGCCTGCCCTCGCCGATCTCTCCCTGGAGGAACTGATCCGGACCACCGCCGCCAATCCGGATCAGATCGGCGTCTTCAACAACGCCGCGCAGGCGTGGAACCACACGTTCTACTGGAACAGCATGCGGCCGAAGGGCGGCGGCAAGCCTTCGGGGGCGCTGCTGCAGAAGATCGAGGCCGATTTCGGCGGCTGGGACGCCTTTGCTGCCGAGTTCGCGAAGGCGGCGCAGACCCAGTTCGCCAGTGGCTGGGCATGGCTGATTGCCGACGGCGCCAAGCTGCGGGTCGTCAAGACCGCCAACGCCGATACCCCGATCACCCAGGGAAAGGTGCCGCTGCTGACCATCGACGTCTGGGAGCACGCCTATTATCTCGACTATCAGAACCGGCGGCCGGATTACATCAAGGCGTGGGTGGAGACCCTGGCCAACTGGAATTTCGCCGACGAACAGTACGCGAAAATAAAGACCTGACCCTTTTCCGCCGTAGGGTGCGCTGAGTAGAGCGACGCGCACCCCGCAGATGCTTCGTCCCCACGGGAATCGCAATCCGGTGCGCTTCGCTCTGCTCAGCGCACCCTACACAGTCGCGGCGGTTGTCGGCGGCGCGGCGGGGACCGGCTGCGCCTTACCCTTCTATGCCGGATCAACCGCGGAGGCCGGGGGCGAATCGGGCCGAGCCCAGGTGGGCCAGGTTGGTTGCCAGCCGGCGTCGGCCTCATCACCCCAGGTCGACCAGCCCGGACGGATGCCGCGGCCGAACAGCTCCAGATAGGGGCCGGGACTGCAGCTCTCGATCAGCGCGTACTGCTCGTCCGGCTTGCGCGAATGTTCGCGTTTGCGGCTGCCGATGTAGTTGACCTGCCGGCGGCCGGGAGGGAGGGTGCGGGCGTTGCGGCCGCGCACTCCGAACAGCAGCATCTCGGTGACATTGCGGAAGTAGAAACCGACGCCGCGGCCGTCGGAGCCGCCGTCGCGGCGCAGCTTGTGCCAGACGATGTTGCTCTTGTAGGTGAAGCCCCACGCCGCCATGACCTGCAGGCCTTCGGGGAGCAGCGCGTTCGGCACCCACAGGTAGAGGTGGGCGGTCGCCACGGCGAGTTCTGCCACCGGCAGGGCGGCGATGCCGTCGAGGGACAGCGTCCGGTAACGCGACAACCGCCGGTGCTCCGGGGCCATCTTGCCGGTGCGGTTGCCGAACCGCCACGGCGGATCGGCGAGGATCGTGGCGAAGCTGCGGTCGGGCGCGAACGCCCGAAGCGCCTCCGCCGGCGAAGGCATCCCAGCCGGGCTGCCGGGGATCTCGTCCATGGCGACAGCCTCCCAGCTTCCGGCGCCCACTGCAACCCTGGCCCTCGACTGACACGCCGAAGGAGACGAGAAAGAACTCTGCAACTGCTGCCGGCGCATGGTCGGCAGGCAGACCTACGCCGCGGCCTCGTCGACGTCGAGGGCGTAGCCGGTGCCACGGACGGTGCGGATGACGTCGTCATCGCCGTGGGTGCCGAGGGCCTTGCGCAAACGCCGGATATGGACGTCGACGGTGCGCAGCTCGACGTGGATGTCCCGCCCCCACACCTGGTCAAGCAGCTGCTCGCGGGTGAATACCCGGTAGGGCCGCTCCAGAAACAGCCGCAGCAGCCGGTATTCGGTCGGGCCAAGATGGATCCGCTTGCCGCTGCGGCTCACCCGATGGGTGACGAGATCCATGGTGATGTCGCCGCAGACGAGCTTCTCTTCGCTCAGCGCCGGCCGCGCCCGCCGCAGCACGGCCCGCACCCGCGCCACCAGTTCACTCGGCGAGAACGGCTTGACGACATAATCATCGGCACCGCTCTCGAGCCCGCGAATACGGTCATTCTCCTCGCTGCGGGCGGTCAGGATGATGATCGGCAGGCTCCGCGTCGCCGGCCGGGCGCGCAGCCGCTGGCAGACGGCGATGCCCGAGGTTCCCGGCAGCATCCAGTCGAGGACGACCAAGTCGGGCTGCTGCTCGTCGACGGCGAGCAGCGCCTCGTCGCCGTCGGCGGCAACCAGAACGTCGAAGCCCTCGCGGCTGAAGTTGTAGCGGAGCATCTCCGCCTGGGCGTCCTCATCCTCGACGATGAGCAGCCGGGGCTTCGCCGTCATCCCCGGTTGGAGGGCATTGGCAGGAGCGGCCGGGGTCATGGCTTCAACAGGGTGAAGCTGGGGGTGATGTCGTCCTTCGGCCGCTGGTCGGTCGGGGTGTGACCATGGACCAGGAACACCACCACCTCGGCGATGTTGGTGGCGTGGTCGCCGATCCGCTCGATGTTCTTGGCAATGAACAGCAGGTGGGTGCAGGCGGTGATGCTGCGCGGATCTTCCATCATGTAGGTCAGCAGCTCGCGGAAAATGCTGGTGTAGAGCGCGTCCAGCTCCTTGTCGCGATGGCGGACGCTCTCCGCCTTGTCGGCATCGCGGGCGATGTAGGCGTCGAGCACGTCCTTGATCATCTCCTGGGCTAGGGTGCCGAGGCGGACGACGGTCTGCGCCGAGGGTACCGGCGGCATCTCCACCAGCACCGCCGTCCGCTTGGCGACGTTCTTGGCATAGTCGCCGATGCGCTCAAGCATACTCGATGCCTTCAGCGCGCCGACGATCTCGCGCAAATCGCGCGCCATCGGCTGGCGCAGCGCCAGCAGCGAGATCGCCCCCTGGTCCACAAGCGTCTCCAGGTCATCAATACGCTGGTCGGCAGCAGTGATCTTCGCCGCCCGCTCCAGGTCGCGCTGGCTCATCGCCTCGATGGCTTCGGCAAGCTGCATCTCGGCGAGCCCGCCCATCTCCGCGATCAGGTTTTCCAGGCGCTTCAGCTGGTCGTCGAACGACTTGACGATATGTTCCGAAGCCATGGCGCTTGCCTCCTGAAACCTCGTGCAGACGCTCAGCCGAAGCGGCCGGTGATGTAGTCCTGCGTCCGCTGTTCGACGGGGTTGGTGAAGATCTGTCCGGTGGCGCCGGTTTCCACCAGGCTGCCAAGATGGAAGAAGCCGGTTCGCTGGGAGACCCGCGCCGCCTGCTGCATCGAGTGGGTGACGATGACGATGGTGTAGTTCTGCCGCAACTCGTCAATCAGCTCTTCGATGCGGGCGGTGGCGATGGGATCGAGCGCCGAACACGGCTCGTCCATCAGGATCACCTCCGGCTGGACGGCGATGGCGCGGGCGATGCACAGCCGCTGCTGCTGCCCGCCGGAGAGTCCGGTCCCCGGCTGAGCGAGCCGGTCCTGCACCTCTTTCCACAGGCCCGCCTTCTGCAGGCTGTTCTCGACGATCATCTCCAGCTCTTGCCGGTCCTTCGCCAGGCCGTGGATGCGCGGACCGTAGGCGACGTTCTCGAAGATCGACTTGGGGAAGGGATTGGGCTTCTGGAAGACCATGCCGACCCGCGCCCGCAAGTGCACCGGGTCCATCTCGCCGCTGTAGATATCCTCGCCGTCGAGCAGGATGGTTCCGGCGACACGGCAGCCGGGAATGGTGTCGTTCATCCGATTCAGGCAGCGCAGGTAGGTGGACTTGCCGCAGCCGGAGGGGCCGATCAGCGCCGTCACCTGGTTGGCGTAGATGTTGAGCTGGATGTCCTTCAGCGCCTGCTTGGCACCATAGAACACCGAGACATTGTCGGTCAGGAACTTGACTTTGCCGTTCGCAGACGTGGTCACGCGTTCCATCGGTGCATCCGGAGCGTCGTCCTCTTGCAGCATCTTCATCGTCCGCTACTCCCCGGCCTCCCTGGTCGGGCTGGCCGGCATTACCATTTCCGCTCGAAGCGGCGACGCAGCACCACCGCCACTAGGTTCATCACCACCAGGAAGCCCAGCAGGATGACGATAGCCGCTGCCGAGCGCTCGACGAACGCCCGCTCCGGCGAGTCCGACCACAGGTAGATCTGCACCGGCATCACCGTCGCCGCCGACAGCGGGCTGCCGGGGATATCGACGATGAAGGCGACCATGCCGATCATCAGCAGCGGCGCCGTCTCGCCGAGGGCGTGCGCCATGCCCAGGATGGCGCCCGTCAGCATCCCCGGCATCGCCAGCGGCACGACGTGGTGGAAGACCGTCTGCACCTTCGAGGCGCCGACGCCGAGCGCGGCTTCGCGGATCGACGGGGGCACTGCCTTCAGCGCAGCGCGGCTGGCGATGATGATGATCGGCAGCGTCATCAGCGCCAGCACCAGCCCGCCGACCAGCGGTGCCGATCGCGGCAGGCCGAAGACATTGAGAAAGACGGCAAGGCCGAGCAGACCGAAGACAATCGACGGGACGGCTGCGAGGTTGTTGATGTTGACCTCGATCAGTGCCGTCCAACGGTTCTTCGGCGCGAACTCCTCAAGATAGACGGCCGCGCCGATCGCCAGCGGGAACGAAATCGCCATCGTCACCAGCATCGTCCAGAACGTCCCGACGAGCGCGCCCCAGATGCCCGCCAGCTCCGGGGAGCGGGAATCGCCGGCGGTGAACAGCGTCGTGTTGAAGTCGTGGTGGACGAGGCCGCGCTGCTCCAGCCGCTGGAACCACTCGATCTGCTTGTCGCTCAGGGGCCGGCTTGCCGCATCGGCGGCAGCATCGAAGCGCCCCTTGGCGAACTGGTCGACGTCATCGGCAAAGGGAACGCGGACGGTGATCCGCCGGCCGATCAGGCCGGGGTCCGCCATGACCGTATCGCGCAGGGTGTAGGTGGCCCCCGGGCTCAGCAGCGCCATCAGCTCGCGCCGCTGCCGACGGTCGCTGATATCGGGGAAAAGATCATCGAGAGCGTCGCGGATCAGCTTCTGGTAGTCGGCGGTCGAGATGGCGTCGGCAGTGCGGGTCCCGGCAGGGTCGATCTCCTGCGGATAAAGGGTCACCTCCAGCTCGATCATCGTCTGGGTGAACGCCGGGATGGCGGTGCGAAAGACAGTGAACAGCAGCACGCCGAGACAGAAGACGGCAAAGCATACCGCGGCAAGGCCACATGCGCGAAACCGCCGCTCGGCGGCGTAACGCCTCTTCAGGCTGGCCGCGACGCGATCGGCGGCACGGGGCACCGCCGCCGGCACCGCGGCGGCATGGCCGGTCTCGCTATTCATACTGTTCCCGATACTTGGTGACGATGCGCAAGGCGATGACGTTGAGGCCGAGGGTGACACAGAACAGAACGAGGCCGAGGGCAAACGCGGCGAGCGTCTTCGGGCTGTCGAACTCCTGGTCGCCCACCAGCAGGGTGGCGATCTGCACGGTCACCGTCGTCACCGCCTGGAACGGGTTGACGGTGAGGTTGGCAGCGAGGCCTGCCGCCATCACCACGATCATCGTCTCGCCGATGGCGCGGGAGACGGCGAGCAGGAAGCCGCCGATGATCCCCGGCAGCGCCGCCGGGATGATCACCCGGCGGATGGTCTCCGACTGGGTGGCGCCGAGGCCGTACGAGCCCTCGCGCATGGACTGGGGGACGGCGGTGATGACGTCGTCCGACAGCGAGGAGACGAATGGGATGATCATGATCCCCATTACGACGCCCGCCGCCAGCGCGCTCTCCGACGAGACATCGAAGCCGGCTTCGCTGCCGGCATTGCGGAAGAACGGCGCGACGGTGAGCGCGGCGAAGAAGCCGTAGACGACGGTGGGGATGCCGGCGAGGATCTCCAGCAACGGCTTGATCGCCATCCGGAACTTGGGATGGGCGTATTCGGCGAGGTAGATGGCGGATAAAAGCCCGACGGGCATCGCCACGCACATGGCGATGAACGCGATGACGAGAGTCCCGACGAATAGCGGGACGGCGCCGAAGGCGCCGCTGGCGCCCACCTGGTCGGCGCGCAGCGCGATCTGCGGGCTCCAGGCCAAGCCGAACAGGAAGTCGGTGAGCGGCACCCGCAGGAAGAAGCGGCTGGCCTCGAAGATCAGCGACAGCACGATGCCGATGGTGGTCAGGACAGCCACCACCGAGCTGACGATCAGCAGGGCGGTGATCACATGCTCGACCCGGTTGCGGGCGCGCAACCGCGGCGAGATTTGCCTGCGTGCCCAGAGCAGCCCGGCGAGCGCCAGCGCCGCCATCAGGCCGAACAGCATCAGGTAGCTGGTCCACCGCAGCGCGTTGTAGCGATCGGCGGCAGCCTGCACCACCGGATCGGCGGAGGTGCCGCCGCCCGCCGCAAAATTGCGGATATCGTTGAACAGCAGCCCAAGCTGGGCGGCCGGCAGGTCCCGGCTTTCCGGCGGCAGGCTGTCGATGGTGATGAGTTGCAGCACGGAGGGCTCGAGGGCCAGCCAGGCGAGCAGCAGCAGCAGCGATGGCAATCCGCACCAGACGACGACGTACCAGCCGTAATAGCTGGGCAGCGAGTGCAGCCGGCGGCGGCCGGCGGCGGCGGTCGCGACGGCGCGCGACCGGCCGAGCCAGAAGCCAGCGGCCGTCAGGATCAGGAGCGTCGCGATGAGAATGAGGATGTGCATGGGCCGTGACCGGATGCCGTCGGGGACCGGCCGCGGCGCGGCGGTCCGACGACTCCCCCCGCCGAGTGTTACATGCCGACGTTATTGGGCAGGGCCAGTGCCTGCGCCCGCCACTTCGCGCGTTCCGCATCGGGCAGCGCGATCAGTCCCTTGTCGGCGAGATACCCCTCCGGTCCCCATGCCTTGTCGGAGGTGTACTCGCTGAGGAATTCCTTGATCCCCGGGACGACGCCGATGTGCGCCTTCTTGACGTAGATGAACAGCGAGCGCGAGATCGGGTACTTGCCCGAGGAGATGTTGTCGTAATCGTCGTCGATGCCGTCGATCAGGCTGCTCTGAATCTTGTCACGGTTCTGGTCGAGGAAGCTGTAGCCGAAGATGCCGAAGGCATCCTTGTTGGCTTCCAGCTTGCGGACGATCAGGACGTCGTTCTCGCCCGCTTCGATGAAGGCGCCATCCTCGCGGATGCCCTGACACACCGCCTTGTGCTTGGCCTCGTCGGTCTTCTTCAGCGCCGCCAGTTCCGGAATGCGGTTGCAGCCGCCTTCCATAGCCAACTCGGCGAAGGCATCGCGCGTCCCGGATGTCGGCGGCGGCCCAAGCACTTCGATCTTCTTCGCCGGCAGCGACTTGTCGACATCGCTCCACATCTTGTTGGGATTGGCGACCAAGCCGCCCTTGCCATCGGGAACGTCCTTGGCGAGCGCCAGGAAAAGCTGCTGCAGGTTGATGTTGAGCTGCGGCGAGGCAAGCGAGTTGGCGAGGACGATGCCGTCGAAACCGATCTTGATCTCGGTGATCTCGGTCACGCCGTTCTTGGCGCAGGTTTCGACCTCGGACTTCTTTACCCCGCGCGAGGCATTGGCGATGTCGGGGGTATCGACGCCGGCGCCCTCACAGAACAGCTTGAAACCACCACCGGTGCCGGTGCTCTCGACCACAGGCGTCTTGAAGTTGGTGGTACGGCCAAACTCCTCGGCGACGCGGGTAGTGAAAGGAAAGACCGTCGACGAGCCGACGATGCGGATCTGGTCACGCGCCTGCGCTGCAGCGGCGGTGACGACGGTCGCCAACACCGCCAGGGCCAGGGCTCTCCTGATCATCGAATTCTCCCGCTTCTTCCGTATCCTGCCCCGGGTCGCCGCGCACCGCCGATGATGTGTGCAGGTGCGAAAGCCCGGGGTGCGGACCTTAAGCGCCGCTGGCTATCATTATATGACAAGTACATTACGGTTTGATGACATCCGCCGGACCACCGACACCCTGCCGCGCGTCGCCGACCGGGGGAGCCAGCGCGGGAAGGAAAACGGTAAAGGTGCTGCCCTCGCCGATCCGGCTGCTGATGGTCAGCTGGCCGCGGTGGCGGTTGACGATATGCTTGACAATGGCGAGGCCGAGGCCGGTGCCGCCGAGGCGGCGCGAGCGGCCGGCGTCGGCCCGATAGAAGCGCTCGGTCAGCCGCGGCAGATGGAGGGTATCGATGCCGTCGCCGGCATCGGAGATGGCGATCCGCAATGCTCCCGACGGGGTGCCCGGCATCCGCTCGACGAAGGCCGCGACGATCTCGACCGTGGTGCCGGCCCGTCCGTACTTCAACGCGTTGTCGACGAGGTTGTGAAAAACCTGGGTGAGCTGGTCGGCTTCGCCGAGCACCGGCGGCAGGTCCGCGGGGCACGTCAACCGGATCGTCATTTGGCGCTTCTCGGCACGCCCCGCCAGTGCGTCGGCGACGGCGGCAAGAACATCGGCAACGCCGACCCGGTGGCGCGGCAGGACGTGCTCGTTGATCTCGACGCGCGACAGCGACATCAAATCCTCGACCAGCCGGGCCATCCGCTGCGCTTCCGACTGCATGATCGTCAGGAAGCGTTCGCGCGCGGCGACGTCCTCGCTCGCCGGCCCGCGCAGGGTTTCGATGAAGCCGATCAGCGCCGACAGCGGCGAGCGCAGTTCGTGCGAGGCATTGGTGACGAAGTCGGCGCGGCTGCGCTCGGCACGCTTCGCCCGCGTCTCGTCGCGGAGAACGAGGACGACGCGCGGCGCGGCAGCGGGCGCGCTGCCGGGGCCGTTCTCCTCGCCGAGGACGGCGACGTGCAGCGCGAAGGTGCGCGGTACCGGGGCCGGCAGCGTGATTTCGGTGGTGCTCGACGAGCCACCGGCTACTGCCGTCTCGACTGCCGCCAGCACTTCCGGGTGGCGTAGCGACAGCGCCAGATCACGGCCGAGCGAGCCGATGCCGAAGCTTTCGCTGGCAGCACCGTTGACGGCGATGATCTCGCGGGCGCCGTTGAGCACGATGAGGGGATCCGGAATTCCCTCCAGCACCGCCTGCAGCGTGGCCGGGGACGGCGCCGGCAGTGGCTTTGCCACAGCATCGGGCGGCGGCGGTGGCCGCACCAGCCAGAAGGCCCCGGCGACCGCCGCGACCGCCACCACGACCGCAGCACCGGGGTGCATCGCCCCCGCAAAGCCCAGGCCGGCGAGAAGCAGCACAGCCGGGCCCACCGCCACCGCCACGCGGCGGGCCGGTGAACCGAAAGCGCTGCCGGTCATCGCACGCCTCTCGGCTGCCGAGGCGGCCGTGTCACCAGCCCAACCATCGAAACCGACGTCCTTTCCCCAACCGGCGAGATCATTGGCTTGCCGAGCCGGTGCCGGTCAACGCCGATACGCGGCAGCCCGGTCCACCATCTGCGCCGCATTCCCGGTCGCCTATCCCAGGCGAAGGCTACCCACTTCAACGGTCAGTGCGTCCACCAAGTGGCGAGGAACAGCACGCCGCCGGCCAGTCCCCCGACCAGGGTGCCGTTGATCCGGACGTACTGCAGGTCCCGCCCCACGGCGTTCTCCAGGCGGTCGGCGAGCGTGCTGGTCTCCCACCCGCGCATGACATCGGCAAAGAAGCCGCCGACGCTGCCCCGCCACGGCTTGACCAGCCCGCGCACCACCCAGATCAGCCGCCGCTCCAGCCGCTTGCGCAGCGCCTCGTCGGCGGCGAGTCGTTCGGCGAAGCGCTGCACCCCGTCGGTGATCACCCGGCGAACCTGCGAGTCGCGATCGGCCACATCCTCCATCAGCATCCGGCGCAGCTCCTCGGCGGTGCGGTCGAGCGCCTCGGCAAGCTGCCCCGAAGCCATCATGTCGCGCTTGATCGCCTCGATCTGCCGCTGATGGCGCGGCGAGGTGCGGACGTCGCTGATCAGACCGAGGACGAGCCGGTCGAAGGCGCGGCGGGCCTGCGAGTCAGCCGGGGTCATCTCACCCAGCAGCGCCGTCGCCTGCTGCACCGCCAGCCGGCCCAGCTCGCGGTCGACCGCCTTCGGCACCCACCACGCCGTGCGGTCCTCGATCATCTGCTCGAGGCGGGCCGGGTTTTCGCTGATCCAGTCGCGAGCGCGCCCGATCATTCCGTCGAACAGTTCCTGATGGCGACCAGCGTCGTACATGGCCTGCAGGCCGATGGCGAACAGCCCGGCGAGATCGACGCCGGACAAGCCGCGCAGCGCCGCGCGGCGGACCAGACCGTTGAGATCCTCCTCCGGAGCCGAGGCCACCAGCGAGGACACCGCCTGGGTGGCGCGCTCGCCGACCAGCGCCGCATGCTCCGGGGCCACCAGCCAGCGGGCCAGCCGGCCGGTCAGGTCGGCCTGGCGCAGGCGGGCGGCCACTGTCGCCGGCTCCAGAAAGTGCTTCTCGACGAACCGGGCGAGGCCTCGGGCGATGCGCTCCTTGTTGTTGGGGATGACGCCGGTGTGCGGGATCGGCAGGCCCAGCGGCCGGCGGAACAGCGCGGTCACCGCGAACCAGTCGGCGACGCCGCCGGCGACGCCGGCCTCGGCGGTTCGCCGAGCGAGCAGCGTCCAGAAGCCGGGCTGCGGATCGAAGAACGTCGCCGCGAACAGCGCCACCGCCAGCAGCAGCAGGCCCGTCGCAATCAGCCGCTGCCGGGAAGCGTCGCGATCGTCCGCATCAATGGATGAGCTCAACGAAACCCTCCTGTTGCGAGCGTCGATGGCCGCCGATAGCAGCCGGCGCCAAAGGATGCCCTGCAACGAAAGCAAAGCCGCCTTGCGCCGAAAACCGACCCGCCCGCGGGACCGCTCCGTAAGATATGCGGGATTTCAGCCGATGGCAGCGGCGGTCGGTGCAGTGCATGAACCTGCGGCTGCCATTGGCATTGGGATCGGCATCACAGGACTTTGATCGCTGTTTCCTGGCCGGAGGCTTGCTCATCGCATGCAAGTCAAAGCCGGGGTTTGGCCTGGAGGAGGAATGACTTCATGGGATTCGACGAGTTGGAATGGGTGCGCGAGGTGATCGACCAGTGGCTGTCTGCCAACGGCAGCATCATCGGCATCGTCGCCGCCCTGCTGTTGGCTCTCGGCAGCCTGCTCTTCCGCTGACCGCGCTGAGAAATGTCTCATTTGTGGTATACTCGCTTGACCGCATCATGGCAGGTACGCCTCGTGCGACTGCAAAGAACGGAGATCAAGCGTGAAGAAGCTGGCCTTCGCCGTTTTTCTCTTGTCCACGACCGCCGCATCTGCTGATACCTCCTGCGAGCGACCGCAGAACGACTTTGACGGCCTCTACTGTCTGAACAAGATCTATCAAGAGGCCGACAACGAGCTGAACGGGACATACAAGAAGCTGGTGGGAAAGCTGGACAGCAGCGGCAAGGCGGCCCTGCGCGCCAGCCAGCTTGCATGGATCGGGGACCGCAACGCCAGTTGCTCGCGGCGGGAAGATGCCCAGTTCTTCGTCAACCTCGATTGCGCCACCAACACCACGGTGGCGCGGACGCGCTTCCTGCAGGATCGCCTGCGCGAGTGCAACAGTACCGGCTGCCAGAACAGCAAGCTCTGAAAGGGAACGCCTCCGCCGGCTCCGCCAACGACTATCCGGCCGCCAGCAGGTCTGGATCGTAGGCGAGATTGGGGGCGAGCCAACGCTCCATTTCGGCCAGCGGCATACCCTTGCGGCGGGCATAGTCCTCGACCTGATCGCGACCGATGCGGCCGACGCCGAAGTAGCGCGCCTCCGGATGGGCGAAGTACCAGCCGGCGACGGCGGCCGCGGGCGTCATCGCGAAGCTCTCGGTGAGGACGATGCCGGCGTTCTCCTCGGCGCGCAGCAGGTCGAACAGCGTGCGCTTCTCGGTATGGTCAGGGCAGGCAGGATAGCCGGGCGCCGGCCGGATGCCGCGGTACTGCTCGGCGATCAGCGCCTCGTTGTTCAGCTCCTCGCTGGCGGCATAACCCCAGAACTCCTTGCGCACCCGCTCGTGCAGCCGCTCGGCGAAGGCTTCCGCCAGCCGGTCGGTCAGCGCCTTGGCCATGATCGCGCCGTAGTCGTCGTGGTGGGACTGCATCTCGGCGATGACCTCGTCGAGGCCGTGGCCGGTGGTGACGGCAAAGCCCCCCAGCCAGTCGGGGATGCCGCCCTCCTCGGGCGCAACGAAGTCGGCGAGCGCGAGGTTCGCCCGGGCGCGGCCGCCCTCGCGCGGCATCTGCTGGCGCAGGGTGTGGACGACGGCGAGCGGCTCCCGCCGTGCCTCGTCGGACCACAGCACGATATCGTCGGCTCCCCGGCGGTTGGCCGGCCAGAAGCCGGCGACGCCGCGCGCCCGCACCCAGCGCTCGCCGATCATCCGTTGCAGCATCGCCTGCGCGTCGGCATAGACCGAGCGGGCCGCCTCGCCCACCACCGGGTCGTCGAGAATATCGGGGAAACGGCCCGTCAGCTCCCAGGTGCGAAAGAACGGACCCCAGTCGATGCGTCCCACGAGCTCGGCGAGGTCGTAGTCGTCAAACACGGTCAGGCCGGGTGCCAGCGGCGCCACCGGCCGGTTGCCGTCGTCGAAGACGAGCGCTTGCGCATTGGCGCGGGCGGCGGCGATGGGTAGCCGGCCCTTCTCGGCGCGCTGGCGGGCATGGGCCTCGCGCAGCACCCTGTACTGCTCGCGCACCGAGGTGGCATAGGCATCCCGTTCGGCGGGAGAGCGCAGCGCCTGCGCCACGCCGACGGCGCGCGACGCATCGGCCACGTGCACCAGCGGTCCCGCGTAGCCCGGCGCGATCTTCACCGCGGTGTGGACGCGGCTGGTGGTGGCGCCGCCGATCAGCAACGGCGTGGTGAAGCCCTCGCGCTGCATCTCCCTGGCGACGTAGACCATCTCGTCGAGCGACGGGGTGATCAGGCCGGACAGGCCGATGATGTCGGCGTTGCCCTTGCGCGCCTCTTCGAGGATACGGGCGCACGGCACCATGACGCCGAGGTCGATGACCTCGTAGTTGTTGCACTGCAGGACGACGCCGACGATGTTCTTGCCGATGTCGTGCACGTCGCCCTTGACGGTGGCGAGCAGGATGCGGCCGGCGCTCTCCCGCGGCTTGCCTTCCTTCTCCGCCTCCATGAACGGCAACAGCCAGGCGACCGCCTGCTTCATCACCCGGGCGCTCTTGACCACTTGCGGCAAGAACATCTTGCCGGAGCCGAACAGGTCGCCGACCACGTTCATCCCGGCCATCAGCGGCCCCTCGATGACGTCGAGCGGGCGGGTCGTCTGCAACCGCGCCTCCTCGGTGTCCTGCTCGATGAACTCGGAGATGCCGGCGACCAACGCGTGCGTCAGCCGCTCGTTCACCGGCCGCTCACGCCACGACAGGTCCTGCTCGCGTGTTTTCTTCTCGCCCTTGACCGACCCGGCGATGTCCAGCAGCCGTTCGGTGGCATCGGGACGGCGGTTGAGCACCACGTCCTCGACGCGCTCACGCAGGCCCGGTTCGATCTCCTCATAGACGGCGAGCTGGCCGGCGTTGACGATGCCCATGTCCATGCCGGCGCGGGTGGCATGGTAGAGGAACACCGCGTGCATCGCCTCGCGCACCGGATCGTTGCCACGAAAGGCGAAGGAGACGTTGGAGACGCCGCCAGAGATCAGCGCTCCGGGCAGGCTCGCCTTGATCTGCCGCGTCGCCTCGAAAAAGGCGACGGCGTAGCCGTTGTGCTCCTCGATGCCGGTGGCGATGGCAAAGATGTTGGGATCGAAGATGATGTCCTGGGGCGGAACCCCCGCCTGCTCGGTCAGCAGCCGGTAGCAGCGGGTGCAGATGGCCACCTTGCGCTCGACGGTATCCGCCTGCCCCTGCTCATCGAATGCCATCACCACCATCGCCGCGCCATAGCGGCGGATCTTGCGGGCGAGGGCGAGGAACGGCTCCTCTCCCTCCTTCAGGCTGATGGAATTGACGATGCCCTTGCCCTGCAGGCACTTCAGCCCGGCCTCGATCACCTCCCACTTCGAGGAATCGACCATGACCGGCACCCGGGAGATGTCCGGCTCGGCGGCGATCAGGTTGAGGAAGCGGACCATCGCGGCGCGCGAGTCCAGCATCGCCTCGTCCATGTTGACGTCGATGATCAGCGCGCCGGCGTCCACCTGCTCGCGGGCGATCTGCACCGCGGCGGTATAGTCGCCGTTGAGGATCAGTTTGCGGAACTTGGCGGAGCCGGTGACATTGGTCCGCTCGCCGATGTTGACAAAGCTGCGCATGGCGTCCGGATCAGGTGGGAAGGGTGAAAGCTTCGAGGCCGGAGAGGCGCAGCGCCCGCGCCAGCTCCGGCGGCCGGCGCGGCGGCAGACCTGCCACCGCAGCGGCGACCGCCGCGATATGGTCGGGCGTCGTGCCGCAGCAGCCGCCGACGATGTTGACAAGGCTGCTCTGCGCCCATTCGCGCAGGTGCGCCGCGGTCATCTCCGGCGTTTCGTCGTAAGCGCCGAATTCGTTGGGCAGGCCGGCGTTGGGATAGGCGCAGACGAAGGTGTCAGCGACGCGGGCGAGCTCGGCGATATGCGGGCGCATCTCCGTCGCCCCCAGCGCACAGTTCAGGCCGATGCTGAGCGGGCGGGCGTGGCGCACCGAATTCCACAGGGCCTCGACCGTCTGGCCGGAGAGGTTGCGGCCGGAAAGATCGGTGATCGTCCCCGAGACCATCACCGGCAGGTGTATGCCGCGTTCCTCGAACAATTCGTCTAGGGCGAACAGCGCCGCCTTGGCGTTCAGGGTATCGAACACCGTCTCGACCAGGATGACATCGCAGCCGCCGTCGATCAGGCCCTCGGCCGCCACCCGATAGGCTTCAGCGAGCTCGTCGAAAGAGATGTTGCGAAACCCGGGGTCGCCCACGTCCGGCGACAGCGAGGCGGTGCGGTTGGTGGGGCCGATCGCCCCGGCGACGAACCGCGGCTTTTCCGGGGTCAGCGCCGTCACCGCGTCCGCCGCCGCGCGCGCCAGCCGGGCCCCGGCCTCGTTGAGCTCGCGGGCGAGATCCTCCTGGCCGTAGTCGGCGAGCGAGATGCGGTTGGAGTTGAAGGTATTGGTCTCGATGAGGTCGGCACCGGCATCGAGGTACTGCCGGTGGATTCCGGCGATGATGTCGGGCTGGGTCAGGCTCAGCAGATCGTTGTTGCCCTTGAGGTCGCGCGGCCAGTCGCGGAAGCGCTCGCCACGGAAGTCGGCTTCCTCCAGCCGGTGCTGCTGGATCATCGTTCCCATGGCGCCGTCCAGCACCAGGATGCGCTTGGCAAGGGCGTCGCGCAGCAGGGCAAGGCGGTCGCGCTCGGTCATCGGCATCAGACTCCGCTCCCCGCCGCCTGGACCGGTTCCGCCGCCGCGCTGCGCGGCGGGCGGACGCCGAGGACGTGGCAGATGGCATAGGCCAGGTCGGCGCGGTTGAGGGTATAGAAGTGGAACTGGCGCACGCCGCCGGCGTAAAGGGCGCGGCACTGGTCGCAGGCCAGCGAGGCGGCCACCAGCCGGCGCGTCTCGGCATCGCCGTCGAGACCATCGAACAGCTCGCCCATCCACCGCGGCACCGAGGCGCCGCACAGGCCGGCAAAACGGCGGACCTGGTTGAAATTGGTCACCGGCAGGATGCCGGGGACGAGCGGCACGTCGATGCCGGCCGCCGCAGCGCGATCTCGGAAGCGGAAGAAGCGTTCGACGTCGAAGAAGAACTGGGTGATCGCCTGCGAGGCGCCGGCATCGAGCTTGCGCTTCAGGTTGTCGAGGTCGGCGCGGGCGCTCATCGCCTCGGGGTGGGTTTCCGGATAGGCGGCAACCGAGATGCGGAAGTCGGCGATCCGCTTCAGCCCGGCGACCAGGTCGGCGGCGTAGGCATAGCCGCCGGGATGCGGCAGATAGCGGCTCGCCCCTTCCGGTGGATCGCCGCGCAACGCGACGATGTGGCGAATGCCGGCCTGCCAGTAGTGCCGTGCCACCTCATCAACGTCGTCGCGGGTGGCGGCGACGCAGGTCAGGTGGGCCGCCGGCTCCAGTGCCGTCTCCTCGCGAATGCGGACGACGGTGGCGTGGGTGCGCTCGCGGGTCGAGCCGCCAGCACCATAGGTCACCGAGACGAATGCCGGCTGCAGCGTCGCCAGCCGCTGCACGCACGCCCACAACGACTGCTCCATCTGCTCGGTCTTCGGCGGAAAGAACTCGAACGAGACCCGCACATCGGCCGGCAGCGGCGCGGTGACGGCAAGCGGCATCGGTGGTCGGGCGGCTGCGCTCATGGTCCTTGCCTTGCGGAAATGGCGTGATGCGAAGATGGTCCGGAACCGGCTGCATCGTAACGGCTGGCCGACAGCAGACGATGCGACGGCGATCACCCCGGCCGCCGAACCCTGCGGTTTCCGCATCCCAGATGCAACTGCTTATTGCCGTAATCGGACGGCCCCCGGTGGTGCCCCCGTTCGAAGGCGGCGCGACCGCCGCCGGCCGGGGCTGTGCCCCTTCAGCATCTGCGCCGGTCAGGAGCCGCGGCGGGCAGCGGTGCGGGTCAACTCGGCACACTCGATGGTCGAGCCGGCCTTCGGCGGGGCGGACGGCCTTTCGGGCTGGGAAGCCGTGGCGCCCGGCGGCGGCGGCACGTTTGCCGGCAACGGCGGCAGATCCCGAAGCATCGCCTGTTCGGTGCATTTGACGAAGCTGCCGGGCTTGCGCAAGAAGTACCAGCGGACCTGCGGCGACGGCGCAAGAATGCTGACAATTTCGTAGTCGGACTCAAGCAGCTCGGAGAGGGTCCGGGCAAGGGGCTTCCATTCATCTCGCCAGGCCGGACTTGTTGTCGCTGCCGACTGCGCAACGCCGTCGGTAGCAACGGTCGTCAACATCACGATTATGGCCGCGCCAAGGATACCGCCGCCGCAAATCCCGCTTCGCAAGCTGTTACCTACTACAGGCCTGGGACAAGATAAGATGCGACCCAGTTGCTCCCTGTCGAGCTGTAGACATAGAACCTGTTTCCGTTAGCACAAAAGTTTGCCGTTGCGGCTACCAGATCTTGCTCGTAGGTCCACAAATATCCCCCAGTCGTAGGATAGACATAAAGTATGGTATAACCGTTGTATGGATACTGGTAACAATAGGACACTTGAATAAGATTCCAGCCTGCAGCCAGACCACCGGCGCCGCTCGCTGCATCCGCTACAGGGGACATTGTGACGACAGTCGCAGCAACTGCTGCACCCGCAAGGGAACGCAGAATATTATGCATGCCAAAGTACCTTTCCTATAGTGGATCGGTCGCTTTATGGATTTTGATTAGCCGAACCCTGTCCCTGACAAAGCATAGTACTCCTGCCACCGAAGAAATTGCAACTGAATTCCAGTTTCACGTCGGTACGCGTTTCGCGCGAGGCGCTGGTTCCGGCTGCGGGACTGGTTTTGCTGGCCTCATGTGGTGCGAGAGCACACCGAAGAGTGAGGATAGTTTACTCGTATAGCGTGAAGTTACCCCATAACACCGTTATTTTCGCCATTCAGTAGAAACTTTATCTATCAGACTCCCGTCTCTGGACATCGACTTCAGCAATAGAGGGCCCAGATGAGGTGATCCTGCGGTCGGATCCCCCGAAACGACTTGACACGCGATTGTGACTATGGTTCTCATGAGGTAAAGTCATGGATAGATGGGGGATTTCTCAAATGGCGCAACTCATATAGCAGTATAGTTTGAGGGCATCCTAGATTTGCCCCGTCATACCGCAAAGCTGCTTTGCTGGTTATTGCATTCGTTCGTGGGATCACATTATCGTGATATTGACAAATTACCGCGTCCCGGGTTCGGGGCGAATTCTGATCACCGGTGGCGCCGGCTTCATCGGCTGGAACCTGGTCAAAGCTCTGCGCGACCGCGGCGAGGAGGTTCTCGCGGTCGACGATTTATCGGCGAGCCCCTGGCCGGAAAGGCCGGCCGGCATCGAGCTGCGCGACGTCGGCAGCCTCTCCGCACTGGAACTGCACGACATCCGCGCCGTCGTTCACCTCGCCTGCCGCAAGGTGGTGCCCACCTCGTTCATCGATTGCGAGCAGATGGTCAGCAACGTCCGCATCGACCGCCATCTCGTCGGCCTGCTGGCCGAGATCAGGCCGCGGATCACAATCCTCGCCAGTTCCTGTGAAGTTTACGGCGATCAGCGTGGCCGCCTCGGCGAGGCCGCGCCGCTCAGGCCGCGCTCGCCGTACGCCGTGGGCAAGGTGGCGATGGAGCTGCTAGCCGACGTCTACCGCTCGCTCATGCCGTCGCCAATCTGCGTCGCCCGGCTGTTCAACACCTATGGCCCTGGCGAAGGCCTGGATGCGGTCATACCGCGGTTCGTCGACGAGGCGATGCGCCTCGGCCAAGTGGTCGTTGAGGGCTCGGGAGAACAGCGCCGCGACTTCAGCTACGTCGATGACGTCGTTGATGCGCTGATCGGGCTGCTCGCGGCACCGTTCGCGCCGCAGGTCGTCAACATCGGCTCGGGCGCCTCGATCTCCATCAACGAGCTTGCCACCCGCGTCGCGAAAGCGGTGGGCGGAGTGCGGATCCTCCACGGCCGCGCCCGGCCCAACGAGATCGCCGAGTTCGTGGCAGACACCCGGCTGCTGCACAGCGTGCTGCCGGCCTGGCGACCGGCAACCGGTATAGATGCCGGCCTTCGCCGATGCATCGACTGGCAACGTGCGTTCACCGCCGGCCTCGCGCCGTCCAACGAAGGCCGGGCGGCCTGATTCCTCGCCATGGGAGTGCTGGCCGCCGCGACGTCGCGGGCCGGAAGCAGCGGGTTCGAACCTACTCGGCCAGGGTGAACAGCTCACAGGGCCGGCGGACACCACGCAAAACGTGGAAGCCGAGCGAAAGCAGGCGGTCGGGCACGGCTGCCGCCATGTCGGCGGAGAGAATGACCGGCCGGTCGAGCACCTTGCTCATCGCCTCGAGACGGGCGGCCTCGTTGCAGGCAGGGCCAATCACGGTGAAGTCAAGCCGTTCCGGCGCCCCGACGTTGCCCCACATGACATCACCGATGTGCAGGGCGACGCCGAAGCGCACCTCGTGCTGGCGAGCCATCGTCCGCGCTGCGTTCAGCCGCGCCAGCCGCACCATCGCCTCGCGGGCGGCGCACAGCGCCGCCTCGCACGCCGCCGCCCGCCGCCGCGGGCAGTGCTCGCCGCTGCTGGCGCCGATGGGAAATATGGCGAGGACGGCATCGCCGATGAACTTCAGCACCTCGCCGCCCTGATCCAGCACCGCGCCAGCGGTGCACTCGAAATATTCGTTCAGCAGATCGAGAAACACCGGCCGCGGCAGCGCATCCGCGAGTGCGGTCGAGGAGCGTAAATCGGAGAGCCAGATGACGGCGTAGATATCTTCGCCGTCGCCGCGGTGGATGAGGCCGCGCCAGACGCGCTCGCCAGTCAGCTTGCCGAGGTAGGTATCGAGTACGGTTCGCGCCGTTCGCCGCAAGGCATGGACCTGCAGCAGTCGCGCCAGGATCGCCTGCGTCTCGGCCACCATCTCCAGTTCACTCGTGCGAAAGCCGCCGGGACGGTCGCAGGCGAGCGTCATGGCGTTGATCCGACCGTCGTCGAAGACCAGCGGCATGGCCACATAGTCGGTGGCCCCCATCGCCCCCAGTTCCTCCAGGATCGGAAAATCAAAGGCCGCCTCGGGAATGTCGAGGCGCCGCCGGACCGCCCCGGCCCCCTCGAACAGCAGCGCGTAAGGGCTCTTCAGGAACACATCCTGCTTCATCACCGTCAGCGGCGGCCAGAACTCCTCGACCTGATCGGTGTCCCGCCGCCAGGTGTGACTGAGGCCGGCGAGCTGCGGATGCATGGTGCGCAGCGTCGTGCGCAAGCGAAAGACCGGGATGCCGGCGCGGTTCATCGCCCGGCCGAGACCCGCCGTCAGCTCCGGCAGCGTCGCGATCGCCCACCCCTCCTGCCACAGCCAGTTGACCAGCGGGTTGTCGGACCTCAGAACCGACACCGGGGCTGCTGGCGGAACATCGCCCGAGGCGTCCATCATTCTGCCAGTGCCGTCATCGCCGGCGTGGCGCCGGCGGCGAGAACCGCAGGCCGGCGGCAGCGCTCCCTGATCACCCTGCCCGGACACCTGCGGGATCGGCATTCCTGAGGAATCGACCAACCATCGTCAACGCCCGGTCAGCGCCAGTACTTGCTGCTGTTATTCCAGTACAGATGGTCGTTCTCCGGGCTCTGCCGCTCGACCGGCGCAGAAAGGCGCGGGCCCGGCGGCGTCCGCCCGTTGATGGAGAATGACGACGGCTGCTGCTGCTGCGGCGTCGCCGAACTGGGTGCGACCCTGTCGGTATACTGGTCGTTCGGATCGGCAACCGCCGCACCTGAACCGCCGACGTTGACCGGTTCCTGGGTAAAGGCGAACGCAGGAACGGCCACTCCGAGAAAAGCGACAGCCATGACCGCCGCCAGAACACGTGCCATGATTGGCCTCCGGTCTTCGCGATGAGTAATCGAGTCCATCCTACGATAAGATAGCATTCGCCCCTGCCCGCAAGTGCCGTCGCCGTTAGGCCGGTCCGTTGCACCCGCCAGGGTCGCCTTTTGGTCACACATCGACAAGCCGGCCCCCTTCCAGGCGCACCGACCGGTCCATCCGGCCGGCCAGCGCCGGGTTATGGGTGGCGATGACGGCAGCGAGGCCAGCCTCGCGGGCCAGGGCAAGCAACAGCGCGAAGACCTCATCGGCGGTCTCGGGATCGAGATTTCCGGTCGGCTCGTCGGCGAGGACGATGGCCGGCCGGTTGGCCAGCGCCCGGGCAATGGCGACACGTTGCTGCTCGCCGCCGGAGAGCTGACCCGGCCGATGGTCGAGGCGGTCGGCGAGACCGAGCTGCGCCAGCAGCTCGCGGGCGCGCGCCCGGCCCGCGGCCCGGGCGGTACCGGCGATCATCTGCGGCAGCAACACGTTCTCTTCGGCGGAGAACTCCGGCAGCAGGTGGTGGTACTGATAGACAAAGCCGACGCGGGCACGGCGCAAGGCGGTACGCCGGTCGTCATCCAGCGGCCCGCACGCCTTGCCATCAAGGTAGACTTCGCCCCCGTCCGGCCGCTCCAGCAGCCCCGCCACGTGCAGCAGCGTCGACTTGCCCGATCCGGACGGACCGACCAGCGCCACCAGTTCACCGGCGGCGGCGGCAAGGTCGACGCCGCGAAGCACCTGCAGTGTCGTGCGTCCCTGCGGGTAGCTGCGGACAACGCTGTCCAGGCGAAAGACCGGAACCGTCACAGCCACCGCTCCGCCACGGGCCGCTGGCGCCGCAGGGCGCTACTCATACCGCAGCGCCTCTGCCGGCTCGATGCGGGCGGCGCGCCAGGACGGATAGATGGTCGCAAGGAACGAGAGGACCAGGGCGATGCCGGTCACCGTCGCCACCTCGACGGGATCGACCACCGCCGGCAGCTTGGAGAGAAAGTAGATCTCCGGGGCGAACAGGTTGGTGCCGGTGAGGGCCTGGATCCACTGGCGGATCGTCTCGATGTTATCGCAAAAGACGAGACCGGCGGCAAACCCGCACAGCGTGCCCAACACCCCGACGCTCGCGCCGGAGATGAAGAAGATGCGGGTGATCGAGCCCCTCGTCGCCCCCATCGTCCGCAATATGGCGATGGCCCGGCCCTTGTCCTTCACCAGCATGATCAGGCTGGAAACGATGTTGAAGGCGGCAACGACGATGATCAGCGTCAGGATCAGGAACATCACGTTGCGTTCGACCTGCACGGCGTTGAAGAAACTGGCGTTGGCGCGCTGCCAGTCGTGCACCCGGCCGGCGCCGCCGAGCTTGTGCTGCAGCTCGCGGGCGAAGGCCGGCGCCCTCTGCATGTCGTCGAGAAACACTTCGAGCGCGGTTACGGTATCCGGCATGTTGAAATAGGTCTGGGCGGCGTCGAGCGGCATGAAGACGAAGTTGCTGTCGTATTCATACATGCCGACGTCGAACAGCCCGACGATCCGATAGGCGCGCATGCGCGGCACCGTGCCGAACGCGGTGATGTTGCCCTTGGGCGAGATCAGCGTGATCTGCTGGCCGACGCTGAGCCCCAGGCGCTCGGCCAGCCGTGCTCCGACCAGCACGCCGTCGTCCCGGCCGAAGTCGTCGAGGGAGCCTTCGACGATGTGGCTGGTGACGATATCGCGCTTGCGCATGTCTTCCGGCCGCAAGCCGCGCACCATGGCGCCGCGGGCGACGCCGTTGCCGGTCACCATCACCTGGTTCTCGATCATCGGATCGACCAGCACCACCCCCGGCATCCCGGCAACGGTGTCGCGCAGGGCGTCGTAATCGGTCAGCCCGGTGACCGATCCGTAGACGCTGACGTGGCCGTTCAGCCCGAGGATGCGGCCCAGCAGTTCCTGGCGGAAGCCGTTCATCACCGACATCACGATGATCAGCGTCGCGACGCCGAGGAAGATGCCGAGGAACGAAAACAGCGCAATGACCGAGATGAACCCTTCTTTCCGCCGCGGACGCAGGTAGCGCATGGCGACGGTCCATTCGAAGGCACTAAACATGGATGGATAATCCGTCAGAGGCCGACCTGCGCCAGCGCGGCTTCGACCGGCAGTTCGGTGCGCTGGCCATCACGCCGGCGCTTGACCTCGACGGTGCCGTTAGCGGCGCCACGCGGCCCGACGATGACCTGGGCCGGCAGTCCGATCAGGTCCATATCCGAGAATTTCACTCCGGGGCGTTCGCCGCGGTCATCGTAGAGCACCTCGACGTCGCGTTCCGCCAGAGCCCGGACGATGCGGTCGCACAGGCCATCGCAGGCACCGTCACCGGTCTTGAGGTTAATCAGGCCGACGGCGAAGGGTGCGACGCTGTCCGGCCAGATGATGCCGGCGTCGTCGTGCGAGGCCTCGATGATGGCGGCAACCAGCCGGGAGACGCCGATCCCGTAGGAGCCCATCTCCAGCAGAACCGGTTCGCCCTGTGGCCCGCTGACCGCGGCC
>JAEULG010000135.1 GCA_016793875.1 Rhodospirillales bacterium | reverse complement strand
TGGCGGCCGGTCGCGGCTGACCGTCCTCGCTGGCTCGACCTGCCTTCGCCGATCCGCCAAAAAGAGCAAGGAGACCATCTGTGACCAGGACCGTTGATGACGCCGCCCTCGATGCCTTGTTCCGCGATGCCCGTACCCACTTTGACTGGCGGGAGCGGCCGGTTGACGAGTCGCTGCTGCGGGCTGCCTGGGACCTTGCCAAAATGGGACCGACCAGCGCCAATTCGTTGCCGGCGCGCATCACCTTCGTCGTCTCGCCGGAGGCAAAGGCGAAGCTGAAGCCGGCATTGATCCCAACCAACGTCGAGAAGACGATGAAGGCGCCGGTCACCGCCATCATCGCCTACGACCTCGCGTTCTACGAAAAGCTGCCGGAGCTGTTCCCGCACACCGACGCCCGCTCCTGGTTCGTCGGCAAGGAGGCGCTGATCGAGAAAACCGCGTTCCGCAACGGCTCGCTGCAGGGAGCGTACTTCATCCTAGCTGCGCGCGCCGTTGGCCTCGATTGCGGCCCGATGTCCGGGTTCGACAATGGGGCGGTGGATGCAGCGTTCTTCGCCGGCACTGCCATCCGGTCCAACTTCCTGTGCAACCTCGGCTATGGCGACGGGAGCAAGCTGTTTGCCCGCGGCCCGCGGCTGTCGTTCGAGGAGGCCTGTCGCATCGAATAGCTACATCATCGGCTCCGGAAGCACCGAATCGGACAGCACCGGATAGCGGCCACGCGGCTGGAACAGCTGGTAGTGCCACCATTCGTTCCGGTAAAAGTCGAAACCGGCGGCGGTCATCAGTCCCAGCAGGATGGCGCGATGGCGCTGGGCTGCTGGCGAGATCGCCGTATCACCGTGCCAGGACAGCGGCCGCATGTCATCGAAGCCGGTTCCCATGTCGAGCTCCGGGCCACCCGGTCCCTCGACCAGCGTCAGGTCCACCGCCGCGCCCATGCTGTGCGGTGAACCCCGGCGCGGATCGGCGATGTAGTCGGGATCGGGCAGATGTCGCCACAGGACCCACTGCGCCTCGGCCGGGCGAAAGGCGTCGAGGATCTTGAGGCGCAGGCCGATCCGCCGCGCCAGGTCGGACGCGCTCGCGAGCCGCGCTGCGGTTTCGGCGTGCAACCAGCAGCGGGCGCGCCGGTAGATGGGCGCGCCGGTGAGGTTGTCGGGCGTCGCGTAGACAAGGTCGATGTCCACGTCATGGCTGTGCGCGGTGATCTCGATCAGCATGCGTGCCGCCCGCTCCGCTGTTGGCTGAGTGCGGCCGCCGCTGTCGGCGGCCTTCCCGGCGGGGGACGATAGCGGCGGATGCGCGTCCTCGCCATCGATACCGCTGCCGGCGCCTGTTCCGCCGCCGTCTGGCATGACGGCGTCGTCCACCAGCGCCTCGTCGAGCTTTCTCGCGGCCATGCCGAGGCGCTGCTGCCGCTGCTGCTGGCGACAATGGCGGATGCCGGCTGCAGCTTTCGTGAGCTCGACCTGCTGGCGGTAACCATCGGCCCCGGTGCCTTTACCGGGTTGCGCGTCGGCCTCGCTGCGGCTCGTGGCCTGGCGTTGGCGTCGCGGCTGCCGTGTGTCGGGGTCACCACGCTGGCGGCGGTGGCGGCGGCGGTGCCGCCGGCGGAGGCTGCCGGGTGGCCCCTGCTGGTGGTGCTCGACAGCAAACGCGCCGATCTTTACGCGCAGCTCTTCACCGCCGGCGCTGCGGTCGGCGAGCCCGCGCTCATCTCCCCGGCCGGTCTCCCGGGCTTGCTGTCCGACGCACAACCGTTGGCGGCGGGTCCGCTGGCGGCGGCCGCGGTGGCGGTGGCAGGCGATGGCACGGCGATGGCTCTGCCGGCGCTGGCCGCAGCCGGGGTGCCGGCCGCGGCGGTCTCGTCTCCCGGTTACCCGCAGGCGGCCAGCGTCGCCGCCATCGCTGCCGTTGCCCCGGCCGGCAGCCTGCCGCCGCCGGTGCCGCTCTACCTGCGGCCGCCGGCAACAGGACCGCAGCAGCGTCCGGCGGTGGCGGGGAGACCGGAATGAGCGAAGGTGCAGCGGCAGTGGCCACCGGGCCGGATGCCGCCGTCGCCTTCGCCGCCGTCCACCGGCTGTGCTTCGCCGACGAGCCGTGGGACGCGGACGTCTTCGCCTGCTTGCTCTCGCTGCCGTCTTCGCTCGCCCTCGTCGAGCATCGGCAGGGCGGCCTCGCCGGCTTCGTGCTGTGCCGCCTCGCTGCCGACGAGGCGGAGGTGCTGACCTGCGCCGTGGACCCCGCCTGGCGACGGCGGGGAATCGGCAGCAGGTTGCTGGCACGGGTGATGGCGGCGAATCGACAACGGGGGATTCGCCACGTTTTCCTGGAGGTAGCGGTCGATACGCCGGCTGCGCAGGCACTCTACTTGCAATGCGGCTTTCGGCCGGTCGGTCGCCGCCGCCAGTACTATCAGCGGGCGGACGGCACCGGCGTCGATGCCATCGTCATGCGGATGGATTTGTGACGCCGGCTTTGCGAAACCTCAGCTGGTGAACGTCCTCGCCGAAACTGTCGAGGGGCTGTAAGCCAAGTAATTCATGGCCCTGTCCAACAATCGCGCGCGGCACATTCGCCAGCGGCTCGGCGCCTCGTAACAGCACCAGCGCAGTTTCCCCCGGCACCATACGCTCGATCAGCAGCTTGGTGCGGACGAAGGTAAGCGGGCAGACCTCTGCGGTTATATCCAGATAGTAATCGTCTGCTTCTTGTACGTTAGGCGGATAGCTATTCGTCATGGTTGCGCCTTGCTGCCTCGCGGAGTATTTCCTATATAGGGGGTCGACCTCTGGAACATCAGGAAGAAGAGCGAATGCGAGAGAAGGAAGGTTTTACTGAGATGCTGGAGCTGACGACGGAAATCGTTGCCGCACACGTTGGCAATAATCCCGTTGCAGCAACCGAGTTGCCCGGACTTATCCAGAGTGTTTACCGTACACTGATGTCGGTCGGCTCCTCCCCGACCGTGAGCGAGCGCCCGAAGCCGGCGGTGCCGGTGAAGCGGTCGGTATTTCCCGATTACATCATCTGCCTGGAAGACGGCAAGAAGCTGAAGATGCTGAAACGGCACTTGAAGACGGCCTATGACATGACGCCGGAAGAATACCGGGAGCGCTGGGGCCTGCCCGCCGATTATCCGATGGTCGCGCCCAGCTACGCGCAGCACCGCAGCAACCTCGCCAAGGAAATCGGCCTCGGCACGACGCGGCGCAACGCTGGCAAGAGCGGTTGAGCCGGGGTCGTGCGATCTGTCCGTGACGCTGGTGATAAGTCGCGCAATCATGTGCAACGCCTAGGCATAACCGGATATAAGGGCTCGCAATCGCTTCAGATGTTGAGCGGGCGGGAGGTGTAATGTCCCAACTATCACGAATCGAGCACCTGTGCCTGGAGAAGGGGATGAAGATGACCGGCCAGCGCCGGATCATCGCGCGGGTGCTTTCCGAGGCCACCGATCATCCGGATGTGGAAGAGGTCTACCGCCGGGCTGTCAGCATGGATCCTCGGATCAGCATCGCTACCGTCTATCGCACCGTCCGGCTGTTCGAGGAGGCGAACATCCTCGAACGCCACGACTTCGGCGATGGCCGATCGCGCTACGAGGAGGCGAGCGAAGAGCACCATGATCACCTGATCGATATCCAGTCGGGCAAGGTGATCGAGTTTCGCAGTCCGGAGATCGAAGTGCTGCAGCAGCAGATCGCCGAGCGCTACGGTTACCGGCTGGTCGGACACCGCCTGGAGCTGTTCGGAGTTCCCGCCGAGGTTCGTGACAAGTGACCGGCGCCGGTCCGTGCGCGCGCCTTGACTCACAACATCGGACTGCTAGTCTCGATCCGAACTGTTGCTTTTGCGGGACTGTTCCCCAGGTGGGGGAGCGGGCGACACCATCGGATTGACTGGCACACCTCGGGCCTTGGCGAAAAAGCTCTATATTCAGACCTACGGCTGCCAGATGAACGTCTATGACTCCGCCCGCATTGCGGATGTCATGGCGGAAGCCGGCTACGACGTCGTCGATGCCGCCGACCAGGCGGATCTGATCATCCTCAATACCTGCCATATTCGCGAGAAGGCAGCGGAGAAGGTGTATTCGGAGCTCGGTCGCCTGCGCCGGCTGCGCCGCCCGGGCGCGGCAAGCGGCCCGTTGCTTGCCGTTGCCGGCTGCGTCGCTCAGGCGGAGGGCGGAGAGATGATCTCGCGGGCACCTTTCCTCGACGTTGTCGTCGGCCCGCAGGCCTACCACCGGTTGCCGGAACTGGTGGCGCAGGCAGAAGGCGCCACGGGAAAGGCGGTGGATACCGCCTTTCCCGCCAAGTCCAAGTTCGATGCCCTGCCCGATCCCCATGTCGACGGCCGGCGGGGGGCCTTTCTCACCGTGCAGGAAGGCTGCGACCGCTTCTGCACCTTCTGTGTCGTTCCTTATACGCGCGGGGCGGAGTATTCGCGCCCTGTGGTCCAGGTGCTGCGCGAGGCGCAGCGCTATGCCGGTGTGGGCGTCGTCGAGATCACGCTGCTCGGTCAGAACGTCAACGCCTATCACGGCCCCGGACCGGATGGCGCGGAATGGCGGCTCGGCCGGTTGATCCGCGCAGTGGCCGCCATCGATGGCATCGCCCGAGTCCGCTACACCACGTCGTACCCCGCCGATCACGACGACGACCTGATCGCCGCCCACGGCGAGGTCACCGAGCTCATGCCCTATTTGCACCTGCCGGTGCAGTCTGGCTCCGACCGGATCCTGAAGGCGATGAACCGACGCCAGACCGCGGCCAGCTACCTGCGGCTGGTCGAGCGCCTGCGGGCTGTTCGTCCCGATCTTGCCCTCAGCTCCGATTTCATCGTCGGCTTTCCGGGCGAGACCGAAGCCGACTTCGCGGCGACGCTGCGCCTCGTCGAAGAAGTGGGTTTTGCCCAGGCATATTCCTTTAAGTACAGCCCCCGCCCCGGCACGCCGGCCGCCGATGCGGCGCAGTTGCCGGAGGCGGTCAAGACAGAGCGGCTGGCGGTGCTCCAGTGCCTGCTGGACCGCCAGCAGCGGGCGTTCAATGACGCCTGCGTTGGTCGCGTCCTGCCGGTGCTGATCGATGGCGATGGGCGCAAGCCCGGCCAGCGCGTCGGTCGCTCGCCTTATCTGCAAGCGGTGCACCTGCCAGCGCCGGCGAGCCTGCTGGGGAAAATCACCGACGTGCGCATCGTTTCTGCCGGTGGCAACAGCCTTGCCGGAGTGCTCGCGGAACAGGGAACTGTCGCGACGGCGGCGGAGGTTCCCGGTTGACCGGTCCGGCCGCGGGTGCCGGCGACGGCAGCGTCAGCGGCGGTGGCACGCTGCACAAGCAGTTCGATGACAACCGCTTGGCGCTGCAGCTGTTCGGCGCCCATCACAGCCACTTGGCCCGCATCGAACAGCAGCTCGACGTCAGTATTCACTCCCGCGGAAATCAGTTGACCATCGACGGCGATCCGCTTGCGGTGACGACGGCGGGAACGGTGCTCGATCGTCTTTACGCCCGTATCGAACGGGGGCACCCGGTGCGGCTTTCCGACGTCGATGCCGCTTTGCGCATGGCCCCCGAACCGGGAGGGAGCGAAGCGGGCGGCGGCCGCGGCGACGAAGACCCGGCGCAGAGCGTCGTCATTCGGGGGCGAACGGTCGTCACCCGCACGCGCACGCAGGGAGCTTATTTGCGCGCCATCGACCGCCACGACTTGGTGTTCGGCGTCGGTCCCGCCGGGACCGGCAAGACCTACCTCGCCGTCGCCAAGGCAGTGGAGCGGCTGGTCAACGGTCAGGTGGACCGAATCATCCTGTCGCGGCCGGCGGTGGAAGCCGGCGAACAGCTGGGCTTCCTGCCGGGCAATATGCGCGAGAAGGTCGATCCGTACCTGCGGCCTCTCTACGATGCGCTTTACGACATGCTGCCGGCACCGCAGGTGATCAAGCGCCTGGAAAGCAGCGAGATCGAGGTGGCGCCGCTTGCCTTCATGCGTGGCCGCACCCTGGCCAATGCCTTCGTCATCCTCGATGAGGCGCAGAACACTACCGCCGTGCAGATGAAGATGTTCCTGACCCGCCTCGGCGAGAACGCGCGCATGGTAATCACCGGCGATCTTAGTCAGGTGGACCTGCCGAAGGGAACGCGATCGGGCCTGCGTCAGGCGCTCGAGATTCTCGCCGGCGTGGATGGGATCGGCTTCGTCGAGTTCACCGACGCCGATGTCGTCCGCCATCCCCTGGTAACCCGCATCGTCCGTGCCTATGAAAGGGCAGAGGACCGGATGAGGCTCGGTGCCGAATACGAAAGGAAGGACAGGGAACGTGGCCGCGGCCGGTTTTGACCTGGAGGTGCTGATCGAGGAGCCGGGGTGGACGGCGGCGGTCGGCGATGCGCCGGCGCTGTGCCAGGGCGCCGCGGCGGCCGCCTGGGCGATGGTTGCGCCCTCGCTGCCGTGGTCTCCCAATGAGACCGCTGAAGCCTGCCTGGTCCTGGCCTCCGATGAGCGGGTCCGGGCATTGAACCGTGAATTCCGCGGTCGCGACGAGCCGACCGATGTTCTTTCCTTCCCGGCTTTCGACACCGATGTGCTTGCCGCCGCCGGAGCCGATACGCCGCCGCTGCTGCTTGGCGACATCATCATCGCGCTGCAGACAACCCTTGCCGACGCCAAGCGTGACGGCAAGCCGGCGGCGGACCACTTAAGGCACCTGGTCGTTCATGGTATCCTCCACCTGCTCGGCCACGATCACCAGCAAGAGGACGCCGCAGCGGACATGGAGGCCCTAGAGGCGAGAATTCTCGCCGGCCTCGGCATCGCCGATCCCTATGGCGCGGTGGACCAGCCCTGACATGACCAACGACGATACACCCTCTGCCGCCGAAGACGTTCCCAGTCGATTGCCGGCGCGAGCCGCCGGCAGCCGCCCTGATCCCGCTCTTGGCAAGGTCATCCGCAGCGCCCTGCGCCGACTTGGCCTCTTCCGCAATGGCGAGGGCACGGTCCGCGATACACTCGACGAGCTCATCGAGGCCGGCAACGAAGCCGATGAGGAACTCACCGAAGGCGAACGCACGCTCCTCGCCAACATCCTTGGTGCGCGTGGACGGCCGGTAGAGGACGTGATGGTGCCGCGCGCCGATATCGTTGCGGTGGAAAGTCACGCTTCCTTCGACGAAGTAACGGCACTGATGATCGAGACCGGCCACTCCCGGCTGCCGGTGTACCGTGAGACGCTCGACGACGCCGTCGGCATGGTTCATATCAAGGACATGCTGGCGTGGCGTGGTCGCGAGAAAGATTTCCACCTGAGCAAGCTGGTGCGCCGGGTGCTGTTCGTCGCACCGTCGATGGAGGTTCTCCACCTGCTGCTGGAGATGCGCGCCAACCGGACCCACATGGCGCTGGTGGTGGACGAGTTCGGCGGCGTCGACGGCATCGTCACCATCGAGGATCTGGTCGAGGAGATCGTTGGCGATATCGCCGACGAGCATGACAAGCCCGACGAGCCGACTATCGAGAAGCATGATGATGGTGCGTTCGACGTCGATGCCCGGGCGCCGCTGGAGGATCTGGAAGAGTACACCGCCGGCATGCTGAGCGAGGAAGAGCGAGAAGAGGTCGATACCCTTGGCGGTCTCGTCGTCTCCCTGGCGGGCCGTGTTCCCATTCGCGGCGAACTGATCCGGCACCCGTCGGGCCTTGAATTCGAGGTGCTGGAAGCTGATCCGCGGCGGATCAAGCGGGTTCGCATCCGCCGCGACGAACCGCCCCCGTCTGCCGAGCACAGCGTTACCGCCTCCGGCTGGGGGCGGTGAGGCGTCATGGCCGCCGCCATCGTCGCGCTGCGTGAGACGCTCGATTCTCCCGGACCCTGGCGGTGGCTGCGGCGGATCGCGGCGGCGACCGCCGGCCTGCGCGGCTGGCGCCGCGTCCTTCTGGCGATGGTGCTGGGCGCCCTTGCCGCGCTGGCGCTGCCCCCGCTCTATGTCATCCCGATCCTGATCCCGGCGTTCACCGGCCTTGTCTGGATGATCGACGGCGCCCGGAACTGGCGGGTGGCGCTGGGGATCGGCCTGTGCTTCAGCATGGGACACCTTACCGCCGGCCTTTACTGGGTCGCCAACGCCTTGCTGACCAAACCCGAAGAGTTTGGGCTTCTTGCGCCGCTGGCGCCGGTCGGTCTTGCCGCCATCCTGGCGCCGTGGCCGGCGGCGGCATGCGCGCTGGCCCGGCTGGCGCCGCGCTCCGGAATCGGCCGGGTGCTGACGCTCGCCGGCGCCTGGACCCTGATGGAGTGGGTGCGCGGCTGGGCGTGGACAGGGTTTCCGTGGAACCTGATCGGCAGCGTCTGGGCGTTCTCCGACGCGATGCTGCAGGGCGCCGCGGTAATCGGAACCTACGGGCTCAGCCTGGTCACCGTTGCCGCGGCGGCAATGCCGGCGGTGCTGACCCAGCCGCACGCCCGCTTGTCGCGGCGCTGGCTGCCCGTCGTCGCTGTCTGGGCGGTCTTACTGCTGCTGCTTGCCTTCGGTGAGGCACGGATCGCTGCCGTCGGCGATACCGGCGTGGTCGACGGGGTCTGGCTGCGGCTGGTCCAGGGCAACATCCCGCAGAATCTGAAATGGCGGCGGGAACTGGTCGACAAGCATCTGGCGACCCAGATCCGCCTCGGCGAGGCACCGTCCGAGCCGGCGCCGACCCACGTCCTGTGGTCAGAGGCGGCGGCGCCGCTGTTTCTCGCCGAGGACCGGGCGCGTCTCGCCCAGGTCGGCGCGGGTACGCCCCCCGGGGGCCTGACCCTGCTCGGCACTCTGCGCACCGCCCCGGCGGATCCGTCGCGGTTTCAGGTGTGGAACAGCATGCTGGCCGTGGACGATAGAGGGACCGTCGTCGACTGGTATGATAAATCACACCTCGTGCCGTTCGGCGAGTTCATGCCGTTGGGCAATCTTCTCGGCCTCGGCAGCATTGCCGGCGGCATGGCGGATTTCTCCCGGGGTAGCGGCGTGCGCACGCTGCGGCTGCCCGGCTTGCCGCCAGTCGGCCCGCTGATCTGCTACGAGGTGATCTTTCCGGGTGCTGTCGTCGACCCTGATGACCGCCCGCAGTGGTTGTTTAACCTCACCAATGACGGCTGGTACGGGTATTCGACCGGACCATTTCAACATCTGGTGGCAGCGCGGCTGCGAGCGGTGGAGGAGGGGCTGCCGGTGGTGCGAGTCGCCAATACCGGCATCTCCGCGATCATCGATCCGCTCGGCCGCGTCGTGGCGGAACTCGGGCTGGGAAAACAAGGCGTTGTGGACGGTCCGTTGCCATTGCCGCTGACGGGCCAGACAGTGTTCAGCCGCACCGGACCGTGGGGCGGTCTGGGGCTGGCGTTGCTGCTTATGGGTATAGGCGTCGCCGTCAGTCGCCGCCGGTCCGCCTTCACCCGCTGAGACCTCTCTCGAAAACACACTTTGCGCGAACAAGTGTTGCGAAAACGATCGCAGTTTGCATATCATTCATTATAGAGCGTGTTCAGTGGCCGGCTATCGATCGTCAGCCTTGCATCCGCCGGTGTTAATTCAATCGGATAAGCTCGAGTCCAGGAAAGCACAACGCAGGTATGGCTGAGAGCAAGACTGTCGGGCGGCCGAGAGAGAGATTTGGTGCACGGTCCGGGAAGTCGGAGCGCCTGCCCCCGGGCGTGCCCAACCCGGTCGACATCCATGTGGGCAGCCGCGTCCGCCTCCGCCGCACCCTGCTTGGACTGAGCCAGGAGAAACTGGGCGAGGCCGTTGGCCTGACGTTTCAGCAAATTCAGAAGTATGAGCGTGGCGCCAACAGGATCGGCGCTTCCCGGCTTTTTGAGTTCAGTCGCATCCTCGATGTCCCGGTCTCTTTTTTCTTCGACGACATGGCTGACCGGATGAAAACCAGCGACCCGGGGATGGCGCCAGCGCTTACCGACCAGCCGCAGGCATCGCTCGAACCCGATCCGCTGACCCGCCGGGAAACCCTTGAGCTGGTACGCGCCTACTACCGGATCGCCGATCCGCAGGTACGCAAACGCCTGTTCGAGTTGGCGAAATCCCTTGGAACCACAGAAGAGGCGGAGTGATGTCCGCCGGTCCGGCAGGAATCTGTCCTTCGAAATCGGCTTGACGTCGCCATCGGTGCTCGTCAGAAGGTGCGCATCCAGCGCGCCATGAGCTGCGGGTCATTCCGGGGATCCGAGCTTCCGTTTCCTTTCCGGCTCACCGCCGCGGGCGATGGCGCCTCATTCGAAGGTCGCTGACGCGCGACCGTTGTTTCCGCGATCCTCTAAGGGGGTGTGGGCGTGATCAAGCAGGATTATCTGTTCACCAGCGAGTCGGTTTCCGAGGGCCACCCGGACAAGGTGTGCGACCGCATCTCCGATGCCATCCTCGATGCCTTCCTCACCGAGTCGCCGACCTCCCGCGTTGCCGTCGAGACCATGTGCACCACCAACTTCATCGCCCTTGCCGGCGAGGTGCGCGGCCCTGAGACGATGACCCATGAACGATTCAAGGATATCGCGCGCCACGCGGTCAGGGAGATCGGCTACGAGCAGGACGGCTTCCACTGGAAGCACGCCGAGATCATCTCGAACATCCATGCTCAGTCGGCGGACATCGCCGTCGGCGTCGATGCCGCCGGCAACAAGGACGAAGGGGCCGGTGACCAGGGTATCATGTTCGGCTACGCCTGCCGGGAAACCCCGGTGCTGATGCCGGCGCCGATCTACTACGCCCATGCCATCCTGCGCTCGCTGGCGGATGCCCGCCACTCCGGCTCCGAGCCGGGCCTTGGTCCCGATGCCAAGAGCCAGGTGACCCTCCGTTACGTTGGCGGCAAGCCGGTGGCGAGCACCGCGGTCGTGGTCTCCACCCAGCACGCCGAGCGGCTGAGTGTCGAGGAGGTCCGCGAAATCGTCCGCCCGCACGTGGTCAACGTGCTGCCGGCGGGTTGGATGTGCGACGAGGAGCACTTCTACGTCAACCCAACCGGGCGCTTTGTCATCGGCGGCCCCGATGGCGATGCCGGCCTCACCGGCCGCAAGATCATCGTCGACACCTACGGTGGCGCGGCGCCGCACGGCGGGGGTGCCTTCTCCGGCAAGGATCCGACCAAGGTCGACCGCTCTGCTGCTTATGCCGCACGCTACCTCGCGAAGAACGCTGTCGCCGCCGGCCTTGCCGACCGCTGCACCATCCAGCTTTCCTACGCCATCGGCGTCTCGCGCCCGCTGTCGGTCTACGTCGATACCCACGGCACCGGCCAAGTGGATGAGGAGCGGCTGTCGATGGCGTTGCAGGAGCTGGTGGACCTGTCGCCGCGCGGCATTCGCACCCACCTCCAGCTCAACCGTCCGATCTATGCGCGCACCGCCGCTTACGGCCATTTCGGCCGCGAGCCGGAGCCGGACGGCGCCTTTTCGTGGGAGCGCACCGACCTCGTCGACGAACTGAAGAACGCCTTCGGCGCCTGATGGTCTTCGCCAGCCAGGAGACGCCGGCGCCCCGCTTCTACGGCCGCCGCAGTGGCCGCCCGCTGCGCCCGGGCCGGAAAGCGGCGGTTGCCGTGCGGCTGCCGGAGCGGCTCCTGGCAGTGCCGGCGGCGGGCACACGGATCGATCCGCCGATGCTGTTCGCGACGCCGGTTGCCGAGGTCTGGCTGGAAATCGGCTTCGGTTCGGGCGAACACCTGCTCGGGCGTGCCGACGCCCGTCCGGACGTCGGCTTCATCGGCTGCGAGCCGTGGCTGGATGGCACCGCAGCACTCCTCGCGCGAGCGCCGGCGTCACTCCTGCCGCGGCTGCGGGTGCTGCCCGATGATGCGCGACCGCTGCTGCCGGCCCTTGCCGACGCGAGCATCGACCGCCTCTTCGTCCTGTTCCCCGATCCGTGGCCGAAGCGCCGCCATCACCGCCGACGGTTGATCCAACCGGAGATGCTGCGCGAGGTGGTCCGCATCCTGCGCCCCGGCGGTGAGATGCTGTTTGCCAGCGATCATGCCGGCTACGTGCGCTGGGCGCTGGCGCTGGCGACGGCCGAGCCGGGGCTGCGGTGGTGTGCCCGCCGGCCGCAGGACTGGCGAGAGCCGCCCCCCGGGGGAATCGCCACCCGCTACCAGCAGAAGGCGGAAGCGCGCGGCGAGCGCTGCATATTCCTGCGTTTTGAGCGGGTCTGAGCGGATCCGCCGGACGGAAGAGTGGTGTCGGCGGCGGCGCCTCGCGGCAGAGGGCAAACCGTTCCGCTGCCGGGGGAAATCCGGCCGGCGTGGCGTGCATTTGTGCCCTGACGCGGCCTTTACAATGGCAAAAACCCCTTGTGCCCGCGCAATGCTCGGTTATATAGGAGCGAGCAGGGGCGCGCCGACTCTCCCAGACGCGGACTATTTTGCGGGCAGATCGGCCGAGTTTGGCAAGGTGGGCCGTGGGCTCGCCTTTTTTTGTTCGAGCGCGTTCCTTCGCGCACGCGTGTGCACGGGAGTGACGGCATGGAGTTGGCCGATCGCATCTACGAACTGGTGCGGCCGACCGCCGAGAGTTTGGGTTACGCGCTGGTGCGGGTACAGGTATCGGGACGACAACGGGTGCGGTTACAGATCATGGCGGAGCGGGCGGACGACCAACCAATGATGGTCGACGACTGCGCAACGCTGAGCCGCGCGCTGTCCGCCGTTCTCGATATTGACGACCCGATCGGTTCTGCCTACACGCTTGAGGTCAGTTCTCCGGGAATCGATCGTCCGCTGGTACGGCTGGCCGATTTCGATCGTTTCGCCGGTCTGGAGGCGCGGATCGAGCTGGCGCGGCCCGTCGACGGCCGCCGCCGCTTTCGTGGTCGCCTGCTGGGGACGCGAGGGCAAGCGGTGCGGCTTGCCGTTGAAGGCCAGGAGCAGGAGATCGAAGTGCCGCATGCCGACATCCAGCGCGCCAAGCTGGTGCTCACCGATGAGCTCCTCGCGATGCACGCACGATCGTAGGCCACCGCCATAAACCAACCGGAGATCGTCGTCCGACCGATGACCAGAACGCCCTCGGAAATCAGCGCCGTTCATGCCCGCCCGGAGCTTCTGCAGGTGGCCGACACGGTGGCGCGCGACAAGAGCATCGACCGCGAAGAGGTGCTTGAGGCGATGGAGCAGGCTATCCAGAAGGCTGGCCGCTCCAAGTACGGGCACGATCACGACATTCGGGCGCATATCGACCGCAACTCCGGCGAAATTTCCCTCGCCCGCTATATCGAGGTGGTCGAGACGGTGGAGAACGAGACGACGCAGGTCTCGCTGGCGTCGGCGCAACGCCGCCGGCCGCAGGCTGCTGTCGGCGATTTCATCGTCGATCCGCTGCCGCCCATCGATTTCGGCCGCATCGCCGCGCAGACGGCGAAGCAGGTCATCGTCCACAAGGTGCGTGAGGCCGAACGGCGGCGCCAGTACGACGAGTTCAAGGACCGCGTCGGGGATATCGTCAACGGCCTCGTCAAGCGCGTCGAGTTCGGCAACGTCATCGTCGATCTGAGCCGGGCCGAGGCGCTGATGCGCCGCGAGGAGACCATCCCGCGCGAGCATTTCAATACCGGCGATCGCGTCCGCGCCTACATCATGGATGTGCGCGAGGAGCCGCGCGGCCCGCAGGTGTTCCTGTCGCGCACACATCCGCAGTTCATGGCCAAGCTGTTTGCCCAGGAGGTCCCCGAGATCTACGAGGGTATCATCGAGATCCGCGCCGTTGCCCGCGACCCGGGCTCGCGCGCCAAGATCGCGGTATACTCGCGGGATTCGGGTATCGATCCCGTCGGCCCCTGCATCGGCATGCGCGGCTCGCGGGTGCAGGCGGTGGTCGGCGAGTTGCAGGGCGAGAAGATCGACATCATCCAGTGGTCGAACGATCCTGCCACCTTTGTCGTCAATGCGCTGGCGCCCGCCGAGGTGACGAAGGTCGTCCTCGACGAGGAAGCGAACCGCATCGAGGTGGTCGTGCCCGATGACCAGCTCAGCCTCGCCATCGGCCGACGCGGCCAGAACGTCCGTCTCGCCTCGCAGTTGACCGGCTGGGACATCGACATCCTCACGGAAGAAGAAGAATCGGTGCGCCGCAACGAAGAATTCACCGCTCGCTCGCAGACCTTCGTCGAAGCGCTCAACGTCGACGACGTGATCGCCCACCTGCTGGTCACCGAGGGCTTTACCACTGTCGAGGACGTGGCGTTCGTGCCGGTCGAGGAGCTCGCCGACGTCGAGGGTCTGGACGAGACGGTTGCCGAGGAATTGCGTAATCGAGCCCGCCACTTCCTGGAAGTCCGCGACGAGGTTTTCAACCGGCGGCGGGTCGATCTGGGCGTTGACGATTCGCTGGCGGCCCTGGAAGGGATGAAGCCGGCGATACTGGTTGCTCTTGGAGAGAAGGGCGTAAAGACGCTCGACGACCTCGCTGATCTTGCCGGTGACGAGTTGATGGAGATTGCGCCGGAAGGCTCCCTCACCGCCGAGCGGGCCGACGCCATCATCATGGCGGCGCGCGCCCACTGGTTCGAGGACGAGGACACGGCGGCCGCCGCTGCCGCACCGGTACCGGCCGAAGCCGCCGGGGACACCGAAGGGCGGTGAGCACGGTGCCGATCACGGCTGACGCCGGGCCGGCTGGTGGGGATGCCTCTGCGTTGCCGGCATCGCAGAGGCGCTGCCTTGCGCTGGGGTTACCGCGCGAGCGGGCGCTGCTGATCCGCTTCGTCGTCGGCCCCGACTCGACGGTGGTTCCCGACATCGACGAGCGGCTTCCCGGTCGCGGCCTGTGGGTGACGGCGGAACGGCAGGCGATCGAGCGGGTGCTGCAGCGCAAGCTGTTCGCCAGGGCGGCGCGGCACGCCGTGCAGGTGCCGGACGGCCTGCCGCAGCTGATCGAAGCGGCGCTGGAACGGCGCTGCCGCGACCTGTTGGGGCTGGCCCGGCGGGCGGGACAAGGCGTGTTCGGCTACCAGAAGATTCGCGAGCGCCTGCTCGACGGTGCGGCAGGTGTACTGCTGGAGGCGGCGGACGGCGCTTCCGGAGACTGCCGCAAGCTGCGGGCGCTGGCACCGGGAGCGCCGGTGGTGCGCGTGCTCACCGCCGCCGAGATCGGGGCAGCCGTCGGCCGCGATCATATCGTCCATGGGTTTCTCCTGTCGGGACGGCTGGCCGACAGGTTCGTTCGCGAGGCTGCCCGGTTAGCGGGATTTCGCCCGGCGGCACCGCTTCCAACAACCCAGCCGATGTGAAGAGCATGACCGATATCGACGAACGCAACCCGAAGAAGCAGACCGAGGGGGGCCAGTCGCGCCGGCTGGAACTGAAGAAGACGGTGGAGACCGGCCAGGTCCGCCAGAGCTTCGCCCACGGCCGATCGAAGATGGTAACCGTCGAGGTGCGCAAGAAGCGTACATTCACGCCTGACGCGCGTTCCCGTGCGGGTGAAGCCGTGCGCCTCGACCGCGACGGCCCGTCGTTCTCCGGGACGAACCGCAACGAGATCGCTCGGTCGCGCGACGGTGGCACCGTTGGTCTGACCAACAGCGAGAAAGCGGCACGCGTCCGCGCCCTGCAGGACGCGATCAGGGCGGAAGAGGAGCGGCAGAACCAGCCGCCGCCAGAGGAGCCGGCGGTCGCGGAGGCCGTCACCGAGACGCCAGCGCCCGATGCGCCGGCTGATGCGGCCGAAGCCGTTGGGGGCGAGGCTCCTGCCGAGGTGGCAGAGCCGGCAGCGGCTGCGGCGACGGATGCGCAGCCACAGCCCGACGAGCCGGTCGCGACAGAGGCCGCCGAGGCCCCTGCCGACCTCTCGGCCGGGGCGCCCAAGGCTGAGGCACTTCAGGCCGAGGAGCCGGCGGCAGCAGCCCCGGCGCCTGGTCCGGCCGAGGCTGCAAAGCCGGGTGAGGCGGCTCCCGCCAAGCCTGGGGAAGGAACTTCGACCAAGCCGGCCGAGGCCGACGCCAACCGCGCCAAGCCGAAGCGGCCCCCCGCGGCGCGGGTCGAGCCGCGCAAGGTGGATGCCGGGCGCCGGGATGACGCCGCGGGCCGGCGCGGCGGCAAGATCAACATCACCGACGTGCTGGATGATGCCGCAGGTGAGCGGATGCGCAGCCTTGCCTCGGTTCGGCGGGCGCGCGAGAAGGAGCGGCTGAAGCAGCTCAGCCAGCGGATGGAAAACCAAAAAGTGGTTCGTGACGTCGTTATTCCGGAAAGCCTGACGGTCCAGGAACTCGCCAACCGTATGGCCGAGCGGTCGACCGACGTCATCAAGGCGTTGATGCGCATGGGCGTGATGGCCACCATCAATCACAGCCTCGACGCCGATACCGCCGAACTGCTGGCGGTCGAGTTCGGCCATAACGTTCGCCGGGTGACCGCCGCCGACGTCGAACTGGGCTTGAAGGGCGACGAGGATATCGCCGACGAGATGGTGCGGCGGCCCCCGGTCGTCACCGTCATGGGGCACGTCGACCACGGCAAGACGTCGCTGCTCGATGCCTTGCGCAAAACCGACGTCGCCGTTCATGAGGCGGGGGGCATCACCCAGCATATCGGCGCCTACCAGGTGACGATGGCGAGCGGCGAGCGCATTACCTTCATCGACACGCCGGGCCACGAGGCGTTCACCCAGATGCGCGCGCGCGGCGCCAAGGCGACCGACATCGTCGTGCTGGTAGTGGCGGCGGACGACGGGGTGATGCCGCAGACAGTCGAGGCGATCAACCACGCCAAGGCTGCCGGCGTGCCGATCATCGTTGCTGTCAATAAGATCGACCGGGCGGACGCCGACCCGCAGCGGGTGCGTACCGAGCTCCTGCAGTACTCGATCCAAGTCGAGGAAATGGGCGGCGAGACGCTGTCGGTGGATGTTTCAGCCAAGGTTGGGACTAATCTCGACAAGCTGACGGAAGCCATTCTGCTGCAGTCGGAGTTGCTCGACCTCAAGGCGAACCCGAGCCGCCCGGCCGAAGGCCTGATCATCGAGAGCAAGGTGGAGCGCGGCCGCGGGACCGTCGCCACCGTCCTCGTGCAGCGCGGCACCCTGCGCGTCGGCGACATCTTCGTCGCCGGCAGCGAGTGGGGGCGGGTGCGCGGCATGACCGACGCCCTGGGTGGCCAGGTAACCGAGGCGGGCCCGAGCACGCCGATAGAAGTGCTCGGCCTGAATGGCACGCCTGCCGCCGGTGATGACGTGGTCGTTGTCGCCAACGAGGGGCGAGCGCGCGAGGTCACCGAGTTCCGCCAGCGGCGGACCCGCGATGCGCGGGTCTCGGTGGGCCGGGGCACCTTCGAGCAGCTGTTTCACCGCATCCAGCAGGGCGAGCGGCGCGAGTTGCCGGTGGTCATCAAGGCCGACGTCCATGGCTCGGCCGAGGCGATTGTCGGCGCGCTCGAGAAGCTGGGCGGTGATTTGATCAATGTGGTGGTTCTGCACTCCGGCGTCGGCGGTATCAACGAAACCGACGTTGGGCTGGCCCGCGCTTCGGATGCGCTGATCATCGGGTTCAACGTCCGCGCCAATCCCCAGGCGCGCGAACTGGCGCGCCGCGACGGCGTCGATATCCGCTACTATTCGATCATCTACGAGCTTGCCGACGACGTGAAGTCGATGCTCTCGGGGATGCTGACGCCGATCCTGCGGGAGAACATCCTCGGCTACGCCGATATCCGCGAAGTGTTCAACATCTCCAAGGTCGGCAAGGTGGCCGGCTGCCGGGTGACCGAAGGCATCGTCAAGCGTGGCGGCAAGGTCAGGCTGCTGCGCGACAACGTCGTCATTCACGAAGGCGAGCTGTCGCAGCTCAAGCACTTCAAGGAAGATGTCCGCGAGGTGCGCGAGGGCTTTGAGTGCGGTATCGCGCTCGCCAACTACCACGATATCCAGGTCGGCGACCGGATCGAGTGTTTCGAGATGGAGGAAGTGGCCCGGCAGCTCTAGGGCGGCACCGGCCGCTCTATTCGCCGCGTCGAATCCTTCATGTCGCGCGACAATCGCTCACCCGGTCAGCGGCAGCTTCGTGTCGGCGAGGAGCTGCGGCATGCCCTGGCCCACATCCTCGAACGCGGCGAGCTGCGCGACCCGGTGCTCGCGGCAACGCCGGTGACCGTCACCGAGGTCCGGACCAGTCCCGACCTGCGCCAGGCGCGCGTCTACATCATGCCGCTGGGAGGCTCCCAGCAGGAGGCGGTGGTCGCAGCGCTGACGCGCGCCCGCGGCTTCCTGCGGCGGCGGCTGGCCGGCAGCGTTGAGCTCAAGTTCGTGCCGGATCTCGTCTTCCGCCTCGACCGTTCGTTCGAGGAGGCGGATCGGATCGAACGCGCGCTGCGCCAACCCGAGGTCACCCGCGACCTCACCGGCTCACCACCGCGCGACGAAGACTTCAGGGAGGAGGACGAAGACCGTGGCTGAACGGCGGCGGGGCAAGAAGATCGACGGCTGGCTGATCGTGGACAAGCCCGCCGGCATCACCTCGGCAACGGTGGTCAACCGCGTGCGGCGGGCGACCGGGGCGGCGAAGGCGGGCCACGGCGGCACCCTCGATCCGCTTGCGACCGGCATCCTGCCGCTTGCGCTGGGTGAGGCGACCAAGACCGTCAACTATGTCGTCGAGGGTCGCAAGATCTACCGCTTCACCGTCCGTTGGGGCGAGCAGCGCGATACCGACGATGCCGAGGGTCAGGTGACCGCGACCAGCCTGCTGCGGCCGGAACCGGCGGAAATCGAGGCCGTCACCGGCCGCTTCTGCGGCGATATCGAGCAGGTTCCGCCCACCTACTCGGCGATCAAGGTGGCGGGCGAGCGGGCCTATGCGCTGGCGAGGGCCGACCGGCCCGTCGAGCTGCCGGCGCGCATCGTTCACGTCGAGCGTATGGCTCTCATCGAGTGCCCAGACGAAAATCATGCGATCTTCGAGGTGGAGGCCGGCAAGGGGGTTTACATGCGGGCGCTGGCGCGCGACCTCGGCATCGCGCTGGGCTGTCTCGGACACGTCGTCGCCCTGCGCCGGCTTTCGGTCGGCCCATTCACCGAGGCGACGGCGATATCCCTGGAAAAGCTTGAGGATGTCGGCCATAGTGCAGAGTTGCAGACGTACCTGCTGCCGGTGGGATCAGCGCTGGCCGGCATCCCGGCGCTGAACCTGACCGAAGCGGAGGCGAGCAGCCTCCAGCGCGGGCGGCCGATTGCGGTATTGCCCGTGGCCAGCCGGTCCCCCTCCTCGAAGGTAAGCAAGGACGCCGTCGTCTGTGCGATGGCGAGGGGGCGATTGGTGGCACTGGCGCAGGTCAAGGGGGGCGAAATCCACCCGCTGCGTATCCTCAATGTCTGATGCTCGGGAGTTTTTCGATGTCGATCACGGCAGAACGCAAGCAGGAGGTCATCCACGAGTATGCCACCGGTGAAGCCGATACCGGCTCGCCCGAAGTGCAGGTGGCGATCCTCAGCGAGCGCATCCGCAACCTCACGGAACACCTGAAGATCCATAAGAAGGATTTCCACTCGCGCCGCGGCCTGCTGATGATGGTCGGCCAGCGGCGGCGGCTGCTCGACTACCTGAAGCGCAAGCAGGTTTCGCGCTACGAGCGCCTGGTGGAGCGCCTGGGACTGCGGCGCTGATCGCGGCCACTCCTCTTTGAGGCAGATTTCGTGCGTCCGGCGGTGTCTTCTCTGAAGAGTCACCGGAAGCCGAAGCGAAGGATAAAAACATGTTCAAGGAATTCCGCAAGGAACTGAGCTGGGGAGGACGCCAGCTGGTCCTTGAGTCCGGCAAGATCGCCCGCCAGGCCGATGGTGCCGTCGTTGCGACTCTCGGCGAGACCAAGGTGCTGTGCACAGTCGTCTACGAGAAGACGCCCAAGACCGGGCTCGACTTCTTTCCGCTGTCCGTCCACTACCAAGAGAAGAGTTTCGCCGCCGGCAAGATTCCGGGCGGCTTCTTCAAGCGCGAGGGCCGGCCGGCCGAGAAGGAGGTTCTGACCTCGCGGCTGATCGATCGCCCGATCCGGCCGCTGTTCGCCAAGGGCTATCGCAACGAGACGCAGATCATCTGCACCGTGCTGAGCCATGACCTGGAGAACGACCCCGACATCGTCGCGATGATCGGTACGTCGGCGGCGCTGACCCTCTCCGGCGTGCCATTCCTCGGGCCGATCGCCGGCTGCCGGGTCGGCTATATCAATGGCGAGTACGTCCTTAATCCCCAGGTCGACGAGCTGCCCTCCAGCGCCCTCGACCTGGTGGTCGCCGGCACCCGCGACGGCGTGCTGATGGTCGAATCCGAAGCCAAGGAGTTGTCGGAGGAGGTGATGCTGGGCGCGGTGATGTTCGGCCACCGTTCCTTCCAGCCGGTGATCGATGCGATCATCGACCTTGCCGAGGTATGCGCCAAGGAGCCGCTCGACCTGCCCAAGACCCCGGAGGGCGTGGATCACCTCGCCGGGCGGATCCGCGACCTCGCCGCCGTCGATCTCGCTGCGGCCTATACCGAAGTGGTCAAGCAGACGCGCCGCGACCGGGTGGCGGCGGTGAAGGAGCGTGCCCAGGCAGCGCTCGCCGAGGATACGCAGCTCGATCCGATGCTGGTTCTGGAACGCTTCGACGAGTTGTTCAAGGACCTTGAAAAGGACGTGGTGCGCCGCAGCATCGTCGCTGATGGCCGGCGCATCGACGGCCGGGATACCCGCACCGTCCGGCCAATCGCCGTCGAGGTCGGCCTGCTGCCGCGCGCTCACGGGAGCGCGCTGTTCACTCGCGGCGAGACGCAGGCGCTGGTTGTGACGACGCTGGGCACCGGCCAGGACGAACAGATCGTCGATGCCCTGGCTGGCGAGTTCCGCGAGCATTTCATGCTGCACTATAACTTCCCGCCCTATTCGGTGGGCGAGGCCGGCCGTTTCGGCTTCACCGGCCGTCGCGAGATCGGCCACGGCAAGCTGGCGTGGCGGGCGATCCGGCCGCTGCTGCCGGCGAAGGCCGACTTCCCCTATACCATCCGCGCGGTCTCCGAGATCACGGAGTCCAACGGCTCGTCCTCGATGGCGACGGTGTGCGGTGCTTCGCTGTCGCTAATGGATGCCGGCGTACCGCTGACACGGCCGGTGGCCGGGATTGCCATGGGCTTGATCAAGGAGTCCGACGCCTTCGTCGTCCTCTCCGATATTCTCGGTGACGAGGACCATCTCGGCGACATGGATTTCAAGGTCGCCGGCACCGAGCAGGGCGTCACCGCGCTGCAGATGGACATCAAGATCACCTCGATCACCGAGGCGATCATGGAGTCCGCGCTGCAGCAGGCGCGCGACGGTCGCGCGCACATCCTTGGCGAAATGGCCAAGGGCATCTCGGCGGCGCGTGACGGCCTTAGCAGCAACGCCCCGCGGATCACGGTGATCCACATCAACAAGGACAAGATCCGCGAGGTCATCGGCCCCGGTGGCAAGATGATCCGGGAGATCTGTGAGGTCACCGGCGCCCGCATCGATCTGGAGGACGACGGCACGGTGAAGGTGGCTGCCGTCGACCAGCAGGCTGCCGATGCCGCCATTGACTGGATACGCTCGATCGCTGCCGAACCGGAGCTGAACACCATCTACACCGGCAAGGTGGTCAAAACGGTCGATTTCGGCGCCTTTGTGAACTTCCTCGGCACCCGCGACGGCTTAGTCCATATCAGCGAACTCGCCCGTGAACGCGTCGGTAAGGTCACCGACGTGGTGCAGGTCGGCGATAGCGTCAAGGTCAAGCTGATCGGCATAGACGATCGCGGCAAGATCAAGCTGTCGATGCGGGCGGTCGATCAGAACACCGGTCAGGATCTCACCGAGAAGGCCTCGACAAAAGCGGCGAGTTGATGCGGGAGCGCGGCAGGGCGCCGCTGACTTCAGCGGCCGCTATGATGTCAACGTAGTGGCTCGCTCTACCCGGAGCGTCGAAAAACCGCTCCGGGGCTCGTCTTTCCGCCGGACTTCTTTATATGTGCGTTTCGGAGCCGGGACTGCGGCCGTGCCGGCAGGCCGTCGGCGATGCCGCGGGCCCCGCCAGCCGGGTGCCGGGACAGGGAGTTGAAGAGCTGTTGCGTCCATTGCAGATCTCGGGCCGTGAGGTCCTGCCGATCGTTGAAGGTGGCAAGGGCGTTTCCGTCTCCAATGGCCGCAGCGCCGGCGCCTTCGCTGCCGCCGGCTGCGTCGGTACTTTCTCGGGCGTCAATTCCGATGCGTTCGACGAGGACGGCCACGTCATCGCCCAGGTCTACCGGGGCCGTACCCGGCGCGACCGCTACGAGGAACTCGTTGCCTACGCGATCCGCGGCGGTATTGCCCAGGCGCGCATGGCTTATGAAGAGTCCGGAGGCCGCGGCCGCATCCACATGAACGTGCTGTGGGAGGCGGCGGCGACGCCGCGCGTCCTGCACGGCATTCTCGAAGGTGCCAAAGGGTTGATCCACGGTATCACCTGCGGTGCCGGCATGCCCTACCGGATGGCGGAGATCGGTGCCGCCTTCGGGGTCTACTGCTACCCGATTGTCTCTTCTTCGCGCGCCTTCCGGGCGCTGTGGCGGCGCAGCTACAGTCGCCACCCGGAGGTTCTCGGCGGCGTCGTCTACGAGGATCCGTGGCTCGCTGGCGGCCATAACGGCCTCAGCAACTCCGAAGATCCGGCACGGCCTGAACCACCGTTGCCGCGGGTGATCGAGTTGCGGCGGGAGATGCGCGGCTATGGCCTCGATCAGGTGCCGATCTTCATGGCCGGCGGCGTCTGGTACCTGCGCGAGTGGAAAGACTGGATCGATAATCCCGATCTTGGCCCGATTGCCTTTCAGTTCGGCACGCGTCCGCTGATCACCGAGGAGAGTCCGGTTTCGGACGAGTGGAAGCGCCGGCTGCTGACGCTGCACGAGGGCGACATCTTTCTCAACCGTTTCAGTCCCACCGGCTTTTACTCGTCGGCAGTGCAGAACGGCTTTTTGTCCGAGCTGATGCAGCGCAACGAGCGGCAAGTGGCCTACACCCGCGAACCGGTGGGTGAGCACACCCAGGCGCTGCGCCTCGGCGCGCGCGGCCGCACCTTTTACGTCACCCCGGCCGACCATGAGCGGGTAGCGGCGTGGATGACCGCCGGATTCGTTGAGTCGCTGCGCACACCGGACGCCACAATGATCTTCGTCACCCCGACGAAGTCGGCGCAAATCCGGGCCGATCAGCAGGGCTGCATGGGCTGCCTATCCGCCTGTCGCTTTTCCAACTGGGCAGAGAACGAGGAAGGGACCACCGGCAAGGTGGCCGATCCGCGCTCCTACTGCATCCAGAAGACGCTGCAGTCCATCGCCCATTCTGGTGACGTCGATGACAATCTGATGTTCGCCGGCCATAACGCCTACCGCTTCTCGTCTGATCCTTTCTATCGCAACGGCTTCGTCCCTAAGGTGCAGCAGCTGGTCGATCGCATCCTGACCGGCGACTAAACTCTTCAGCACAGTGGTGCATCGGCGCAACATTATTGCGAGGTGCTCTACTTTTCTGCCCAAGATATTCTGCTAGGATGTGGCGAGCGGTAGAAACCATCGCCATATGGGTGAAGATGAAGACAACCCGACCCTTCAGCCGTGCGCTTGAGTTGATGCGGCGCGCCGAACTCAGGCCGACGCGGCAGCGTCTCGCCCTCGCCCGCCTGCTGTTCGAGCAAGGCGACCGGCACGTTACTGCCGAAGGGTTGCACGAAGAGGCGATGTCCGCCAGCATCGAGGTATCGCTGGCGACGGTATACAACACGCTGCACCAGTTCGTGGAAGCAGGGCTGCTGCGGGAGATCGCTGTCGATACCAGCCGCTCCTACTTCGATACCAATATCAGCGAGCACCATCACTTCTTCTTTGAATGCTCGGGGCGCATCGAGGATATCCCGGGCGATCAGGTCGTCGTCTCCGATCTTCCGCCGGCGCCTGAGGGCACCCGCGTGCGCCGGGTCGATGTCATCGTACGGCTTGATTATAGTCGTAATCAAGATCAGTAGGTTGCGCGACTTCTTAGAATCGATAAACGATCGTTGACAGCGGGCTTGCCCGTTCTAATATCCATTCCCTCAGAAGATGATCCAACCATCGGGCGTGGCCCTCCTTGTGGTCACGTCACGCCGTTCCGAGGGAGTTTGGATAATGTCCGACTTGAAGGGCTCGAAGACCGAGGACAACCTGAAGGCCGCGTTTGCGGGCGAGTCGCAGGCAAACCGACGCTATCTCTATTTCGCGCAAAAGGCCGACGTCGAGGGATACAACGACGTTGCCGCGGTTTTCCGTTCGACCGCCGAGGGTGAGACCGGGCATGCTCACGGCCATCTCGAGTTCCTGGAGAAGGTGGGCGATCCCGCGACGGGCCTTCCGATCGGTGGCACCGGCCTTAACCTGAAGGCGGCGATCGCCGGCGAGACGCACGAGTATACCGACATGTACCCGGGCATGGCCAAGACCGCGCGCGAAGAAGGCATGGAAGAAATCGCCGACTGGTTCGAGACGCTGGCCAAGGCGGAGAAGTCGCATGCTGGCCGCTTCCAGAAGGCTCTCGACAACCTCGACTGATCGCCGCCGGCCACGGCAGGTGGACGGGAGGCCGGCGGACCGGTGGCCTCCCGTGAAGCGGCGGCGGGTGCACCGCTAGCTGAGGGGAGCAGGTGCGTAGCCCGCCGGCGTCATGCATGCCGGTCGCGGAGGCGAAGATGCGCGAAGGCAGTCTCGAAGCCCCGACGCGCCATCCCATAAGGTGGCGCGACGAGGAGTTTTACGACGCGGAGAAGATCGACTCGGAAGTGCGGCGGGTGTTTGACATCTGCCACGGCTGCCGCCGCTGCTTCAATCTCTGCGACAGCTTTCCTCGTCTGTTCGACCTTGTCGATGCCACCGACGAGGGCGAGGTGGAAGGGGTCGCCAGCAGCGACTTCAAGCAGGTGGTCGACGCCTGCACGCTCTGCGACATGTGCTTCATGACGAAGTGCCCCTACGTGCCGCCGCATGCTTTCGACCTCGACTTCCCCCACCTGATGCTGCGCTACCGGGCGGCGGAATTTCGCGCCAACGGCCTGCCGTTCATCAAGCGCCAACTTACCGAGACCGATCGCAACGGCAAGCTGGCGGCGCCGGTCGCGCCCGTGGCCAACTGGGCGACAAGTTGCAAGAACAAGCTGACCCGGCCGGTCATGGAGAAGGTTGCGGGTATCGACCGTGCGGCTGCGCTGCCGGCGTACCACGGCAAGACGTTCACCATGCGCGCCGTCCGGGAGAAGCCGGAGGTGAACCGCTTGGCGCCGGCGTTCGGCCGCAAGGCGGTGATCTACGCCACCTGCTTTGCCAACTATAACAGCCCTGATATCGGCGTTGCCGCCCGCAAGGTGCTGGCACGCAACGGCGTCGAGACCGAGGTGGTCTATCCGCGGTGTTGCGGTATGCCCCAGCTGGAATACGGCGATATCGCCCGCGTCGCCGAAGGGGCGCGGCAGACCGCGGCAGACCTGCGGCCGTGGGTCGAGAAGGGCTATGACATCATCTCGCTGGTGCCCTCGTGCAGCCTGATGATGAAGTTCGAATGGCCGCTGATCGAGCCCGACAACGACGACATCAAGGTGCTGAGCCGCGCCGTCTTCGACTGCTCTGAGTACCTGGTGGATATCCAGCGCAAGCAGGGGCTGGCCGGCGGGATGAAGCCGCTCAAGGGCGGCGTCACCGTGCACATCGCCTGCCACGCCCGGGCGCAGAACATCGGGCAGAAGGCGGCGGAAATGCTGCGGCTGCTGCCGGAGACCGAGATCAAGGTAATCGAGCGCTGCTCCGGCCACGGCGGTTCCTGGGGGGTGATGAAGGAGAATTTCGGCGTCGCCCTGAAGGTGGGCAAGCCGGTGGCCAAGCAAGCGCGCGAGAACCGCACTGCCTTCGTCGTTTCCGAATGCCCGCTTGCCCGCGACCACATCATCCAGGGGATGGAGCGGCTGGATGCCGAGAGTCCTATCGTCGTCGATCCCGTTCAGCACCCGGTGCAGTTACTGGCGCGGGCGTACGAGCCGTGAGGGCTTCAAGTGGCGGTTAAATGAAAGGTAAAGACGTGACCCCGCTGATCGAGCGCATCGATATCCTGCCAATGGCCGATTATGCGCGCGTCCGCGATGAGCGGCGGCGCGCCATTGCCCAGATGAAGAAGAACCGTCGCGTCCATGTCGGCCCCGACATCACCTTCTATTTCGAGAACCGCGCGACGATGCTCCACCAGGTGCACGAGATGCTGGCGGTGGAAAAGGGCGGCGAAGAGCAGATCGAGGACGAGCTGCGCGCTTACAACCCGCTGATTCCGCGCGGCCGCGAGCTGGTGGCGACGATGATGATCGAGATCGACGACGCCGGCCGGCGCGAGCGCATCCTGCGCCGGCTGGGCGGCATCGAGAAGACCGCCTGCATCGAGATCGGCGGCGAGGTGGTCGCCGCGCTGCCGGAGACCGACGTCGAGCGGACCACGTCGGACGGCAAGACCTCATCGGTGCACTTCCTCCGCTTCCCGTTTACCGACGCGCAGGTGGCGGCGTTCCGCGGTGGACAGGTGCGGGTGATGATCGGCTTTACCCACCCGGAGTACCAGCATCTGGCGGTGCTGGCCGAGCCGGTGCGCCAGGCGCTGTCCACCGACTTCGCTTGACCTGCACCGCCCAGGCGCGCGCGGGCGCTAGGCGCGCTGGTGGCGGGCTTTGCCGCGAGCGAGACGTTGCGGCGTGGCGCTGCCATAACCTGCCCGCCGCCCGTTACGTTTCGCCGATCACCGTGACCTCCACCGCCCGGCGGCGGGCATGGATGTCGTGGTTGATCAACACCACCTGCTGCCACGTTCCCAGCTTCGGCCGGCCGTCGCGGATCGCCACCACCACCGATGGCCCGAGCAGCGCCGCCTGCACATGGCTGTGGCCGTTGCCGTCGTGCCAGGTCATCTCGTGGTGGTAGACGCGGTCGGGCGGCGCCAGCCGTAAGATCGCCTCCTTGAGGTCCTCGACCGCTCCCGGCTCGTGTTCGATCGTAGTCAGCGACGCCGTCGAGCCCACCGCACATAGCTGGGCACTACCCCGCCGTACGCCGGATGCAGCGATGATCCGCGCCAGCAGCGGCGTTACGTCTGCAAGATCCGGCCCCGCCCGCAACGCCACCTCGAAGCTCTCACAGTGGATCACGACATCCGTCATCGTGCGTCTCCCGTCGCCTTCACGCAGCGCTCCCGGTGTCGCGGTCATCGTCGCCAGATACCTTCTCTCGACGCCGTAGATTCGGGTCCCATCGTCAGAGGTCGCGCCAGAGGATGGCGGAGATCGTCCCTTCGTCCTGGAAGACATCAACGATGTCATCAAAACTATCGATGACGACGTTGTTCACGACGAGCTGGTAGGCGAGGTTCCTGCCGCTCGCCGCCTTGATGTATCCGCCGAACGCCTGTCCCCGCAAGACGAGGCGATTGTTTTCCTCGGCGGCGAAGGTCCCGGTCTTGGCCCGGACCTTCCCCGTCGCGCCGGCAAGGCTGGGGTCGGACTGGAAGTCCTTGACGATGGCCAGCGAGCCGTCGACGCCGAGGATCGGCAGCGCGTCGAAGAAGCTGGCGAAGTCGCGCTGCCTGGTCATGATCCGCAGCCATTTGGTGACGGCGCTGCTCTTTGCCGTCGTCAACCCGCCGCCGCTGCCGTCGACGAAGAAGAAGTCATGACCGGGGATGCCGTACTTTGTCGTCAGCGTCCGCTTTTCGACCGCCAGCGCGTCGGTCATGTTGTTAACGCCGTGCGCGAGCCCGAGGAGGACGAGGGATGAATCGGCGCCGATGTTGTAGCTGATCTTGAGAATAAACTTGGCATGGTCGGCGTTGGTCGCGGAGGTGAGCGCGGCGACTTTCGAAGCGGGGGAGTACGAACTCTTCGCCGGGAGGAGGCGGACGGGGTTCTTGGCCACCGGGTCGGCGTCCACCGTCACCCCTGCGGCTTTCAGCGCTTCGATCAGTACGGTGCGCGCGTAGTTGGCCGGCTCGACGATGCGGAACGTGCGGATCAGCGGAAAGGCGTTGGTGAACGGCGGCCGGAAGTCGGCCGGCAGCTTCCCGGTGATCTCCGCGGTGCAGCCGTGGGTTCCGATGCACTGCGGGAATTGCGGATCGAGATCGATGATCGCCGGCGTCTGGGGTGCGCTCATTGCCAGCGTTGACTTGACATCGAGGGCTGCGGAAACCGGCCGCCAATCGACCGATGCCAGATGCTGGCTTGCCGGATTGACGATGAGATCGACGCAGTCGTCGTTGACGAAGATCGGCCGGACGTCGAACTGGCCGCGGAAATCGAACGGCACCCACAGGCGGTCGTCGATGACGACGTCGCCCTTGATCCGCCTGACGCCCGAGGCTGCCACCTGCCTCGCCAGATTGATGTAGCCGCGGAGCGGATTGGGGGCGGTGAGCACCGCGTTGCCCAGACTGTTGGCTTCGTTGTGGTCGAAGTTCGAGACGGCGATCTCGCCGTTGGGCTTGGTTCGGCCGCCCATTGTCAGGTCGCCGGAAGCGACCAGGATGAGATCGCCGTTGAGCGCACCGTCCTTGTCGATCCTGCCGCGCCGATAGATCGGCGTCACCGAGCGATGCCCGGCGCCGACTTCGTTCATCAGGCCGCCGACCGAGAAGATCTTGCGGACCGAGCCGATGAAGAAGTCATAGTCGGGCCTGAGATCGACGAGGAGCTGGCCGGTCTTGACGTCGATGACGCGCAGGCCCCAGGCGGACTTGCTGTAGCGCGGCTTATCGAA
>JAEULG010000133.1 GCA_016793875.1 Rhodospirillales bacterium | reverse complement strand
CGATGGCGTCGAGGTGGTGGACGTCGAGCCGGGCTACGTCGGCTATTTCCGGCTCGACCGCTACCGGCTACGGCACCGGCGATATGCCGGCGGCTGGGGAGCGCCGATGGAGCGAGAAGTCTTCGAGCGAGGGCACGCGGTGGCGGCGGTCCTCTACGATCCCGACAAGGACGTGCTGGTGCTGATCGAGCAATTCCGGGTGGGAGCCTACCTGGCGCTGCGCGAGCCGCACCTGCAGGGCGCGTTCTCGCCGTGGCTGATTGAGATCGTCGCCGGCATCATCGATACCGAGGAGACGCCGGACGCGGTGATCCGGCGCGAGGCGGTCGAGGAGGCCGGCTGTACGATCCGCGAACTGCGGCCGATCGGCCCAATCCTGACCACGCCGGGCGGATCAACTGAAACCGTCGGCCTCTACTACGGCCTTGTCGCGGCGCCGCCGACCGGCAGCGTGCACGGCCTCGACGAAGAGCACGAGGACATCCGCGTCATCGTCGCCACACCGGACGAGGTGTGGCAGTGGATGGATCAGGGCCGCATCGTCAACGGACCGGCCCTCACCGGCCTGCAATGGTTCCGCATCCACGAAACGGAGCTGCGCCGACCGTCGGCGTCGGCGGCCGACTAAGGTCCCGCGGGACCGGGGCTAAGCCGTGCGAGCGGGATAGGTTAACCGCGGCTTTAGAGGTCCCTCGCCGACCACAGCCTCGATCCGAGTTTTCAATCGTTCTTGCAATTCTTGCGGAGTATTCCAAAAAATATGATTAAATTGCCGCGTATCAAAATGGATATAGTCCTTCACATTATCTCTACATGTCCAAATCACAGGAACGTTTAAGCCCTGCGCAAAGCCGGCTTCGAAATAAACCCCTCCTCGGGGTTTTTCTGGCTCTGCTGTAAAATCCGCAACTACAAAACGTGATCGTCGGATTTCGGCGATGATCTGATCGCAAATTTTGTTGGCATGTTCTGTGTTATCGATGCGTACTGGCTCGTATCCAGCAGCTCGAACGGCCATCTCAATCCCACTCTCATAAGCTTGATTCATGCATTCATTAAACCACATTGCGATAAATGCTTGCGCTGAGCTACGAGCATTACGATCTAGTTGTTCCAGGCGCTCGTAGCCACTCACTGTTAAGCGAAAAAATGAATTCCCATCTATCTCTATAAGGCCTTGTTTGTGTAAGTACCGCTGTATAAAGCCCAGATCATCTATAAGATGCGATTCGGTCCAGGCAAGAGCCGCTCCGGTTTCATCTTGATTATTGTTGTGAATATATACGCCGCCACCTAGGTTTGTTGTATGTTCTAATAGATATTGCAAAAATCGATCACACCTTCGCCTTGGGGTAAGAGGAGGTGCGTCCTTATATCTTTCAACCACAAACCTGTCGATGATAGGAGCCGATATTCCAAAACGCCTTTGATCAATGATATATGTTGTTATTCTCGCCTTCTGGTCGTCTGACAGAGACGATATTTTGCCTGCGGAGCCAACCAGTGTAAATTTACCTCCCGTTCGAGGCGAATGAAAAACGTTCCTTTCTCCATAATCTTGCGTTTCGTGCAATACAGCAGAAGAACCCCAGATCGGGCACTGAACTTGTTCACCTGCCATTCTTGCCGAACTCCCAACGCTCAAATGACATGGTATGGGACATCAGCTGGCCCATTATTCATATGCTGCGACTATAAAGAATGCATGACGGCGCGACCGTGAGATCGTACAGGCGGACCTGCGTGACACGCGGACATTAAAGCCGTGCACTTTGGTCGGTGTGGTGATCGTCGCGGGATGGGCGCGCCGCGGTCAGCGCCGGTTTTGGCGCCGGTCCACAATCACCCCGCGTCCCGGCCGCGCCAACGGCCGCCGGGCCGGCCTGCGGTTCTGGCCGCGGCGTCCCTTCCCCGCTGGCGGCGGAGAAGGGAGCAGTCCGGACGGGCAGCTTGTACGGAATTGCTAGCCCTGCATGCGCAGCGCGCCATCGACACGGATGACGTCGCCGTTGAGGTAGGGGTTGTCGATGATCGCCATCGCGAGCTTGGCATACTCGTTGGGATCGCCCAGCCGCGACGGGAACGGCACCGCCGCACCCAGTGAGCGCTGCGTCTCTTCCGGCAGGCCTGCCATCATCGGCGTCTTGAAGATGCCGGGCGCGATGCAGACGACGCGCAGGCCGGACGGCGCGAATTCGCGGGCCGACGGCAACGTCAGGCCGACAACGCCCGCCTTCGACGAGGCGTAGGCGGCTTGGCCGACCTGGCCTTCGAACGCCGCGATCGACGCGGTGTTGATGATGACGCCGCGCTCGCCGGTCGGCGCCAGCGGTTCCTGGGTGAGGATGTCGGCAGCCGCCAGCCGCATCACGTTGAAGATGCCGATCAGATTGACGCCGATCACCTTGGCGTAGAGATCGAGGCTATGCGGGCCCTTGCGGCCGACGATCTTCGCTGGCGGGGCGATGCCGGCGCACTGGACGACGATACGGGCAACGCCGTGCGCCTCGCGCGCCTTGGCAACGGCGGCTTCCGTCGACTCGCCATTGGTCACATCGCACACACACGCGACGCCGCCGATATCCTTGGCCACGCGCTCTGCAGCGTCGGCAACCACGTCGAACAGCGCCACTTTGGCGCCGGCCGCCGCCAGTGCCCGCGCGGTGGTCTCGCCGAGGCCGGAGCCGCCTCCGGTGACGATTGCCGCTAGACCCTTCACATCCATTTTTTATTCCCCTTGTGCTCAAACCGGGAGCGCCGCTGGGTCGCACCCGACGGCCGGGCGGTGTTGCCGCCCTGGCGTTGCTGATTTGATTTGTCTGGTTCCGGTGCGGCGGAGTTTTAGCCCGGCCGCGCCGGGGCAGGAAATACAGGGCGCCGCGGCCCCGAGGGACCGCGGCGCTGCTCTTGACCCTTAGACCAGTTCGATGGCCATCGCGGTGGCTTCGCCGCCGCCGATGCACAGCCCGGCGACACCCTTCTTCAGGCCGTGCTTCTTCAGCGCATGCATCAGCGTGACGATGATGCGGGCGCCAGACGCGCCGATCGGATGGCCCAGTGCACAGGCACCGCCGTTGACGTTGACCTTGTCATGGGGAATGCCGATGTCGTGCATCGCCGCCATGGTGACGACGGCGAAGGCCTCGTTGACCTCCCACAGGTCGACGTCGGTGTTCTTCCAGCCGGCCTTGTCGAGGGCCTTGCGCAGCGCACCCACCGGGGCGGTGGTGAACAGGTTCGGCGCCTGGGCGTTCGTCGCATGCGAATGGATGACCGCCAGCGGGGTGATGCCCTTCTTCTCGGCATTGGAGCGACGCATCAGCACCAGCGCGGCCGCGCCATCGGAGATGGACGAGGAGGTCGCCGCGGTGACCGTGCCGTCCTTGCGGAAGGCCGGCTTCAGCGTCGGGATCTTGGCGATGTTGACCTGGAACGGCGCCTGATCCTTGGCGATGACCTTCTCGCCCTTACGATCCTTGATGGTGACCGGCGCAATCTCGGCGTCGAAGGTGCCTTCGTTGGAGGCCCGCTGCGCCCGCGTCACCGACTCGGCGGCAAAGGCGTCCTGCGCTTCGCGGGTGAACTGGTACATCTGGGCGCACTCTTCGGCGAAGGTGCCCATCGAGCGACCCTCCTCGTAGGCGTCCTCGAGGCCATCATAGAACATGTGGTCCATCAGCCGGTCGCCGTGGCCGAGGCGGTAGCCGGTGCGGCCTTTCAGCACCAGGTATGGCGCATTGGTCATGCTCTCCATGCCGCCGGTGATGACAACGTCGTGCGAGCCGGCCAGGATGTTGTCGTGACCGATCATCGTCGTCTTCATCGCCGAGCCGCACATCTTGGTCAGCGTCGTCGCGCCGGCCTCCCACGGCACACCGGCGAAGTGGGCCGCTTGGCGCGCCGGGGCCTGCTTCAGGCCGGCCATCAGGCAGCAGCCCATAAGCACCTCGCCGACATCGGCCGGATCCACCTTGGAGCGCTCCAGCGCCGCCTTGATGGCAACGCCGCCGAGCCGGGTGGCGGGAACGCCGGAGAAATCGCCCAGCATGCCACCCATCGGCGTACGCGCCGCGCCGACGATCACTACGGGATCAGTTTGCGCCATCTCACCTCTCCTTAACCCTCTGTTCGACCAGTGTTGTTGCGCGTCCCGACGGCGAGGACGGGCTCCGATCAGCCGCCTGTTGCCGTCAGTCCTCCCGCGCGGGGGAATGCGAGCTTTGTCCCTGGAGCACGCCGCGAACGTCGTTCCCGCAGTCTTTCAGTGCCTCCCAGGCTCGGACCGCCGCGCATACTAGTCCTCCCAGCATTTCCTGCAAGAATTTACGAGCCGTTTGCGATGGCGTGAGCGGCAGCGCCAACAGCCTGTCCGCAGGTCGCCCGCCCGCCGCCCGGCCCGTCCGATTCTGACGGATCCAAACCGCCACCAAAGTCGGCAAGCGGCGCAGAAACGCCGGCATGAACGGGTCCCGGGCGCCCGGCAGTCAGGCGGCTGGCAGCAGCGCCGCGGCCTGCTCCAGGCCGAGTTCGAAGTAGCGCTTCTGCGCGGTCGCATCCTTCAGCGAGATCGTCATGCTTTCCAGGTTCTTCGGCCGCAGCACGTGGACCTTCTTGCGGGTCCAGGTGCGCCCATCGAGCTCGATGCTGTTCTTGCCCATCGCCTCCAGCATGCGGTTGACGAGTTCCGCCCCAGCGAAGATGCGCTTGTTGGGCAACGTCAGCTGGAGGTCGCTGACCAGCAGGTGGGTATCAATACCGGTGAGCGGCAAGGTGAAGACGCTGGAGCGGTAAACCTTTTCCAGCTCGGCGTGGTAGTCATAGTCGGTGAAGTCGACGGCGATGATCTCGTCGACCTCCGGGTTCTGGAAGATGCTGGCCATCGGCGTGTTGTCGAGATAGCCGCCCTCGATGAAATAGTCGCCGTCGATGGTGATCGCCTTGAAGTACGGAATGGTGGTGATGCCGGCGAGGAAGACATCCATGAAGCGCGAGATCGCGCCCTCGTCCAGCGTCCGCAGGATCTCGTTGACGGAGAACAGCTGCTTCGTGCGTTTGGTCAGGTTGGTGGTGGCGATGTCCCAGCGGACCTTGCCCAGGGCGTCCGCCAGCACCGCCCGCCGTTTCGGATCGTCGAGCAGCAACGCCTTGCGGCAGCTGTCCTTGTCGACGGTGAACAGATGCGAGCCGGTCGGCAGCAGTTGCGGCCGCAGGCCGAGGAAGTTGGAAAAGACGTGGAAAATGTCTTTCACGCCGAGGCGCATGGTCCGGGTCAACACCGGCGGCAGCTCCTCAGTGCCCTTATCCCACAGCAAGTAGTCGAGGGTGATGTTGTTGCCGGAGCTGGTGGAGGCGATGTGCACCACCGGCACCCCGCGACGCTGCAGCGCCACCAGCGCCCCGGCGCTGTAGAAACTGCGATAGCCGCCGCCGGACGCGACGAAGCCGTATCGGGTCATGGTCTTCCTTTGCTTCCAGGTAGGCTGGCGATGCTAGTCCGCTCCGCCGCCCTCGGCCAGCCGAAGCGCGCCGACACCTCCGCGGCGTTGCGCCGACTGCGGCAAGGCCGGTGAGGGCGCGGCGATGCGGCTGGCGGTCATCACCTCCATCCTCGTCGCCATCGGCGTCGTCGGCATCGTCATCTACGACCGGCTGCCGCCGCAGCACTCGCCCTTCGCCGCAATCGATCCGCAGCGCCCCATCGGCCTTGCCACCGCCCGGCAGCTCGGCCGCCTGGAAAACAGGCCGGATTCCTGCCGCGCCGCGCTGGAGCGGGCCGGCATGCTGGTGGCGCCGATCGCCGACCGCCGCGACGGCGAGTTCTGCGGTCTGACCGGAGCGGTCGCGGTGCAGCGCTCGGCGATTCTGTGGAGCGATCCACCGCTACAGTTGAGCTGTCCGATGGCGGCGGCACTCGCTGTCTGGGAAAAGCAGGTGGTGGCGCCGGCGGCGCAGCGGCACCTCGGCAGCCGCGTCAGCCGCATCGAGCACTTCGGCTCCTACTCCTGCCGCCGCATCGGCGGCGGCAGGTCCGGCCGTCCCAGCGAGCACGCCACGGGTAATGCCATCGACGTCGGTGGTTTCCGGCTGGCCGATGGCCGGCGGGTGACGGTGCGCGGCGACTGGGGCGGGGACACCGCAGCCGCCGCCTTCCTGCACGATGTTCACGACGGTTCCTGCCGGCTGTTCAGCGCCGTTCTCGGCCCGGAATATAACGCCGCCCATGCCGATCATCTCCATCTGGACATGGGTCCGTCCACCATCTGTCACTAAACCGCCGGGGCGGGAAACCAACGTCCCGCACCCCCGTGTCCCGGCGGCAGGGAATGGAGGAGGAGAGCAGCAAATGGATATTCCGGTGGCGGAGCTGGTGGGGACGGCTGCCGGCCTGTGCTCGACCGGCAGCTTTATTCCTCAGGTGGTGAAAGCCTGGCGGCGCGATGACGTGGCAGCAATCTCCAAGCGCATGTACATCATCACCGTCAGTGCGTTCACCTTGTGGACAGCCTACGGCTTAATGATCGGCAGCATCCCGATCATCGCTTTCAACATCGCCAGCCTGCTGCTGTCCGGGACAATCCTGGTGCTGAAGGTGCGCGGGCGGGAGGGTAAGGGACAATGCCGGCCATCAACCTAAGAAGGCGGCTCCGCCGGTGAAACAGGCACTGCTTCCCGCCGCCGATGCTCCGCCAGCCGAGGCGAACGGCTATTATGCAGCGCACGCTGGGCTGCTGGCGTGCAGCTTCCGCCGGCTAACCGGCCGGGATCTGGCGGCGATGCCCTCCTTGGCGGCCGGCGCACAGGAGGACGCGCGCGTCGCGACGACCGAGAACATCGGCCGGCTGTTGTTCGAGGCGCCGTTCGCCCTGCTCTCGCACGGCGCCGGCAGCGATCCCTGCTTCACCTACGGCAACCGCACCGCGCTCGCCCTGTTCGAGCTGACGTGGGCAGAGCTGCTGGCGATGCCCTCGCGCCTCTCGGCGGAGCCCGTCGAGCAGGCGGAGCGGGACCGCCTGCTGGCGCGCGTCCGCGACTGCGGCCTCATCGACGACTATAGCGGCGTGCGCATCGCGCGCAGCGGGCGACGCTTCCTGATCCGCAACGCCGTCGTCTGGACGCTTGCCGGCGACGAGGGTAACGCCTGCGGCCAAGCCGCCGCCTTTGCCGACTGGCAGCTTCTGCCGGAACCCTCCGGGGCGGTCCCCACCGGCGGCGGAACCGACTGACCGGCTCGCGCGTAGGGCACGTAAGCGGCCGTCGTCGGCGCCCGTCGCGATAAGGCGAGCCCCTTGAGGCCGTCGCTTTCTTCTGGTAGCAGTGAACGCTTACCAGTAGATCAGTGCTCAGCCAGAAGCGTCGCACTTTGGCGCGTCGATGGTTTTCCGACCGTGAAGACAGGCATAGCCTGGACTGCCGGTATTCGTTGTAGGGAAGGATTTTCGATGCGCCTTGATCTGTTCCACGCTGCGCTGGTCGCGCTCCTGATCGGTGCCGGCAGTATCGTCCTTCCCGCCCCGGCGTCAGCTCTTGAGCCCCGCGAGGTGATGACGCTGCTGGAAAGTGCGAAGAACAACGATCCCAACGCGGTGCCGACGCTGCGCCAATGGGCGGACGCTGGCGATCCGATGGCGCAGACGGCGCTCGCCACCGTCTACCTCGCCGGCCTCGGGGGTGTGGCCAAGGACGATGCCGAGGCCGCCCGCTGGACCCGCGTCGCTGCCGACCAAGGCTTCCCCCCGGCCGAATACGACATGGCGCTGCTCTATTTTACCGGCCGTGGCGTGCCCAAGGACGATGCGGAATCGGCGCGCTGGCTGCAGAAGGCGGCGGACAAGGGCGTTGCGCCGGCGCAGAACAACCTCGCGCTGCTGTACGCGTCCGGTACGGGCGTTCCGAAGGACATGAAGAAGGCGGCGCAGTTGTTCCGCAAGGCCGCCGACCAGGGTTTCGCCGAGGCCGAAAACAACCTCGGCGTGCTGTACGCCAGCGGTGAGGGAGTGAAGAAGGACCCCAAGCAGGCGATGAAGTGGTTCGAGAAGGCGGCGGCGCAGGGGCATCCGGCGGCCCAGCGCAACATCGAACGGCTGCAGCAAGCTCAGAAGTGAAGCCCTCCGCCCGGTGATTCGCTCCGCCGGTCGGGGGTGAGGCGGATCCTTGAGTGACGGCCGTACGTATGCCGGCGGTGATTGCGGTTGCCGGTGCCTTGGGCAATGCGATGTACACGAAATGTCCTGCGCGCCGATGGGTGAGCGCCGTTCTTCGCACATTGGATGAATAGCGGATCGTAATCAGAAGCAGCTTCCCGTATAAGGAGTCTTCCGACACCGTCTCCCCGGGAACGCCCATGGTTCCGGCCCTCAGACGTTATTCCACAAGTATCGGCGCCTGCATCGCCCTCTCCAGCCTCCTGCTGGCGGGGTGCGCGTCCGCTCCCCATACCGCTTTCGACAACGACCCGGCCACTCGCCACGCTGTCGAGCGGGCAAAGGGCGGCGACGGCGCCGCCCTGCAATCGCTGCAGGATGCGGCGCTCGCTGGAAAGGGCTCCGCCGCCTATGCGATCGGTCTCGGGCTGGCCGAAGGCTGGGGGGGAGCGCCGGATATCGCCCAGGCGCTCGCTTGGTGGCAGCGTGCTGCCGATCAGGGCGATCCCGACGCCATGAACGCCCTCGGTGTCGCCTACGCTGAGGGCATGGGTGTCGCTCCCGACAGTACTCGTGCCCGCCTGCTCTGGCAGCAGGCGGCGTCGCAGGGGCACGCAACCGCGCAGTACAACCTTGGCAGTCTGCTCGTCTCCCACGCCGAGACACGTGGGGAAATGGCCGAAGCAGCGGGTTGGCTCCGGCAGGCGGCCGACCAGGGCGACAGCGACGCCCAGTATTTCCTCGCCAATCTCTACGACAGCGGCGAAGGCCTGCCGCGGCAACCGGAAGAAGCGATGCGCCTGTGGCGGGCGGCAGCGATCAGCGGCCATGCCGATGCCGCCTACAGCCTAGGTGAGGCCTATCTCAGCGGTGCTTCGGTGCCCGTCGACGTCGACGAGGCGCAGCGCTGGATGAAAAGGGCCGCCGCCGCCGGCCATCCCCAGGCGGCAGAGACGGTGGCGTTGCTGGCGCGTGGCGACGCACCCGATCCCGTTGTCATCGCTCGGCGTGGCCACGGCCTGCCGTCGCGATTGACCGGGGTTGCCGATGCACTCGACGACAGCGATACCGCCGACTCGTACCGGTCCGCTTTGGTGCAGCGGTCTGAAGCGCTGCGACCGGCGGAGCCGCCGGCGCAACTCCGTTACAAGGGACCCGCGATCCATGCCCCCGCGACGGTAGCCTCGAGCAAGCAGGACACAAAGGCCGGCCGGATGGTCGCGCAGAAGGGAAAGGCCGACCGCCGCGGCGAGACGCGGCTGACGGCGTCAAAGGGCAAGCCGGCGGCCGCAGCGACGACGCGCGGCAAGCCGGTGCAGATCGCCAAGAAGGCCGCCAAGGAGCGCATCGTTCTGGCCGCCGCTCGCCCGGCGGCCGCCAAGCTGCCGGTGCCCAAGCCAGCGACCAGCACCAAGGCGCCGCCGGCCCGGCAGGTGGCAGCGAACACGCCGCGCGCACGGCCGGCCCACTGAGCAGCCGAGCGGGCGCGCGTCCGCGCAGCGGCGGCCCTATCCGGCGCCGAGCGCCGTCAGTACCTCGCGGCCGCCGTCCCAGATCATCCTCAGGGCGACGTAGAGGATGATGGCGAACCCGGCGTAGGCGATCCAGGGGTAGCGGTGCAGGAGCCGGGCAATCAGCGTTGCCGCCGCACCCATCAGCGCCACCGACAGGATGAGGCCGAAGATCAGTACCACCTCGTGGTCGCGGGCCGCTCCGGCAACGGCGAGGACATTGTCGAGCGACATCGAGACGTCGGCGACGACGATCTGCGTCACGGCATCGCGAAAGCTCTTCTCAGGCGGCGCATCCGGCACCTGATCCTCCAGGACCGCTTCGGCCTCATCTTCCGACGAGGCGAAAGAGCCGGCGCGCAACTCCCGCCATAGCTTCCACGACACCCACAGCAGCAGCAGCCCACCTGCGAGCAGCAGCCCGATGATCTGCAACAGCTGCACGGTGAACAGCGAGAAGATGATGCGGAGCACCGCCGCGGCAAAGACGCCGACGACGATGGCGCGACGGCGCTGCTGATGCGGCAGCCCTGCCGCCGCCATGCCGACGACGATGGCATTATCGCCGGCGAGGGCGACGTCGATGAGGATGACCGCGGCCAGCGCGGTGAGCGCCTCGGCACTCAGAAGTTCGACCATCATCGTCCCCGGAACAACGATCCGAGCACCCCGCGGACGATCTCGCGGCCAAGCTTGCTGCCGATGGTGCGGGCCGCACTGGTAGCGAGGGTCTCCGCCAGGCCGGGCGGCGGCTTGCGGCCGCGCGACGGCCGTGGCGTTCCCCCAGCCGGCGCTCCGGCAGGTGCCGGCTGCGCCACCGTGGCGGCGGCTTTTGCCTGCAGCATTTCATAGGCGCTCTGCCGGTCGATGGCGAAGTCGTAGCGGCCGGCCATCGGGCTGGTCTTGTGGATCGCCTGCCGTTCCGCCTCCGGCGCCGGGCCGACCTTCGAGCGCGGCGGCGCGATCAGCGTCCGCTGGACGATGCCCGGCGTTCCCTTCTCTTCCAGCATCGAGACCAGCGCCTCGCCGACGGCGAGGCCGGTGATCACTTCCTCGGTGTTGAACGCCGGGTTGGCCCGGAAGGTGGCAGCCGCCGCCTTCACCGCCTTCTGATCCTTTGCGGTAAACGAGCGCAGCGCGTGCTGGACGCGGTTGCCGAGCTGCGCCAGCACGTCCTCGGGGATGTCCGTCGGATTCTGGGTAACGAAGAACACGCCGACGCCCTTCGAGCGGATCAGCCGGACCACTTGTTCGATCTTGTCGATCAGCGTCTTCGGCGCGCCATCGAACAGCAGGTGCGCTTCGTCGAAGAACAGCACCAGCTTTGGCCGGTCGCGGTCGCCCACCTCCGGCAGCTCCTCGAACAGCTCGGAAAGCAGCCACAGAAGCACGCTGGCGTACAGCCGCGGCCTGTTCACCAACTTGTCGGCACAGAGCACGCTGACGGTCCCGCGACCGTCGCTGGCGGCCGTCATCAGATCGCCGAGCGCCAGCGCCGGCTCGCCGAAAAACCCGGTACCGCCTTCGCGTTCCAGGACCAACAGGTTGCGCTGGATGGCGCCGGCGGTGGACGGAGCGATGTTGCCGTAGGTCTGCTGCAGCTCTTTGGCGCTGTCGCTGACGAACTGCAGGATGGCGCGCAGATCCTTCAAGTCGAGGAGCAGCAGTCCGCGGTCGTCGGCGACGGCGAAGGCGGCATTGAGCACCCCCTCCTGGGTCGGGTTGAGGTCCAGCAGCCGGGACAGCAGCAGCGGGCCCATCTCCGAGATGGTGGCACGCACCGGCGTTCCCTGTTCGCCGAAGACGTCCCAGAAGACGGCGGGGAAGGCCTCAGGCTTCCAGCCGTCGAGCCCGAGTTGTTGCGCCCGCTCGGCAAACGGCCCGCTCGGCACGCCCGCGCAGCACAGGCCGGACAGGTCGCCCTTGACGTCGACCAGGAAGACGGGCGTCCCCAGCTGCGAGAAGCCCTCGGCCAGCGTCTGCAAGGTCACCGTCTTGCCGGTGCCGGTAGCGCCGGCGATCAGGCCGTGGCGGTTGGCATAGCGGGCATCGAGAACGACGGGACCTTCTGCCCGGCCGACGACGATGGTGTTGTCCTTGGTCATCTGATGATCGTCCCGTCCTGCAAGGCGGTCCCTCGAATAGAGGACCGGCCCCGGCAAGGCAACCGGTCAGGACTGCTACCCGGCATCCTCCCCGAGGTCTCCAGCCAGGTCGTCCTCGTCCGCCGGGATGCGGTAGGCTTCGCCGAACCAGCGGCCGAGATCGATATCAGCGCACCGGGCCGAACAGAACGGGCGGAACTCGGTTGCCGGTGGCCGCCCGCAGATCGGGCAGCGCCGGCGGCGAGCGGACGGCACGGCCGGCTTCTCGGTGGCGCTCATCGCGCGTTCGCCCGCGCCGTCAACCGGAAGGAAGCCGGGGAAAGGGCTGGATCTGCATGCACAGCGAGCGGACAGCCAAGCCGCTCCTCGACGGTCCGGCGGGCATCACTCAAGGCGTCGCGCAGCACGGCCGCCACCGCCGGGGCTGCCAGCACCACTGGCATGCCGACGGCGGGATCCCAGCCGGCAGCAAGGGCAGCGCGCAGCGCATCGCCGGCCACCCAGCGCGCATCGCGGTCGAAGCCACTGCCGGAACAGGTGAGGCATGCGGCGTTCAGCCGGCGCTGCAGCGACGGTCCCCGACGCTCGCGCACCATCTCCAGCAATCCAAGGCGCGTCCAACCGGCGATGCGGCTGGCGCGGTCGTCCCCGGCCAGCGCCTGCTGCAGCGCCCGCACCACCCGCTCGCGCTCCGAACGCCGCCGCAGCGGGACGAAATCCATGACGATCGGCCCGGCCAGATCGCGCAGCCGGATATGGCGCCCGATGGCCGACGCCGCTTCGAGGTTGCAGGCGAGGGCGGCGGAGCGCGGCGAGGCGGCGGCGGTCGCGCCGCTGTCGACGTCGATGGCGACCAGAGCCTCGGTCTCGGCGATGGTGATCCGGCCCCCCGAGGGTAGCGATGCCTGCGGCGACAGCGCCTCTGCGATCGCTTCGTCGATCCCTTCCGCCTCGAACAGCGGCCGAGGTCCGCGCCACAATTCGAGCAGGCCGGCAGCTTCCGGGACAGCGGCGCGCAGCATCCCCAGGATCGGCGCATCGTCGACAACGACGCGGCGCAGCGGGCGGCCGACGGAGGTGCGCACCAAGGCGACGATCGGATCCTCCCCAGCGGCGATGAGCGCCGGCGCCCGCACGCCCGCCGGGGCAGCAACGCCCTCCGGCGGCCACGCATCCAGCTTCGCCCCCTTGTTCGCGACAGGCAGGCGGACGACGCGCACGAGGACGGTTTCGCCCTCGGCGAGAGTCCGGTCGGGGACATCTCCCTGCATCAGAAGGCCGGGTTGCGGCGCACCGATATCGACGAACGCGCCGCCCACGGCAGGCGCGACCGCGGTAATCCGGCCGAGCCGCAGATCGCCCAGTCGGAGGCCGCCGCCGTCGTCGAAGACGAGCCGCTCCAGGGCTTCGTGCGTCCGGGCGACGGCGCGACGGTCGCGCGGTAGCGCGGAGATCAAAATCTCAACGGCCGCCATGCTCCGGGTCACCCCGATGATGCTGTCGCCACCGGCCCCGGCAGCAGCCCGGTGCCACCCAGTAGCGCGCAGGTCTCGAACAGCGGCAAACCGACAATGTTTGAATAGGAACCATTGATGCCGCAGACGAAGGCCGCCGCCCGGCCCTGCACCGCATAGCCGCCCGCTTTGTCCTGCCATTCACCGCTGTCGAGATAGCCGGCGATCTCGCCGGCCGACAGCCGCTTGAAGGCAACGACGGTAACGACCACACGCAGCAGCGGCGGCCGGCGCGGGATGATCAACGCGACGCCGCCGTAGATGCGGTGGCGGGCACCGGAGAGCAGGCCGAGGCACCGCTCCGCCTCAATGCGGTCCGCTGGCTTCGGCAGGATGCGTCGCCCGCGGGCGACGAGCGTGTCAGCCGCCAGAACCGCAGACCCGGACACTTGTTCGGCGACCGCCTGCGCCTTGGCCAGGGCCAGCCGGGACGCGCAGGCGCGTGGCAGCTCACGCGGCAGCGGCAGCTCGTCGATCGCCGCGGGCATCACCCGTGCAGGGATAACGCCAACCTGGGCGAGGAGCTGAAGCCGGCGGGGGGAGGCGGACGCCAGAACCAGCGGCGTGTTCGGGCTGTCGGGCAGCGCGCCGGTGACCCCGGCAGCCATCTCCCGGCAGCGAGCGCTCACTTGTAGCGAAATGTGATCCGACCCTTGCTCAGGTCGTACGGCGTCATTTCGACGTTTACTTTATCACCCGCGAGCACGCGGATGCGATTCTTTCGCATCTTGCCAGCGGTGTGCGCCAGGATTTCGTGGTTGTTCTCCAGCTTTACCCGGAACATCGCGTTCGGTAGCAACTCGGTGACAACGCCGGTAAATTCGAGAACCTCTTCCTTTGCCATGCCCTCTCCTCGGAGGTTGAATGCCTGCGGCTATTTGTACGGCATTGCGGCATGGGTCAAGGGCTTTCCAAGCTTGCGCCGAGCCGCGGGACCGGCTCAGGAGGGCAAAACCGCGGCGGCAGTGCGCGGAAATTGCGGAGCGATCTCGCGCAGGTCGGCCGCGGCGTTGAGGGCATCGACGTGCCCCCCCATCGACAGCACGGTGAACCTGCGCGCGTAGGCGCCGAGAAAGTCGCCCATCCAGGCGAGCTTGGTCGCCGCCGGAATGTTCATGCCGGGAAAGAACTGCAGCGGCTCCAGGCCGTCGTCTGAACCGAGGAAGTCGAGCGGGTGCAGCAGTAGCGACGGCTGGGTGCCGGTGAGCCGGCACAAGCCGAGGGCAGTGGCAAAATAGGTTCGCGCCAGCATCGGCGAAAAGCCGGCGAGGTAGATCAGGTAGCTGACATGGAACGGGATGCGGAACAGCGGCATCGTCGTCACCGGCACTTCCAGCAGTGGGCCCGCCTCGAGCCGCCACCGGTAGGGACGCAGCGGCCGCAGTCCCTCGCGCATGCTGCCGAACAGCGCCTTGCGCCGCTCACGCTCCTCTGCACTCAGCTTGGCGGTGAAGAAGTAGTAGGCGCGAGCCAGCGGGCCGAGGAAGGTGGGAAAGGTTGAGGCGTCGTAGCGGTAGCCGCGGCGCTTCAGCGTCGCCAGCACCGCCGCCGACAAGCTGAAGCCGGGGCCGCGGAAACCCGTCGGCCGCTGACCGGTGACGGCGGCAATGGCGTCTTCCGCCTGGGCGATCTCCGCCTCGATGTCGGCATCGCTGTAGAGGTGCAGCCAGGGCTCGTGGCGGTGCGAGTGATTGCCCACTTCGTGGCCGGCCGCAGTGATCGCGGCGAGCGCCCGAGCGTTCTCCGGGCGTTCGGCGTCGGTGCCGACGATAAAATAGGTGATCTTCAGCCCGCGCTCTTCGAAGAAGCGCAGCGTGCGCGGCACGACGACGTCGAGGTACGACGGATAGCTCTCCCACGCCGGGTTGCCGTGGGTCTTCATGTACGACCACTGGTTATCGAGGTCGAGCGACAGGCTGGCGAGTGGCTTGCCGTTGCTGGGCATGGCTCAGGGTTCCTCGTGCTCCATCGGCGGTGGGAGAGCGGCCCGTGACGGGAGGTATGGAGCGCGTTCTGCCGGCCCGCAACCGGCGGGGCGCTCCCGCCCCTCAGGCGCCGACCGGGGCGGGCGGGGCGAGTTCGCTGACCTGCCCTTCGCGCACGTCGTAGCCGAGGCCGCAGGCGCTGCAGGTCAGCGTCGCAGTGAACAGGCGCGATCCGCCGTCGAACCGGGCCAGCGGCTCACCGCAGCGGCAGACGAGGCCAATGCTGCGAGCCGGGTGGCCAAGAGCAAGATGGAAGTCGGGCACGCTGCGGGTCACCACCGCACCCATCCCGATCATGGCGAAACGGCCAATGGCAAGATCGCTGCCGATCACGCAGCGGGCCCCGATCGTCGCCCCCTCCCGCACCAGGGTCGGGTAGGTGTGCTCGTCCGGCCCAGAGTCGCGCAACGCCGACAGATCAGAGGTCGTCGCCCGCGGGAAGCGGTCGTTGGTGAAGGTGGTGCCGGCGGCGATCATCACCCCGGTCTCGATGGTAACGGCGTTGCAGACGTAAACGAAGGCGTTGATCTTGACTCGGTCGCCGATCTCGACGCCGTAGGCGACGTAGGTCTTCTCGCCAATGATGCACTGTCGGCCGATGCGCGACGGCGCCCGGATGTGGACGTTATCCCACACCGCGGTGCCGTCGCCGATCTCGGCCCCGTCCTCGATCAGCGCCGTCGGGTGGATGCGGATCGCCATGAGCCGGTCCGCCGCGGCTCAGCCGTGGACCCGCAGCAGCGGCGCGGCCCCCGCCCTCGGCACGGTGATCCAGCGCCTTTCCGTCAGCGACTCGTAGGCGGCCTGGATGACCGCCACCGAGGCAACGGCGTCCTCGTTGGAGATCAGCAGTGGCTCGCTGCCGAGCACCCGATGGCAGAAGTTGGCCACCTGCCGGCCAAACGCCTGGTTCTTGTCGTAGCCGCGGCCGAAGATCACCCAGTCCGGACTGGAGGACTGACGGAACTTCGATTCCCGCCAGCCGACGAGGATGGTGCCGTTGGTGCCGTAGATGCGCAGGTAGGTGTCCAGCTCCTTGTTGATGCTCCAGGAAAGATCAACGGTGGCTGGCACGCCGCTCTCGGTACGCAGGAACAGGTTGGCGGTATCTTCCACCGCGTTGTTCTGCGAGCGCTTGCCCTCGACCGCCAGCACCTCTGCGATCGGTCCGAGCAGATAGCGGGCGATATCAACTGAGTGGGTGCCGTTGTCGATCAGCACGCCGCCGCCGCTCACCTTCGGATCGGTATTCCACCGCTTCGACATGTCGACCTTGGCGGTGAACGCATTCTCGAACAGCAGGATATCGCCCAGCACGCCGGAGGCGATCAGCGATTTGGCGCGGATGACGTCGTCGACGTAGCGGAACTTGGAGGCCATCGCCAGCACGACGCCCTTGCGCTCGGCGGCATCGACGATGGCCTTGGCACCGTCGACGTCTACCGACAGCGGCTTCTCGCACAGCACCGGGATGCCGCGTTCGATAAAATACAGGGCGATCTCGGTATGGGTCGCCGGCGGAGTGCAGATGATCACCGCATCAGCGCCTGCCTTGTCCGCCAAGTCCTGGTAGTCGGTGAAGGCCGGGCAGTCCATGGTTTCCGCCGCCGCCCGCGCCGCTTCGGCGCGGACGTCGGCAAGGCCGGCCCAGCGGGCGATGCTGCTGCCCTCCAGCGCCTTGATGTAGGCCTGCGAGATGGCGCCGGCACCGACCAACCCGAGGCGAAGAGCTTCGGCCATGTCAGCGGCTCCCGCGCAGGCGAGCGTGCTGATTGCGCACGGCCGCGGCGATGAAGTCGACATGCTCCTCGGTGAAGCGCTCGTTCCACGGCAGCACGAGAATGTCGTGCAGGCACTTGAACACGCCGGGGAAGCGGGCCGGGGTGTAGTCGAGGGCTTCCGGACGCGCCAGCGTGAATGGGAAGCGGCTGGTGCCGAAGGTGCGCTGCTCGGCGAAGACCTGGCACTGGAACGCCGGCTTCTGGATGTAGCGCGGCGCCGCCCCAATCCCCTGCTGCTTCAGGCCAGCGCCGAGCGCCGGCGAGCCACCCGGAACCTCGTTCTCGTCCACCCACAGACAGTAGCGCCAGTAGACGTGCTCGGCATCGGCGGCATGACGCGGCGTCTCGATACCGGCCAGTCCCTGGAGCTGGCTGGTCAGCCGGTCAGCCATCCGCCGGCGCTGGTCGACGCCTGCCTGCAGCTTTTCGATCTGCCCGAGACCGACAGCCCCCTGCAACTCGGTGAGGCGGTAGTTGAGGGCGAGGAAGTAATGATCCGGATTGGGATCGCCGTATCCCCACGCCTTGTTGACGAACAGACGGATGCGGCGCGCGATCTCCGGATCGTTGGTGACGCACAGGCCGCCTTCGCCGGTGGTGATGTGCTTGCCTTGCTGCAGGCTGAAGCAGCCGACGTCACCGTGCATGCCGACCAGCTTGCCGCCTTCGCGGGCGAGATAGGCCTGCGCACAGTCTTCCAGCACCGGAATGCCGCGGCTGGCAGCGAGATCGATGATCGGGCCCATCTCGCACGGGTTGCCGAACAGGTGAGTGACGATAATCGCCTTGGTGCGGGGGCTGAGGCAGGCGGCGATGGTCTCGGCGCTCACGTTGCCGGTGTAGGGGTCGACGTCGGCAAAGACCGGGATGGCCCCCTGGTAAACGATCGGAGCGAGCGCGCCCATGTCGGTGATCGGCGTGGTAACGATCTCGTCGCCGGGCTCTGGATCGATGGCGGCGACCGCGCAATGAACGGCGGCCGAGCCGGAGGCGCACGCGATCACATATTTGGCGCCGAGCAGCTCGCCGAAACGCTTCTCCAGGCGCGTGCAGGCCGTGCCCTTGGTGCAGGTCAGCGTGCCGCTTTCGATGACCTTGATCAGTTCGTCGATTTCCTCGCGACCGAACGTCCGCCCGGACGCTTCCTGGTCCGACGGCAGGGTAATGACTGCTTCTTCACGCATGGCCGGCTGTGTCACGCAACTTCTCCTCTCGAACCCTGAGCGCAGTCGGCGGCACGGCAGCGGTTCTGCCTCCGATCATCTGCCCCATAAATACCAGATGCCCCCAGATGGTCTTCAGCACTTTCATCTTCGACCGACCCAGGAGGCGAACCTCCATCACCGCCGGGCACTCTACAATGCTACCGCCGCGCGCATCCAGCCGGCTCAGGATCTCCATGATGCCGACGAAACGCTCGTTACGCAGCTGGATATCCTTGACCGCACTGCGCCGGTACACCCTGAAACAGCTCGTATATGTGTATAATTTATGGCGATGGAGCATGCGGTAAAGGACCGAAAGGCCCTTCGACAGCACCAGTCGCCACGCGGAAAGGTTGAGAACGCGCCCTTTCGGGTGATATGGCGAAGCCGTCACCAGATCGACGTCGGGCGTCAGCATCGGCACCATCTCGCGCAGCTGCAGCGGATCATAGGTGCCGTCGCAGTCTATGGCGCAGACCACTTCGCTCCGGCTGTTGGTGATGCCCGTCAGGGTCGCCGCGGCAACGCCGCGGTTCTGGGGATGGCGAACCAGCACACAATCAGGACGGGCGCCGAACAGGTCGTTCAGGCGCTGCCACGTCGCGTCCTGGCTGCCGTCATCGACGAAGACATACGAGATTTCGAACTGGTCGCGGACCGCATCGGCAAATGCACGCAGGGTATTCGCGGTATAGCCCAGCGTCGCCTCTTCGTTGTAGCACGGGACGATGACCGAGATCGGCAAACGCGTCCCCGGCGCGGCGGCAATCGTGATTTCCGGCGTTGGCGGTACCGGCTTCGGCCGCATCTCCCGGGCCGCCGGTGTCGCCAGCTTGAGGTGGTCGGCAATGCTGCCGAAGGCATAGCGGTCGAGATAATAGCGGATGCGCTCGGGCATCCGCTGCAGGTTGCGGTACTGCCGCACCCTGTCGACGGTCGAAACGACGCTGATGCGGGGCTGACCGGGGTCGAGTTCCCAGACGTGGAAATAGAACACCAGGGGGGAACGGACATCGTCTTCCCAGGCCTTCACCGCGCGGCGGATGAATGGATCGGGAAGCTGGCGGACATAGTTGCCGCCGGAGATGGGAAGATAGAGGGGGCCGAGCTTCCAGGTCGACAGCGGCACCTCCCAGATGCCGCCGGCAGCGGATTGATGCTTGTGAATGAATCGGCGGTGCGGCTCTCCCTTGAAGGCGAAGCCGAGGGGCCGAAGGCTGGAGTCGAAGGCGAAGCCCTCCTCGGTGAGAATCTCCAGCGCCCACAGGTCGTGCCGCCCGAAGCCGCCGCGCGGCACCCGATATCCACGCACCTCCTGGCCGGTGGCGTTCTGCAGCGCGTCGCGCGAGCGGATGATATCCTCGCGGAACTGGTCCGGCGTCATCTGGTGGATCGAACGGTGGAGGAAGCCTTTGCTGGCGACCTCGTGACCGCGACGGACCACTTCGGCAACAACTTCCGGGTGGTGCTCGCCGATCCAGCCGAGAACAAAGAACGTCGCCTTCGCCCCGACCTCGTCCAGCAGGTCGAGGGTCAGCTCCGTGTTGCGCTGCAACCGACTCTCGAAACGGTGCCAATAATCCGTCGGCACCGCCCGGCTGACGGGGGCGACGTGGCAATAGTCTTCGAGAACGACAGTCAGGATGTGTCGTCGACGCAATCCGGCTTTCTCTATAGCCATAGATGGTCCGCGACTCAACGCGGCCGGGGCGCCACCCCGGCGGCGCCAGATAACAAGTGAGCAAACTTATGGCGGCAATGCCGACGGCATTGCCGTGTCCCTTCCGACCCGCCCATCTTCCCCGTCCCCGACATCGACGCCCGAGGCGCCAACCTTACGGCCTTCGGACCACTTAACGCGCAGCACCCCCTTCGGGAAGTTACCGCAATGGCTGCAGCGGGTAAAGCTGCGAGCGTGTGCCGGGCACATGGCGATAGACGTCGTTGTCGGCAAGGCACACCCCGAAAAGGTTGCTTGTGGGCGTCCGAAACCTGGTTGCGACCGGACCTGCGTTCCACAGCGCTACAACGCTGAGAGCTTGGGCCAGGTTCCCCTCAAGTGGGTATTTCGATGGATTGACCGGCAGGGGATGGTCGCCGGAGCCGCACGATTCCTTGTGGCTTCAGCCGTTCTTCGGCCGCCCCCACCAATGGAGGCGGGCCGGCGGGGCAATGGAATGAAACACCCATACCTTCACGCTTCAGGAGCTTGAGTGAAGCGCTCGGAATATCCAGATGCGAGATCGGAAAGCGAGAAGCTTTCGGGCCGGCAGGGTACACTCGCGGCGCCGGTGCAGGCGCGACCCGGCACCGGCACTTGCTATCGTTCGTGCTGCTGGGCGAGGAAGAGTGGATGAGTGAGAACCTGTTGGCGCTGATGCAGCAGCAGATGGTGGAGATCATCGGCGCGCACGCGGCACAGGCGCGCGAGCACGTCGGCAAGGGCGCGATCGCTCCGCGCATCCTTGAAGTGATGGCATCGGTTCCCCGTCACGAGTTCGTCCCCGCGGAACTGGTGGCCTACGCCTACCTGGATCAGCCGTTACCAATTGGCCACAGCAAGACGATTTCGCAGCCGTTCATTATCGCGCTCATGACCGACCTGCTGGACGTGCGCGAGGACAGCACCGTCCTGGAAGTGGGAACCGGGCTCGGCTACCACGCGGCGATCCTTTCATCGCTGGCGGCACACATCTACAGCGTCGAGATCGTCGAGGAACTCGCCGCCGCCGCCCGGCGCAAGCTCGCGGCGCTAGGCTATTCGCGCATCTTCCTCAAGGTCGGCAACGGTGAGCTGGGCTGGCCGGAACATGCTCCTTTCGACCGAATTCTCGTTTGTGCGGCCTCGGAACTGGTCCCGGCGGTCTTGCTGCACCAGCTAAAGCCCGGCGGGCGGATGGTCGTTCCCACCGGTGTCGCCGACGCCCAGGTGCTGACCCTCGTCGAGAAATCCGCGGGCGGAAAAATTTCGATGAAGGAGATCATGCCTGTGCGCTTCGCCCTCTTGGAAACAGAAAGTTGAAAATTAACCGGTGTATTGCAACCTTATTTTATGGACCGCTGCCGCAAATGATACCCAGTCGCGTTAGCGGTCCAGGGTTGCGGCGCGCTCCTTTACCCGCAGAAAAACACTTTGCCTTGCAGACGGGCTTGTGGTTAAAATTTGGGCTCATCAAGGTGCATACTGAAGTGAAATGTGACGGGACGAGACCCGACAAGAAGGCGCCCACCTGCGCGAGCATATAAAGGGTCAGAGAATGCTGCACCTGCCGAACTCCGGCTATCGGGTCTACCGCGTCCAGCTCTATAATGAGCAGGTGCGATCCCTGGCGCGCCGCAAACAAAGACACTCCTTTTTCGATAGGCATTGGGCGGAGGCGCAACTTCGCGATGTCGTTGCCCGCGACGAAGCGGAGGCTTGGTCATTGATCTCGGAGCGATTCCCGCCCGAGGACGGTTTCGTCGTCGAACGCATCACCGCCAGCGGCTTCTGAGGCCGCGGCGAGGCGCGCGCGAACCGGCGGGCGGCACTGGCCCTTGCCAGCGGCTGGGCCCGGGTTTGTCGCGGCGCGCCATATCGCAACACCCCTCCCGCAGCTCGACAATCTGTTGCAACCGTTGGCGAGCACATCCCACCCCGCGATCCAACCACAATCCGCATTCTTGCCGGACGGGGAGAGCCCTCTGGCCGCACCTGCTTGTCTGGCGCGATCGCCGCTGCTACAAGCCGGGTGCTGCCTCCCCCAAAACGATCGAGGAATTGATGCTTCGCCGTCTTTACGACCGGGTGATGCAACTGGCCGAAGGGCCGCAGGCCGAAAAGTGGCTCGCCGTCATCTCGTTCAGCGAAAGCTCGTTCTTTCCGATCCCGCCCGACGTCATGATCGTGCCGATGGTACTGGCGCGGCCGGAGCGGGCGTGGCGCATTGCGGCAATCTGTACGATCGCGTCCGTTCTCGGCGGCTTCTTTGGCTATGCCATCGGCTACTTCCTCTACGAGGCGGTCGGCCGGCCGATCGTTGACTTCTACGGCTATCAGGCGGCTTTCGAAAAATTTCACCACCAGTTCCAGGAATGGGGCCTTTGGATCATCCTGATCAAGGGCATGACGCCGATCCCCTATAAGATCGTGACCATCGCCAGCGGCGTCGCCCATTTCGACTTGGCGGTTTTCGCCGCCGCCTCTCTGGCGACCCGTGCCGCCCGGTTCTTCCTGGTGGCGGCGCTGCTCAAGGCATTCGGCCCGCCGCTGCGAACCTTCATCGAGCGCTACCTGACACTGGTGACGACGGCGCTGCTGCTGGCCATCGTCGGCGGGTTCGTCGCTCTGAAGTATATCTGAGGGCTGCAATCGGCGGAACGAAAGGACCGGGAACAAAACCGCGGAAGAGATGGCGCAGTTCCGCGCCGCCACTGGTCGATCATACCCACCGGCTTCACCTGCCTCAGGCTCCGTTCCTGCCAGAGTGCTCTGCAGGAGTTTTGGCGTGCGTTGCCGAGGCCGCCGGGGTAAGGGAACGTCGTCGTGCTCTGGCGTCGGCGACGGCTCCCACGGACCTGCCGGGAACCGGGGCATCGGGAGGAAACATGAGCCGAAAAATCTATGAGGTGCTGGATCGTCCGGAAGTGACCAGCGTCCTTTTCTATCCGCGGCGGGACGTGGGAGTCCCCCGCCTTGCCACGGGAATGCACTCGGTACGCATTCCCGTCTCCGACGACGTCGCCCTGGGAGGCAAAATCTTCGCAGCCCCGGACGGCGGGCCGGTGATCCTCTATTTCCACGGCAATGGCGAGATCGCGTCCGACTACGACACCATCGCACCTTTCTATACTCGCCTCGGGATGACGCTGTTCGTCGTCGACTATCGCGGCTATGGCCTCAGCGAAGGGGCCCCGTCGGCCACTGCGCTGATTGATGACGCCTGGACGGTCTTCACCAAGCTGCCGGAAACCCTCGCGTCAGCCGGCGTCACCCCGGGTCCGCTGTTCGTCATGGGCCGGTCTCTGGGCAGCGCCGCGGCACTCGAGATCGTCGACCGCGATGCCGCCGGCGTGCAGGGCCTGATCATCGAGAGCGGCTTCGCCTATACCTTTCCGCTCATCGAACGCATCGGCTTTCTGCCGCTGGCGGAGGCCTACGAGCACAAGGACGGTTTCGGCAATCTCGACAAGATCGCCCGCGCCAGCCTGCCGACGCTGGTCATCCACGGCGAGCGCGACTGGATCATCCCCATCGCCGATGCCGAAGCGCTGTTCGAGGCCTCGCCGTCGCGGCAGAAAACCCTCCTGCGCATCCCCGGCTCCGGACATAACGATCTGATGCTGGTCGGCCGCCAAGCCTATTTCGAGGCCCTCTCCCGGTTCTGCGGCACGCAGCCGCAGCCGCTCCCCGAGGTGGTCTGAGCCGGCCTGCCTCCCGCCTTGCCTGGGGGAAGGCCCCCTAGGCCGGCCGCGAAAGCGCCAGCAGGGTGGTGCCGTGGCGGAGCAGCGGGTGCTCTGGCACCCGCGCGCTGCCGGTCTCGTCGAAACCAAGGCACAGATAGAGCCCCAACGCGGTGACATTCTTCGCCCACACGTGCAGGCTGATGCGCGGGAAGCCCTGCTCGCGGGCCGCGGCGAAGCTTGCCCGCAGCAGCCGGCCGCCGAGATGCCGGCGCCGATGCTCGGAGCGGATCGCCAGCGCGGCGATGTACCAGCTGCCCCGGTCCAGCATCTGCTGCATCGGCGCCAGGTAGACAAGCCGATCCGGCGGGATCAGCTCGGAGGTCTCGCTGCCGAACAGGCCGGCGGGAAAGGCGGTGAGGCTGCCGGCAGCGATGCCATCGACCTCGACAACCGTCGCGTGGCGAAACGAAAACCCGCCCGCTTCCCGTCGCGCCGCCTCGGCCATCATTTGTGCCGGCGTCAGCCCCGGCACCAGCCCTTCCAGCAGTACCTCGAATATTCCGCCGCCAGCCTCCACCAGCATCTCGCCGAGCAGCCCTGCGTCCTCCGGCCTCGCCGGCCGCAGCTGCACTGCGGCGCTCACGCCGGCCCGGCGTAAACGCAGGTCTGCCGGCACGACGGGCGGCGGACGGTGACCCGGCACAGCCCGGGGAAGCGCGGCTGCAGCCGCTCCCACACCCAGCGGCCGATGTTCTCCAGGCTGGGCACGGCGAGTCCGGGAACATCGTTCAGCAGCCGGTGGTCGAGTTCCGCCCGCACCGCTTCGGCGGCCTCTTCCAGATCGGCGAAATCGACGACGAACCCGGTCACCCGGTCAGGTTCGCCGGTCACCGCGACCTCGACGAAGAACGAATGGCCGTGCAGCCGGCCGTAGATGTGGCCGTCCGGCATGGCATCGAAGCGATGTGCCGCATCGAAGGCGAACTCGAGCGCGATCTCGGTTCCGGCCATCTAGCGGAGTCCCAGGAGCTTGTGGGTCTGCAGGCTCAGCCGCCAGCGCGGCCGGGCGAGGCAGCGGGCGACGGCAAGGCGGATGTTGCGGTCGAGGTCGGGGCCGTCCATCGGCTGCAGAAAGAAGTGGGTGAAGTCGAGATGCTCGAAGGCTTCCGGCTCGGCGCCCTCCTGCGGGAACACCAGCTTGAGCTCATCGCCGCGGTCCAGGCACAGCTCCGCGCCCGCCTTCGGGCTGACGCAGATCCAGTCGAGCCCCACCGGCGGCAGCAGCGTCCCGTTCGTCTCGAGGGCCACCTTGCTGCCACGGGCATGCAGGTGGGCCAGCAGGCCTTCGTCCAGCTGCAACAGCGGCTCGCCTCCGGTCAGCACCACGAACGGGCGGGCGTCGCCGCTCTCCGGCCAGTGACGGACGATGGCATCGGCCAGATCCTCGGGCGTGGCGAAGCGGCCGCCGCCGCTGCCGCCAGTGCCGACAAACGCCGTATCGCAGAAGCGGCAGATCGCGGCCCCGCGATCCTGCTCGCGGCCGCTCCACAGGTTGCAGCCGGCAAAACGGCAGAACACCGCCGGCCGCCCGGCGTTGGCGCCTTCGCCCTGCAGCGAGTAGAAGATCTCATGGACCGCGTAGCTCACGTTGAAAGCCTCGCCGGCGGGCGCCCCCACGGGCCGCTCGCCGCCCTTGCCGTAGAACTACAGGACAACGCGGGAGGATGCGAGAGGATGCGTGCGCGCTATAGTCGTCGGCAATGACCAACGCCGCCTTCGCCGCCGCGCGCACTCAGCTTCCGGACGCTCCTGCCCTGGCGGTTGGCGTGCGCTCGGTCTCCTGGGTGTCGTCGTCGAGCGACGAGACCGAGGTGCTGAGCCTCGAAGCCGCCGCGCAGCGCATCCGTCGCGGCGAACGGCCGATCGTCTGCCACGCCCGCGCCATCGCCCGCCGGCTGCGGCTGCCGGGCTTCGCGACACTCGACGTTCTGGAGCTGTTTGCGTTCGTCCGCCCGGCACGCTTCTGCGTGCCGACGCCGCGCGGCCTGGCACAGGCGCTGCTGCTGCCGCTGCCGGACGGGCGCGACGCCGAAGCCGCCTCGCTGTTCGCCGCCTGTCGCACGCTGCTGGCCGAACTCACCGCCTCGCCCGGGCGCGACGCCTTGCCGATCGCCTGGACGATGGCGCGCGGCGGCTGGCCGTGGGCGCCGGCGGTGCTAGCGGCAGCGGGTGCCGGCGCCCAGCCGCCGCCGCGCCCCGAGGACGCGCTGCGAGTCTGGCTGCGGCTGCCGGAATGGGAAGAGCGCGGACCCGACGGCCCGGCGGACTCATGGCCGGTCGAGCCGGTTGAGGCGCGCGCCCGGCTGGTGCGGCTGCTCGGCGCCGATGCCGAACCGCGGCAGCAGCAACTCCAGTACGCCTCGCACGTCGCCGCCGCGTTTGCACCGCGGCTGAAGGCGGGCGAGCCGCGCATCGTCCTTGCCGAGGCCGGCACCGGCATCGGCAAGACGCTGGGCTACATCGCACCGGCGACGTTGTGGGCGCAGAAAAATCGTGGTTCGGTGTGGATCAGCACCTATACCCGCAACCTCCAGCGCCAGCTCGACCAGGAACTCGACCGTGCCTATCCCGACCTGCGCCTGAAGAGCCGCAAGGTGGTGGTGCGCAAGGGCCGCGAGAACCTGTTCTGCCTGCTGAACTTCGAGGAGGCCACGGCGCAGCCCTCGATGCGCCGCGAGGATGCGGCGGCGCTCGGCCTCGTCGCCCGCTGGGCGCTGGCCAGCCGCGACGGCGATATGGTCGGCGGCGACTTCCCGGCGTGGCTGGCGGATCTGCTGGGCAGCGCGCTGACCGTTGATCTGACCGACACCCGCGGCGAATGCATCTACGGCGCCTGCCGGCACTATCGCCGCTGCTTCGTCGAGCGCTCGATCCGCCGCGCCCGGCGGGCCGAGACCGTCGTCGCCAACCACGCGCTGGTGATGGTGCAGGCCGCCACCGGCGACGAGACCATCCTGCCGCTGCGCTACGTCTTCGATGAGGGCCACCAGCTTTTCGATGCCGCCGATGAGACCTTTTCCCTGCACCTCGGCGGCCGCGAGGCAGCGGAGCTGCGGCGCTGGCTGCGCGGCGCCGAAGAGGGGACGCGCCAGCGGCGGCGCGGGCTGAAGGACAGGGCCGGCGAGCTGATCCAGGACGACCGACCGGCCGCCGACGCGCTCAACGAGGCGCTGGCGGCGGCGCGCGGCCTGCCCGGCCCCGGCTGGCGGGCGCGGCTGGCCGCCGGCACGCCGCTGGGACCGGCCGAGGCGTTCCTGGTGCTGGTGCGCCAGCAGGTCTACGCCCGCGCCGCCCGCAGCGAGGATCCGTTCAGCCTGGAGGCCGGCGTTCGACCGCCGCTGCCCGGCCTGATCGAAGCCGCCGCAGCGCTGGCGGACGCGTTGCTGCTGATCGCCCGGCCGCTGCAGACGCTGGCCCACGCCCTGCAGGCGCGGCTCGACGACGAGGCCGAGACGCTGGAGTCGGTGCTGCGCCAGCGCATCGAGAGTCTCGCTCGCAGCATCCGCCGGCGCGGCAGCGAGCCTCTGGCCGGCTGGCGGGCGATGCTGCAGGCGATGGCGCGGGAGCGGCCGCCGGAGTTCCTCGACTGGCTGGCGGTCGAGCGCATCGACGGGCGGGAGATCGACGTCGCGTTCTGCCGCCACTGGATCGATCCGATGCAGCCATTCGCCGCGGCGGTGTTGCGGCCGGCGCACGGCGCGGTGATCACCTCGGCGACGCTGCGCGACGGCACCGGCGACGACGATGCCGACTGGGCCGCAGCCGAGGCTCGCACCGGCGTCCGCCACCTGCCGGCAGCGCCTGTCCTCTCCACGCTGGCGTCGCCCTTCGACTATGCCGCCGGCACCCGGGTGCTGGTCGTCGGCGACGTCGCCCGCGATGACCCCCGCCAGGTTGCGGCGGCCTACCGCGAGCTGTTCCTCGCTGGCGGCGGCGGCGGCCTCGGCCTGTTCACCGCCATCGGCCGACTGCGCGCGGTGCATGCGGCGATCGCCCCGGCGCTGGAGCAGGCCGGGCTGCCGCTGCTCGCCCAGCACGTCGATGCCCTCGACGTCGGTACCCTGATCGACATCTTCCGCGCCGAGGAGGACGCTTGCCTGCTCGGCACCGACGCCGTGCGCGACGGCATCGACGTTCCCGGGCGCTCGCTGCGGCTGATCGTCTTCGAGCGGGTGCCGTGGCCGCGTCCCACCTTGCTGCACCGGGCGCGGCGCGAGGCCTTCGGCGGCCGCGCCTATGATGAGATGCTGACCCGGCTGAAACTGAAGCAGGCGTTCGGCCGCCTCGTCCGCCGTGCCGGCGATCGCGGCGTCTTCGTCATGCTCGACCGCCAGCTTCCCTCACGCCTCGCCGGCGCCTTCCCGCCGGGGGTCGCCATCGAGCGCCTCGGCCTCGCCGAGGCCATCGCCATCGTCAGGGAGATGCTGCCAAGGCGTGGCTGACGGCGGGACGGCGGCAGGACGACCGCGGGGGCAGTCGCCGGCAACGATCAGCCGGCGAGCTTGGCCGCCACCTGGGCGACGTAGCGGCCCTGGCTGCGGGCGATCTTCAGGTCGTGCTTTGGCACCGGCAGGCTATGGCCGTCGGCGCCGGCGAAGGTCGAGGCACCGTACGGACTGCCGCCGGTGATGTGCTCCATGTTGAGGATATCGGGCTCGGAGTAGCCGGGCGGCACGATGATGAAGCCGAGGTGGCACAAGGTGACGTGGAACGAGGTGATCGTCGTCTCCTGGCCGCCGTGCTGGGTGCCGGTGGAGCAGAAGACGCTGCCGACCTTGCCCAGCAGCTTGCCCTGCACCCACAGCCCGCCGGTCTGGTCGAGAAAATTGCGCATCTGCGCGCACATCATCCCGAAGCGGGTCGGCGTCCCGAAGATGATGCCGTCGTAGTCCGGCAGCTCCTGGACGGTGGCGACGGGTGCCGGCTGGTCCAGCTTGAACCCGGACTTCTCGGCGATCTCCGCCGGCACCAGCTCCGGCACCCGCTTGACCGCGACCTCAGCACCGGCGTCGCGGGCGCCCTCGGCGACGGCCTGCGCCATAGTCTCGATGTGGCCGTAGCTGGAATAATAGAGGACCAGGATCTTCGCCATCGCCCGTCTCCCCGTTGCCGCGGTTTCGTGGTTGCTGCGGCGAGCTTACCGCGGCCGACGCGAGCGGTCCTTGATTTTCGCGCTGCCGCCGGTTACTTGCTCATCTGCGCCTGCGACGTCGCGACGACCCCATCGTCTAGAGGCCTAGGACACCACCCTTTCAAGGTGGTAACACGGGTTCGAATCCCGTTGGGGTCGCCAATCATTTCAATGGGTTGGCTCTAGGCAATTGGGCGGCGGCCCATCCGTACGGAAAAAATACGGAAAACCTGTTCCGGAACAGGCGCGGACAATCGCGGACATCGGGCGAGCATCGGCGCCGGATCGTTGCCTACGGTCGGGCAGCTCTTCACGCATATCGCTGCGGGTGGATGCGCCGGCTAAAGACATTGATCGCCGCCGGTCCCTCCGGTGGTCCCCAGGAGCCGCTGCCCCTGCACCGCCGCCGTGTGGCCAGTCGCGAAAAAATTCCGCGCCGCCCCGCCTCATCCCGAGGCAGGGCGGGCCCGCGCCCGCCGGGCGCAGGCTGGGCCGGCCCTCCGGGCGCAGGCTGGGCCGGCCCTCCAGGCCGGCTGCCGGTCCTGCCGGGCTCGATGGACCTCAGGCAAACGCGAAAGCCCAGGTAGAAGTCGGCGAAGCCCGGGCGGATCGCGTAGCGGCAGGCGGAACGAACCCTCCAGGCGCTGATGAACCAGGAGCCGCCGCGCACGGCGCGGTGGGCATCCTCCCCGTCGGCGACCGGACCGCAGGGATCGACCTGCGGTGCGTCGTCGTAAGTGCGCAGGCCGTCGGCGCACCATTCCCAGACGTTGCCGTGCATCTCGTAGAGGCCCCAAGGATTCGGCGGCAGGCTCTTCA
>JAEULG010000127.1 GCA_016793875.1 Rhodospirillales bacterium | reverse complement strand
GCGGCGGCAGCGCAGCCATGGCTGGCGCAGGCTCGCACGCGGCTTGACGCCGAACAAGCGCTGGCCGTCATGCAGCAGCGGGCCATCGCCCGGCTATCGGCCGCGAAAGGATGACGGCGATGCTGCGCTGGATCATTCTTGCCGTCATTCTCGGCGTTGCGGCCTTCTTTGCGGCAACCCTCGCCGAAGTGCCCGGCGTCTTCACGGTGACTTGGCACGACTGGCGAATCGAAACCTCTCTCGGCGTCTTCATCGCCGCCCTGCTGGTGCTGATGGGCATTGCCGCCCTGCTCTTCCGCCTGTTCGGTGTCGTGCGCAATGCGCCGACGCTTTTCGAGCGGGGTCGTCGCGACCGACGCCAGCGGCTCGGCTACGAGGCGCTTAGCCGCGGCCTCGTCGCGGTCGCCGCCGGCGACGCCGAGAACGCCCGGCGGCAGGCGCGGCGTGCCGAAACCCTGCTGGACGGCCGGCCGCTGACCATGCTGCTGTCGGCGCAGGCGGCGCAGCTGCAGGGCGACGATCAGGCGGCGCAAAAATTCTTCCAGACCATGCGGGAGCGCAGCGATACCGAATTCCTCGGCGTCCGCGGCCTGCTGGCTCAGGCGATCAAGCGGCAGGACTGGGACGAAAGCCTGCGTCTCGCCGAGCGCGCCTACCGGCTCAATCCGAAGAGCGAATGGGTAGTCAACACCCTTTACGACCTGCAGAAGCGCACCGGCCACTGGACGGATGCCGAGGCGACGCTGAAGCAACGGACCGCCCTACAACTGCTGCCGCCCGCCGAAGCACCCCGCGAGCGGTCCGACATCCTGCTACGGCAGAGCGAAGCGGAAGCCGGTGATGCCGCTCTGACACTGGCCAAGAAGGCGTTTCAGGCGGATCCGGGTTATTCTCCGGCGGCAGCGCGCTATGCCCGGCTGCTGATCGCCGGTGGCCGTCACGGCAAGGCGGCCGAGGCCCTCGAGCGGGCATGGCGTCTCCAGCCCGACGCGGAGCTAGCCGACCTCTACTGGGATGCCCGCCAGAGCGTCGATGCACTCGCCAAGGTCAAGGCCGCGCAGCGGCTGGCGACCTTCAACCCCGACCACATCGAGAGCCGCATCGCCGTGGCGGTCGCCGCGCTCGAGGCACGGCTGTGGGGTGAAGCCCGCTCCAACCTGGAGTCGATTGCCGGCGAGAATGCGCCGCCACGGGTATGCCGGTTGATGGCGGAGCTGGAGGAGGCAGAGCACGGCGATCTGTCGCGGGCCCGCGTCTGGCTGATGCGTGCCACCGCCGACGAGCATGGCCCGAGCATGTCGTCACTGGTGCCGCAGATGGTCGAGCCGCTGACGCCGACCGCCGAGCCGCTGCCTTCCCGCGGATGAGCCTGAACCGCCGGCTGTTCAGAGACGCCCCGTCTCCCGCGGCATACGTGGCGTGCCCGACCGGCATTCACAGTTGGCCGGCGCCGACCGGCGACACCGACGCCACTGGAGCGTAAGCGGATGCAACCGTCCTTCCTCGCCCTTTCGGCCTGGATCGCGTTGGGCGGTGCGCTTGGCAGCGTCCTGCGGTTCTGGTGCTCGATCGCGGTCGCCCGGACGGTCGGCGAGACTTTCCCGTGGGGGACCCTGCTGGTCAATGTTGTCGGATCGTTCCTGATCGGGCTTGTCGCCGTCACCACCGGCCCGGACGGCCGCCTGCTGATCACCTCGAGCATCCGCCAGTTCGTCCTGGTGGGCATCTTCGGCGGCTACACGACCTTCTCATCATTTAGCCTGCAGACGCTCAATCTGGCTCTCGACGGCGAATGGGCGCTGGCCGGCGCCAACATCCTGCTGTCGATGACCCTCTGCCTGCTCGCCGTCTGGCTCGGCCACGCCGCCGGAATCCTCATCAACCGCTAGGTCCCGCCGCCGATGAACACCCCGCCCCAGGATGCCTTGCTGCTACGCATCTTCCTCGGCGAGGACGATCGCGCCGACGGCCGCCCGCTCTACGAGGCGCTGGTACTGAAAGCCCGGGAAATGGGGCTTGCCGGCGCAACGGTGCTGCGCGGCCCGATGGGCTTCGGCCGCAACGCCCGCCTGCACACGACGAAAATTCTCCAGCTCTCTACCGACCTGCCGGTGGTCGTCGAGATCGTCGATGCGCATGATCGCATCCACGACTACCTGTCGGTGATCGAGCCGATGATGACAGGGGGAATGGTGACGCTGGAAAAGGCAACGGTGATCCGTTACGGCGGCACACCCGTTGGCAGCGTCGGCAGCCGCTGATGGCGCCCGGCGACGTGCACGCGCATGATCCCGGCGATCACCCCGGCCATGCGCACCACGACCATTCTTCGCACGCGCACAACCATTCGCAGGCCCGCGGCCACGGACATGCCCATGGTCACCATGGACACGCACACGCCATTGCAACCGGGCACCGCTTTGCTGCCGGCGTCGCCCTGAATCTCGGCTTTGTCGCGGTCGAGGCAGCCTGGGGATTTCTCGCCAACTCCCTCGCCCTGCTCGCCGATGCCGGTCACAACCTCAGCGATGTGCTGGGTTTGCTGCTGGCCTGGGCCGCCACCGTTCTCGCCCGCCGCCGGCCGTCACAGCGGCGGACCTACGGCCTGCGCAAGTCCACCGTCATGGCGTCGCTCGCCAACGCGGTGCTGCTGCTGGTGGTCAGCGGCGCCATTGCCTGGGAAGCGGTCCGGCGGTTCGGCGCCCCGGAGCCGGTCGCAACTACCGAGGTGATCGTCGTGGCGGCGATCGGGGTTGTCATCAATGGCGTTACCGCCCTGCTGTTTCTTCACGGGCGCCACAACGACCTCAACATCAGGGGAGCCTTCCTGCACATGGCCGCCGATGCCGGACTGTCGCTCGGCGTCGTCATCAGCGCGCTTGCCATGATAGCGACGGGCTGGCTGTGGCTCGACCCCGCCACCAGCCTTGTCATCGTCGTGATCATTGCCGCCAGCACCTGGGGTCTGCTCCGCGACTCGCTCGACCTCGCGCTCGACGCCGTGCCCGCAAACATCGACCTGCCCGCCGTATCACACTATCTGCGGGAGCTGCCGGGGGTTGCAGCGGTGCACGACCTCCACATCTGGGCAATGAGCACGACCGAGACGGCGCTGACTGCGCATCTGGTCCGCCCCGGCAGCGGGACCGACGACGGCTGGCTTGCCGATATCGCCGAGACCCTGCGGAACCGCTTCACGATCAATCATGTCACTTTGCAGATCGAAAATGGTGACGGCCTGAAAGCCTGCCGGCTGGAACCGGAAGACGTGGTCTGACCCCGAGCGGCTTGCGACCCGCGCGCGTTTCCTGAGGTTCGCCCGCCGCCGCGCGAGACCTCAGCCTATCCCATACGCCGATAGAACTCCGGAGCCTTGTGTTCGAGTGTGCAGTGTGTCCCGAATCTCCGCTATTCTTATTGATCTTCGGATAGAGGGCGCGTCTGAGGATGGCGCGAGATTACGGCGTGATTTTGTTCCGCCGTAGCGCGCAACTGGTTCGCCGGCGGGAACAAGAGCATGCGGGTAAGTGGCGTTCTTGCGCGCTGGAGCGCAGTCATCACGGCTGCCGTGGGATTGGCGGTGCCGGCCAAGGCCTGGGACCAACCGCAGTGGGTAAGGCAACTGGGCGCGCGTAGCGTAGCGGAGGCTTCTGCGGTCGCCACCGATGATCACGGCGGGATCTACGTCTCTGGGTCAGGCTCGCTCGGCGACACGAGCGATGACGCGTGGCTCGCCAAATATTCGGCATCGGGGACACCGGTGTGGAAAAGGCGACTGGGGACCGCCGCCGTCGATACCGCTGCGGGTGTCGCCGCCGATAGCAAGGGAACCGTCTACGTCGCCGGATCGACGCAGGGAGCGCTCGGGGGTCGTTTTCGCGGCGGATTCGATGCCTGGATCGCCCGGTACAGCGCCGACGGCAATCTTGTGTGGAAACGGCAGTTCGGAACGACGCAGCTGGACATCACCTGGAGCGTGACCACCGACGGCAAAGGCAATGCGTATGCCGCCGGATGGACCAGCGGCTCGCTGGGACGTCCTTTCCAGGGCGGCGCCAGCGACGCCTGGGTGGCGAGATTTTCTCCAGCCGGCGCCCTGGTCTGGCTGCGGCAGCTCGGCACGGCGGATACGGAGCAGGCGACGACGGTCTCGACCGACAATGCCGGCAACGTCTTCGTCGCCGGATCGACCGAGCGGCAGGACGGTGGCGGCCAGGGTGACGCCTTTGTCGCCAAGTACGCGGCCGACGGCAAGCTGATGTGGCAGCGCCGCCTCGGCACGCCCGTGTTCGACATCGCGCTCGGAGCTGCCGCCACCGCCGACGGCGGGGTCTATGTCTGTGGCAATACCGCCGGGGCGATCGCCACGCGCAATCTCGGCGACTTCGACGCCTGGATCGCCCGGTATTCGAGCGACGGCAGGCTGCTGTGGGCCCGCCAGATCGGCACAGCAGCGACCGACGGCGCCCATGCGGTTGCGAGCGATGCCGACGGGAATGCCTATATCTCCGGCTCGACCTCCGGCGCGCTAGCGAGTGCCAGCCGCGGCTTCACTGATGCCTGGATCGCCAGATTCTCACCCGCCGGGGATCTGGACTGGAAGCGGCAGCTGGGGTCCCCCGAAGACGATGATGCCCTTGGCATCGCTGCTGACCGTAGCGGCAGCGTCTACGTCGGCGGTACGACGGCCGGATCCCTGGCGGGTCCTCATCCCGGAGCGATCGACGCCTGGGTGGCGAAATACAGCGCGCGCCGCTGACCCAGCCCGTACTCAGCGGCGGGCGCGGTCGGCGGCGCTGACCGAGGGCGTCGCCCGCAGCGCCGCCATGATGTCTGTCAGGTGGGCGACGTCGCGCACCTCGATGTCCACCAGGATATCGAAGAACTGCTGCGTGCGGTTGGTGATCTTTAAATTGCTGATATTGCCCTCGTTTCGCGCGATCACCGTAGTCAGCGCGCCGAGGCTTCCCGGCTCGTTGAGCACGGTAACCAGGACGCGACCGACGTAGGTCGTGCCTTCGCCATCCTCGGTATCCCAGGAGACGTCGATCCACCGCTCCGGCTGGTCGGCGAACTCCTCCAGCGTCTCGCAGTCGATGGTGTGGATGGTCACCCCTTTGCCGGTGGTGACGACGCCGACGATGCGGTCGCCCGGCAGCGGATGGCAGCAACCGGCGTAGTGCAGGGCCATTCCGGGGATCAGGCCGCGGATCGGGATGCCGTGCGGTTTCGCCGCCGGCTTGCGCCGATTGCGGGCCAGCGGCACCACCTTCTCGACGAAGCTGCGCTTCTTGCGGATACCGGGCAACACCGCTTCGACCACCTGCCGCGCGGTGAGGTGGCCGGCTCCCACCTGGGCGCACAGATCGTCGGTGCTGGCCTGCTTGAAATTCTTGAGCACCCCCTCCAGCGCCTTTTCGGAGCAGTCGTAGCCCTCCTCCTGGAAGGCTCGCTCCACAATCGAGCGACCGAGCTGGAGGTACTGCTCGCGCTCTTTTGAGCGGATGAACCGGCGGATGCGCGCCCGCGCCTTGCCGGTGACGACGAAGCGCTCCCAAGTCGGCGACGGCGTCTGCGCCTTCGAGGTGATAACCTCGATCTGGTCGCCGTTCTGCAGCACCGTGCGCAGGGGCATCAGCCGGCCGTTGATCTTGGCGCCAACGCACTTGTCGCCGATCTCGGAGTGGACGGCGTAGGCAAAATCGACCGGCGTCGCGCCGGTCGGCATGTTGATCAGGTCGCCCTTCGGGGTAAAGCAGAACACCTCGTCCTGGAACATCTCGAGCTTGGTGTGCTCAAGGAACTCCTCGGCACCGCCGGTATGTTCCAGGATTTCGAGAAGCTCGCGCAGCCAGCGGTACTGCCGGCCGTTGGTGTGATCGATCCCCTGCTTGTAGTGCCAATGGGCGGCGACGCCATACTCGGCGATCTCGTGCATCTGGCGAGTGCGAATCTGCACCTCGATCCGCTGCTGCTCCGGCCCGATGACGCCGGTGTGCAGCGAGCGGTAACCGTTGGGCTTCGGGGTCGAGATGTAATCCTTGAAGCGGCCAGGGATGACGGGATAGGCGCCGTGGATGATGCCGAGGCTGCGGTAGCAGTCCTCCTGCGTCGGCACGATCAGCCTGAACGCCATGATATCGCACAACTGCTCGAAGTTGAGGTTGTTGTGCTGCATCTTCAGCCAGATCGAGTACGGCGTCTTCTCCCTGCCGACGACCTCCGCCTCCAGTCCGCTCTTCTCCAGGGTTTCGCGAATCTGCTCGATGATGCGGGGGATGAGGTTGCCGCCATGCTCGCGCAGGAAGGCGAGCCGGGCAACAATCGATTCCCGCGCGTGCGGGTTGGTCTCGGCGAACGCCAAGTCCTCGAGTTCGTTCTTCATTTCCTGCATGCCCATGCGCTCGGCGAGCGGGGCATAGATCTCCATCGTCTCCGAGGCGATCCGGCGACGTTTGTCCTGGTCACGCAGAAACTTGAGCGTGCGCATGTTGTGCAGCCGGTCGGCCAGCTTGACCAGCAGCACCCGGATGTCCTCTGACATCGCCAGAACCAGCTTGCGGAAGTTTTCCGCCTGCCGCGAGACCTCGGATTGCAGTTCGATGCGCGTCAGCTTGGTGACGCCGTCGACCAGGCGCGCCACCTCATCGCCGAACATCCGCTTGATGTCTTCAAGAGTGGCGTGGGTGTCCTCGACGGTGTCGTGGAGCAGGGCGGTGACGATGGAGGCGGTGTCCAGGCGATAGTGGGTGAGGATGCCTGCCACTTCCAATGGATGGGAAAAATAGGGATCGCCATTGGCGCGGGTCTGCGCCCCGTGTGCCTTCATCGCGAACACATAGCCGCGATTCAGCGCATCCTCGTCAGCCTGTGGATCGTATCGCTTAACCCGTTCAACCAGTTCGAATTGCCGGATCATCGCCGCCCCCGCCGGCGTCCGGCGGGCCTGCAGCCGGCTTGCCGCCTCGGTTCGCCCCACCGTGGACCGGGCGGCCGCCAGCCGGCCGCACCATTCTGAACCTGCTCAGTCCTCCGGCGAGTCTTCTTCGCCCGCCACCTTGCCGAACTCGTCGTCGATCTCCAGACCGTCTTCACCTTCCACCCGCAACGAGTCTTCGCCCATCTCATCCGCGAATGCCGCTGGATCCTCGGTCGGCAGGGCGATCTGCTGGTGCATGCCGAGAGCGTCGAGCTCGTCGCTCTCCGGCTCCTCACTCTCCACCACCTTCTGCAGGCCGCGGATTAGGTTGTTCTCCAGATCGGGCAGCGCCACCGTGCCTTCGGCAATCTCGCGCAATGCAATCACCGGGTTCTTGTCGTCATCGCGATCCAGGGTCAGGACGGCACCGGCACCCAGGTTGCGTGCGCGCTGCGCCGCAAGCATCACCAACTCAAAACGATTGGAGACCTTGAGTACGCAATCTTCGACGGTCACGCGGGCCATTCCGACACCTCCAGTGTTCGCTGCAAATTTCGCGACGGTCTCTTAACTTAGGCTGTCCGTGCCGCCTGTTGCAAGGCGTGCGGCACGGATGGTCGGCGGCTATGAGAGCAGCGCCTCGCAACGCTGCTCGGACGGCAACGCTGCGAGCATCTCAGCCACCGTCTTGCCGACAAGGGGATGGCGCCAGTCGGCCGCCAGTTCGGCCATCGGCCGCAGCACGAACGCCCGCAGGTGCAGGCGCGGATGCGGCAGGGTCGGTGCGCCGCCGGCAAGCACGCGGTCGCCCCAGGCAAGCAGGTCGAGATCGAGGACGCGGGCGGCGTTGGGGAGGCTGCGCTTGCGCCCGAATGCCGCCTCCACCGCGTGCAGCACCTCCAGCACGCTTGCCGGATCGAGTGGGCCCGGATCCACGTGAATGACCGCGTTGACGAAGTCTGGCTGGTCGGAGGCCGGGACCGGCGCACTGGTGTACCATTGTGAGAGGCGGCGAACGCCAAGGCCGGCTGCCGGCAGGGCTGCCACCGCCGCTGCGAGAACCGCCTGCGGCGATGCCAACGGCGGTGCCGCAAGGTTCCCGCCGATGCCGACCAACACCAATTCGTGCATCATTTCCGGCGCTCTTGCAGCACTTCCGGCCGTACCTTACGTAATTGCATTATCCCCCCTGCGACGCCGGGCCGCCTGAAGCAACCACACAGCGGCAGCACAACGAGGAAATTGCAGATGGTGTTTTACCCCCAGGAACGCATCGGCTTGTTCATCGACGGATCGAATCTATATGCCGCAGCTCGCGCTCTGAATTTCGATATAGACTACAAGCGGTTGTTGGAGATCTTTGCAGACAAGGGCCACCTCATCCGCGCCTTCTACTATACTGCGCTGGTCGAGGACCAGGAATACTCGCCGATCCGGCCGCTCATTGATTGGCTGGATTACAACGGCTATACGATGGTGACGAAGCCAACCAAAGAGTTTACCGACGCATCGGGCCGCCGCAAGATCAAAGGCAACATGGACATCGAGTTGGCGATCGACGTCATGGAGATGTCGGAGCACCTCGATCACGTCGTTTTGTTCTCCGGTGACGGCGACTTCCGCCGGCTGGTGGAAGCGGTGCAGCGGCGCGGCGTCCGTGTCACTGTGGTCAGCACCATCCGCTCCCAGCCGCCGATGGTCGCCGATGAACTGCGCCGACAGGCCGACAACTTCGTCGAGCTGCAGGACCTGCAGCACAGCATATCCCGCGTCAACCCCAACCGCGAGTACCGGGAAGACCGTCAGCACGCGACGCCGGCCAACCCGCACGCCTACCAGGAAGCCTGACGCAGCCACCAGCGCCTAGCCGCCGGAGGCGCACATATGCTGACGCCCGAGCCGGATTGCATCCTCTGTCCGCGGCTGTGTGCCTTCCGTGCCGAGGCACGGCAGCGCTTCCCCGACTGGTATAACGCCCCCGTCCCGGCCTTCGGTGACAGGGACGCTTGGCTGCTGATCGTTGGCCTGGCGCCGGGACTTCGCGGGGCTAACCGCACCGGCCGACCGTTTACCGGTGACTTTGCCGGCGATCTGCTGTTCCGGACGCTGAAGGCGCACCGGCTGGCTGAAGGCGATTACCGTGGCGAGAGCGACGACGGGCTGCGCCTCGTAGGTTGCCGCATCAGCAATGCCGTCCGTTGCGTGCCACCGGGCAATCGCCCGACGCCGGCGGAAGTGCGGGCCTGCGGCCGGTTCCTCGCCGCTGAACTGGCGGCGCTGTCCCACCTGCGGGTCGTGGTTGCCCTGGGCCGCGTCGCCCACGAAGCGGTTCTCAGCGCCCTCGGAGCGGCCCGCAGCGCCTTCCCCTTCGCCCACGGTGCCCTGCATATCCCGCGCCCACAACTGCTGCTGGCCGACAGCTATCACTGCTCACGGCAGAACACTAATACCAAGCGCCTCACCGAGCCGATGTTCGATGCGGTATTTCGCCGGGTGTGCGCCGACGCTTCGGCCTGACCGACGGCGGAGGGTTCAGTCCGCCTCTTCGATCGGCGCCTCGCCGTGCATCTCGGATGGATCGAACATCCGGTGCAGGTGCACCACGACATACTTGATGTTCGCATGGTCGACCTGGCGCTGACTTGCCGCCCGCCAAGCTTTGAACGCCTCCGCATAGCTGGGAAAGATGCCGACGACGTCGAGCTTCTCGACATCGATGAACGTTGTCCCTCGTGGGTCGGAGACCTCGCCGCCGAACACAAGGTGAAGCAAAGGCTTGGACATCGTGGATGCTCTCCTGCGGTCCCTGTCGCTGACATCTTACTGCCTCGACTCCCGACCGCAACCGGCGGCCACTCCGCAGCGGGACTCAATTCCGACACAAGCCGCGGATGCCCGCAGGTATGGCGCAGGAACGATCGGGTGAGGCACGGCGAAGATGGATTGGTTCTTGCTTGCGTCCGCAGATTTGGGGGCTTATCTCGTTGTCATCCAGCAAGGCCCGGGTTTGGGGGGGGGTGGCTTGCCGCAAGACAAACATGTCCTGATCGTCGGCGCCGGCCCGACCGGGATCGGTGCGGCGTGGCGCCTGACCGAGCTGGGACGCCGGCAGTTGATCGATCCAAACCTCTCCTGGCTGTTGACCGAACAGGCCCCCACCGTCGGCGGCATGGCAGCATCGGTCACCGATGATGAGGGCTTCACCTGGGACCTCGGCGGCCACGTCATCTATTCCCACTACCGCTACTTCGATGCCTTTGTCGACCAGCTCGTCGGCGAAGATCTGCTGGAGCACGAGCGCCGCGGCTGGGTCTGGTTGCGCGACCGGTTCATCCCGTTTCCGATTCAGCGCAACATCCGCAATCTGCCGGCAGCCGATCTGGTCCGCTGCCTGAACGACCTTTTGGAAAGACGCAGCAACGGCGCGGGCCCACCTCCCGCCAACTTCGCCGAGTGGCTGGACCATAACTTCGGCAGGGCGCTGTCGCAGCTGTTTTTTCTTCCTTACAACTACAAGATGTGGGCGCACCGGCCGGAGGAGATGGAGGTTTCCTGGACGCAGCGCAAGAGCGGCTCCCGCTATGCTAACGTTCCTCTGGTCGATGTGCAGCGGCTGCTGGAGACCATCGTCTGTCAGCAGGACGATCCCGGCTGGGCTGGTGCCACCCTTTTCCCCTATCCCCGCCGCGGCGGCGCCGGCCTCATCTGGGAGCGCGCGTCGGCCCGCCTGCCCGCCGGCAACACCGCGCTGAACCAGCGGCTGGTGGCCCTTGATCCGTCTTCACGGATTGCCGTCTTCGCCTCCGGGCTGCACGTCCGCTACCGTCACCTGATTTCCAGCGTGCCGCTGCCACAGCTCCTCAGGTTCCTCCCCGAACAGTCCGCCCTCTACCGTCCGACCACACCGCTGAAGCATTCGCGCAGCCACGTCGTCGGTATTGGTATCCGCGGCGAGCGGCCGGCGGCACTAGCCGACAAGTTCTGGATCTACAGCCCCGATCCCGCCGTCCCGTTCTTCCGCGCCACCATCCTTTCCAACTACTCTCCCGACAATGTCCCGCCGGGGCACTGGTCGATGCTGTGCGAGATCAGCGAGTCGGAGGAAAAGCCGGTCGACGCGGGCGACCTTCCGGCAGCGGTCGAGGTGGCGTTGCGCCGCGGTGGCTTCATCCCCGACGACCACAGCGTGGTGACGCGGTGGTGCCGGCGGCTCGATTATGGCTATCCCGTTCCCTGCCTGCAGCGTGATGCCTTCCTGCGCGAGGTTGAACCGGCGCTGCGCCGCCTCGATGTCCGCTCGCGTGGCCGCTTCGGCGGCTGGAAGTACGAATCTTCAAACCAGGACAATAGCTTCATGCAGGGGGTAGAGGCGGTTGATGCCGTTCTCTTCGGCGCGGAGGAGCTCTCGTACTTCTATCCGGACCTGTTGAGCGAAGGGGCGATCGACCGGCGGCTGCCGAACTGAAAGACCACCCATTCCGGCTGACCGGTGAGAACAGCCGGCGGCATCGTCCACGCAAGGGGGAAAAGTTGGCGGGACTGAAAAGGTGCGTCGCCGGCGCGGGAGCGCAGCGATGCTGCTGACCTGCGGGCGGATCCTGTGCGTGGTCGCCCACGCGGACGACGAGGTGCTCGGCTGCGGGGCGACGATCGCCCGCGCCAGCGAGGCTGGAGCCGAGGTGCGGGTGCTGCTTCCCGTCAAGGAAGGCAGCGACCGCGGGCGGATGAACGCCGAGGCCAAGGCCCGCAGTTTCGAGCAGGCGGTCAGACTGCTCGGCGCTCAGCCGGTGGTGCCGGACGATGCACTGCCGGAAGTCGAGGTGGAAGGCGCGACGATGGCGCTGCATGCCATCGTCGAGCCGTGGATCGAGTGGTCGGACGTGGTGCTCACCCATTGGCACGAAGATGTCCATCAGACCCACCGCGCCCTCGCCCGGGTCGTGGAGATCGCCACCCGGCCTTTCCGCCGGCACCGCCACGTCATCCAGTTCGAGGTGCCGACCTCCACTGACCAAGCTTACCGCAACAGCTTTGTGCCCAATCTGTTCGTGAAGCTGGAGGAGCGTCACGTGGCGAGCAAGGCGGCGGCGATGGCCGTCTACGCGACCGAGCAATGTGCCGGCCGCTCGGCGGAAAGCGTCCGGCGCCGGGCACTGGTAGTCGGCGAGCGCTACGGTGTCGATTTCGCCGAGGCCTTCGCCATCGCCCGCGCCTTCGCCTGATGCCGGCCATGGCGTCGGCAGCCGATGCCTTGGCCAAGCGGGCCGTCGATATCATCGGGGCGGCGCTGCTGCTGCTGTCGCTGGGCCCGGTCGCGCTGGCAATCGGGCTGGCGATCCGGACCCGCAGTTCCGGCTCCCTCCTCTTCGGGCAGGATCGGGAGGGCCTGCTCGGTAGGCCTTTCCGCATCCTCAAGCTCCGCACCATGTACACCAACGCCGCGGAGCGGCTGCTCGCCCACCTGGAGGAGAACCCGGCAGCGGCAGCCGAATTAGCCCAGAACGGCTGCCTGTTGGAGGATCCACGCATCGTCGGCCGCCTCGGCACGTTCGCCCGCCGCTACAGCCTCGACGAAATCCCGCAGTTCTGGAACGTGCTGACCGGCGATATGAGCTTGGTGGGACCGCGCCCGCTCCGTACCGTCGACGCCGAGGCGCTGTTCAATCCCCGCACCCGCCGCCTGCGTCTGCAAGTGCGGCCGGGTCTGTCCGGGCTGTGGCAGGTGCGCAGGTCCGGCAAGAGCGACATCATGCGCAACGTCGCCGAGATCGACCTGCTTTACCTGCGCACGCGATCGCTCCGGCTCGATCTGTGGATCCTCTGGCGAACGCCGCGCGCCGTTCTGTCCGGCGGCGGCCTCAACTGACACCCTCCCCTCCGATCCCGGTTCAACCGGCAGTGACGGCAGCGCCCGCCGGCGGCGCCGCCTCGGCAACATGCCGCAAGTCACTCAGCGAGGGGACGCGATAGCCGGTCCGCCAAGTCTCCCAGGCGTGTTCGACGATTACGCTCATCCGGCGGACGAAGACTTCGGTATCGAAGCGCAAGGCATTGGCGCGGCAGGCCGCAGGGTCGATGTGCAATTGCTCGAAGCGCTCGACCGCAGCAGCGATGCAGTCGGCCTGCTGAAGGTCGAACAGCACGCCCGTGGATTCCCTGCCCACGAGAATGATCTCCCGTGCGCCGCCTTTGTTGAAGGCGATCACCGGTGTCCCGGCCGCCTGCGCCTCGGCGATGATCATGCCGAAATCCTCTGGCGCAGCGAAGACGAACGCCTTCGCCTGCTGCATCCGCTTCACCAGGTCGGTATCGCTAAGACGGCCGAGGAAGGTGATATTGCCCGTGGCCCGTTGGCGCAGTGCTTCGCGCTGCGGGCCGTCGCCGAACACCAGCAGCCGCTTGCCGGGCATTCGCGCGAAGGCATCGATGATCACGTCGAGCGACTTGAACGGATTGAAGTAGGACCCACACAGGTAGGTCTCATCGCGATCGGTGGAAAAGCCGAAGCGCTCGCAGTCAATGGGCGGATGGACGACGAGCGCATCCCGCCCGTAGACCTTGAGGCTGCGTCGCCGCACGAAATCGGAGTTGGCGATCAGCACGTCGGCGCCATGGGCGGTGCGCTGATCCCATAGCCGCAGGTAATGGAAGGCGATCGTCGCCATCAACCACCGCAGGCCGCGGTCGTAGCCGAACTTACGCATGTAGTAAGACTGGAGATCCCACGCAAAGCGGATCGGCGAGTGCAAATAGCATACGTGGAGTTGGTCGGGATCGCAGATCACCCCTTTTGCAGCGCTGTGACTGCTGGAGAGGATGACGTCGTGGGTAGTAACGTCCAGCTGCTCGCTGGCGAGCGGCATCAGCACGTTGTAGTACCAGTACTTGCTGCGGGCGAAGGGCAGGCGCTGGATGAAGGTGGTCTCGATCGGTGTGTCCAGCAGCCGACGGCGATCCGCTTCCGCCAGGAACTCGACCATGGCGTAGAGTTTCGTCGGCCGGAACAGCCCGACCAGCAGCGAGAGCACCCGCTCGGCGCCGCCGGAGGTGACCAGCCAGTCGTGCACCATGCCGATGTCGGGGGTGCCAGGCAGCGTCAGCGGTACCGGGAACGCGGCTCGATTATCCAGCAAGTTGTCTCCGCGGCTCCAGAAATTGCGTCGATCGACCTTAGGACACCCCCATCGGCGGCACAATCGGGTTCTCCCGTGCTTCTCGTCGCGTAATTCCGGGCGGTGGCGTCAGGAACTCGACCGGGCGCGGCCCGCGCCGGCGCGGACTCGCCGGTTGCCGCGGCGGCAGGCACGCGCTAAGCCTCTCGCCAACGAGACGACGGCCGGGGACCGAAACATGCCCAAGGAGATTCACCACGCGCTGGTGTTGAACATGCACCAGCCGCCGAGCAACCTCGACGATCTGCTGGAGCACAACGCCTGGGAGGCGAAGGAGATCCTGTTCGCTTACGACCGCATGCCGCGGACGCTGTGGGCCTACGAGGATGTAGCGCGGGTGCATCTGTCGATGTCCGGGACGCTGCTGGAAACGCTGGCCCATCCGGATTTCCAGCGGCGCGTCTATGGCATGGTCGACTGCGGCACCCTGTTGTGGGGGCTGCAGAACACCCAGATCTTCGAAATCCTCGGCACCGGCTACTACCACCCGGTCCTGGCGCTGATCCCCGAGGCCGACTGGGACGAACAGATCAACCGCTGGCTGACGTTCTCTCGCCATCTGTTCTGGCGGGAGCGGTTTCCCGGCTTCTGGCCGCCGGAGATGGGCTTCGACGAGCGGCTGATCCCGCACCTGAAGCGCGCCGGCTACCGCTACGTCCTCGTCGACAGCGAGTACGTCGACCCGGTGGACCCGATGAACTGGCAGGAGTTGCGCTACCGGCCGCATCTCTGCGAGTTCGAAGGCGAGGAGATCGTCATCGTCGTCCGTGACCGCGATCTTTCCAACGCCCAGCTATCCGGTATGGATTACGACTGGTTCATCAGCGAACTGGTCGAGCGCACCCGCTGGTGCGACTTTCCGCCGCTGGTGACGACGGCGACCGACGGAGACAACGGCGGCTGGTTCCGCAACGTCAATCCCCTCGCCAACTTCTGGAACTATTTCTACCAGAAGGCGCTGGATGAGATCCGGGCCGACCGCTCGCCGCTGCGCCCGACCTTCATCGACGCCTACCTCGACCGCTTCGGCGCCCATGGCCGGGTTCGGGTCCGCCGGGGCGCCTGGAACACCGATACCCACCACGGCTGGGACTTCCACCAGTGGCAGGGCAGCCAGACGCAGCGGGACGCGCTCGGCCGCATCTATGATCTGTCCGGCGGATTCCACAAGCTCGCCGAGCGCGCCCGCCAGCGCGACGACGCCGAGCTGGCGCGGCTCCTGCGCGAGGCGCACTGGCACCTGCTGCGCGCCGAGACGAGCTGCAACCTCTACTGGGGTGAAGCATGGGTGTGGAAAACCCACAAAGACCTGGACGATACCGCCTGGCACCTGGGCGAGGCTGCGGCGATCCTCGGCCCCGAGCCACCACCACCACCCGCAGACGAGCTGGCACCCGCGGTCGAACCGGCATCGGTGGTGGAGCCGACACCGGAACCGGCAAGCGCAGCCGCCGATGACGCAACGCCGCCGCCAGCAGCTTCCCCCTCTTCAGTTTCTGCATGAAGAGCAGCGGGCAACCTTCAACAACCGCTGAATTGGTCCGAATCGGGAACGAACACCTCCAGAACATTCGTCAAGCAAAAAAAGCCGGCCGGGCCTGAATTAGGACCGGCCGGCACCCCTGCCCCGCCAGCGCCGCCTGGCAACGCCATATTCTACTCCCGGTAGCAGCGTGCGGGCCCCGCCAAGACGCGCGGCGAACTGCGCAGCCCCAGCAGATGCTGCCGTGACCCCCAGCAGTATCGTTCGTCGCGTGCAGGCAAGGACACAGCATGGCGCGCATCGGCGGGCCTGCTGACGATCCTCTGCCGGTCAGCTTCCGCAACTCCATCGCGACTTCCTGCTCTCCCCGTGGTGCGCAGCGGCCTGCTTCAACCGGCGCCGCCAGCGATGTCGCACCCCCTTTGGCCGTCCAAGAAATGACAATTGTAAGCAGCCGGAATCCGGATGGCCTTGTTATGGCTGCATTGCCGCCCTCAGATCGACATTTTCTTAAGCAAGCGTGACCTCGGCTCTGGAATAGATCCGGACCATCGTAGTAGCTGATCAGGAGAGCACCCCTATCGCTCTTAACGATCTTTTAACCGTATCCAGCTAACAAATAGCTTAGAATGGAGCTATGCCATGCGCTCGAACGTACACTGTCCAAATGCTATTCTTCTGCCACATATGACAATAATATTGCTAATTCTTTCTTTTCTGATAGTCAGTCTTACATCAGTATATGCTAATGCAGCCGAACGGGGACGGGTTACCCTGCAGAATGGGACCGTTTATACCGACCGCGGCACGATGATCCGTGGCATGACCATGGCAATCATGTACGGCCCCGGCAATTCGAGGAATAATGCTTATTGGCAGTATATGAACAAGACGCTGAAGATGAATGCCGTGCGTCTTGGCGTCAAGACTGGCCAAATTGGCCGCACAGTACAACAACAACTTACTTATATAGACTATGTTGTTGACTCAGCTGCCAAAAATGACATGTACGTCATGATTAACAACTCGGTGCTTCCTGGCAATTACGACATTAACCAGCTTACGGCATTCTGGTCCGCAGTAGCGCCGCGCTATGCGAACCGGACACATGTGTTTTATGAGATGACAAACGAGCCGGTGCAAGGTGGTCCAGTGTGGGGAAACCCTACGCAGTTCACTAGCAAAGTGCTGAGTGATTTCGAGGGACTTTACAATCTCATGCGCAGGGGCGCCCCAAATACTCACATCGTTCTCTTTCCAACGCCCAACCTGTGGCCAGACTGCGCCACTTACGCTGCATTTCTTGATAAGCTGAAGTGGCCGGATTGGTCCAAGACATCGCTCGGATACCATCATTACCAGGGAACGGAGCGTTTCGGCGAAGATAACTTGAAATGCCTGCGTGCCAAATACCCGCTGCTAATGACTGAGACGAACTACTGGATGCGCCGGGACGTCGCCAACATGCGCTACGTGCTGAATATGTACGAGAAGCTGGGGATGAGCTGGTTCTCTCTCGACGGCAAGGGGAACGCTCCCTACCTGGAGAACCAAATCCTTCCGCAGTTGCAGCGGGACGGCTATTCCTGGGACACCGCCGGCTAACATCACCGTCAGGCGTAACTGGCTGGCCGCTAAAGGGTACTCGACATGAGCGGCGGCCGGCTGGTCTTCGGGCTGTGTGCAGCACTGGCGTTGACGATGACCGGGGTCTTCGCTTTCCCGGCCCTGCTGCCAACCTTCGTCGCCGAATGGGGGCTGTCGAAAACAGAGGCAGGCTGGATCGCCGGCCTCTACTTCGTTGGCTACGCCGGCGTTGCACCACCAGTCATCGCCCTGACCGACCGCATTGATGCCCGGCTGGTGATGCTCGGCGGCGCCCTGACCACCGCCATGGCCGCCGCCGGGTTCGCGCTGCTTGCCAGCGGCTTCTGGTCCGCGCTTGCCTTCCGCGTGCTGGCCGGCGCCGGACTGGCCGCCACCTACCTGCCGGGAGTACGGGCGCTGGTCGACCGCTATCGCGGCGAGCGCACCTCGCGGGCAGTCTCATTCTACACATCGAGCTTCAGTCTCGGCACAGCCTTGTCTTTCTTCGTCGCCGGCGAAACCGCCGTCGCCCTAGGCTGGCGGACCGCCTTCGCCCTTTGCGCCCTCGCCGCCGTTGCCGCTGCGGTGGTGCCGCTGCTCCTCGCGCCGATGCCCCCGGAGCGGCCGGCGGCTCCGGCCTCTCTGCTCGACTTCCGACCGGTGCTGAACAACCATCGCGCGCTCGCCTTCATCCTGGGTTATGGCGTCCACTGCTGGGAGCTATTTGCGGTGCGCTCCTGGCTGGTTGCGTTTCTCGTTTTCGGCCTGACGCTGGACACAGCCGGCTGCGGCTCGTCCCTCTGCTCGCCGACCATGATCGCAACGCTGAGCGGACTCGTGGCGATGGCGGCTAGCATCCTCGGCAACGAGATATGCGTGCGCTTCGGCCGGCGCCGGGTGATCATCCTCGTGATGCTGCTCTCTTTTCTCGCAGCAGCCGGCTTCGGCTTTGCCGCCAGCCTGCCCTATCCACTGCTGGCCGCCCTCGCCCTGCTCTACGCCGCCGTCATCCAGCTCGATTCGGCGGCGCTCACCGCGGGCACCATTGAGGCGTCGGCGCCCGGCCAGCGCGGCGCCACCCTTGCCGTGCACGCCTTCGTCGGCTTTGGCTGCGCCGGCATCGGGCCGCTGGTTCTCGGCGTGGTGCTGGATGCCGGTGGCGGCGGGGCGACACCGCTATCCTGGGGAGTGGCCTTTCTCTCGGTCGCCGCCGTAGGGACGCTCGGCCCGGTGGCAATGGTGATGCTCAATCCCAATCAGAAACGCCGCAGCAGGCGGTCGATGTAATCCAGCTCTTCGGTCGGGCGCGACCGCTCGGCGGCCCGCCGGCGCAGTTCGTCCACGATTTCCTTGGCCCGCTGCACGCTGCCGCGGTCGGGAATGGAGAGGGTCCCGCTGACAAGGCCGCGCCGGCCGTCAGGACGGCGGCCGAAGATGTCACCACCGTCGCCCTCGCCGAGAGCCAGGCCGCCACCGAACTTCTGCGCCAGCGCCTGGCCGGTCTGCTGCATTGCCTGCTGCAATGCGTCGAGCGCTCGTGTCTGGTTCGGCACCGCTTCGCCGAGCCGGCCCTGGCCGAGCGCATCTGCCGCCCCCTTCATCGCCTGGTCGGCCTCGCCCATGGCCTGCGGGATACCGCCCAAAGCATCGTTGAGGCGCAGCATCAGATCACCCAGCTCGCCGCGCAGCGCCTGCTGCTCGGTAGCGCCGGCGCCCTTACTGGAGCCGCCCGGGCGCGACCCTGGCAGCCGTGACACGGCCTCATCCGCAGATGGGCCGAGCGGCATCGGTCCGGGAGACACCGGACCTGGCGCGCGCGAGCGGTCTCGCGCCGCCGGACGGTCGCCCTGCTGCCGGCCCTGTTGATCGCGCAGCCGCTGGAAGGTCTCGTCCAGCAATCGTTGCTGACGGTCGCCAAGATCGTGCAGCGCCTGCATCAGTGCCCGCGCCTCTGCCATCGCCGTGTCGTTGCCGTTTCGCAGGCCGGCCCGGAGGCCGTCGAGCATGCGTTGCAGTTCCGAGAGCATCTGCATGGCGCCGTCGCGGCCGCCGGAGCGGGCCATCGCCCGGGCGGCCTCGATCAGGTCCGTCAGGTCGTCCGAGCGCAGCATCTGCGCTTCCGCACCAACCGGCCCGGCCTGCTCGCCGCGCCGGGCCAGCTCGGCGGCTGCGGCCTCGAGATAGCGGTTGAGCGCCTGCTGCAGGGCATCCATCAGCTGGTCGATCTCGGCGGCGGGGGCATCGCGCTGCAGCGCCTCGGTCAGCGCCTGTCGCGCCTGCTCCAGCTGTTGCTCGGCGAATGGCACGTCCCCCTGCTCGATGCGCAGCGCCGTCTGCCACAGCAGATCGCGCACCGACGGCACCGCCGCGGCCGTTTCGTCGAGGCGCAGCCGGGCTTGCGCGACCGACAGCGCCAGCGAGACGACGATATCGCCCGCGAAGGCCTCCGGTCGCGTCGTCACTCCGCCCAGCTCCGCGGCGACCAACGAGCGCTCCCTAGCCGAAGGCGCAGGACCAACCAAGCGTTTGCGCATCGCCACCAGCTGGCGGGCAACCGG
>JAEULG010000096.1 GCA_016793875.1 Rhodospirillales bacterium | reverse complement strand
CGCGCAGCCAGAGATACCAGTCCACGGGGCTCAAAACTCCTTCAGTTGGCCGGCGTCTGCCCATCGCCGGCGGACCGGCACGGGCAGCGCCCGAAGCTGGCTGGGCACCGACGCGCCCCTTCCAGGCAGACGATGCCGTCGTTGGGCAGCACCTCTTCGACCACGTCGGCGAGGCCGCTGATAAATTCTTCGGCGGTACCCACCGTCGGCACACGGACATAGCCGGGAACGCCGAACTCGACGGCACGCCGCCGGTAGTCGATGTCGAGCTCGACCAGCGTCTCCGAGTGCTCGGAGACAAAGGCGACCGGCACGACGACAGCGGCAACGCCATCGGCGGCGGCGGTCTCCAGTGCCTCGAGAGTGGAGGGGCCGATCCACTTCAGCGGGCCGACGCGGCTCTGGTAGCAGATGACATGGTCCATCTCCTCGCCGTCGACCGCCTCCAACACTGCCGCGCAAGTGCGCTCCACCTGCCATTGGTAGGGATCGCCGCCGGCGACGATGCGCTCCGGCAGGCCGTGCGCCGAGAACAGGATCCGAAAGCCGGTGGGAAAGTCGGCGCGCTCCAGCTCGTTGCGCAGGCGGCGCGCCACCGCCGCGACGAACCCCGGCTGCGTCGGATAGCAGCAGACGGCGACCTCGGGTACCCTCAGCCCGGCCGCCACCGCCGCGCGCCGCCAGTCGGCCAGCGACGATGCGGTCGTTGTCGTCGAGTACTGCGGGTAGAGCGGCAGCAGCACGACCCGGGCGGGCGCAAACTGAGCCACCTCGGCGGCGACCGCATCGCTCCGCGGGTGCCAGTAGCGCATGCTGACGAAGACACGGGCGTCAAGGCCGCGCCTCTTCAGCCGGCGCTCCAGCGCCGCCGCCTGGTCGAGGGTCTGCGGCAGCAGTGGCGAGCCGCCGCCGATCTCCTGGTAGATGCCGCGCGCCACCGGCGCCCGCCGGCGCGAGATGAGCGTCGCCAGCGGCCGCCGTAACGGCCCCGGCAGGCGTATGATCGCCGGATCGTTGAACAGGTTGAACAGGAACGGCTGTACCGCGTCCAGGGAGTCGGGACCGCCGAGATTGAACAGGACGAGGGCCACGCGATCGCCCGTCACCATCATCGCACCTCTGCCGTGGTTACGCCGCTGCAAACGCGCGCAGGCGCTCGGCGATCCGGGCGACGTGCTCGCAAGGCGTATCCGGCAGGATGCCGTGGCCGAGATTGAAGACGAACGGCCCGCCCCCGAGGACCTCGACCAGCCGCACAATCGCCCGGTCCATCGCCGGGCCGCCGACCTTGAGCAAGATATTATCGAGATTACCCTGCACGGCGCACACCCGCTGCAAGACCGCGGCCTGCTCCAGCGGCACAGCGGCATCGAGACCGACCGCATCGACGCCGGTGGCGCGGATATACTCGCCGTAGAGCAGGCCGGCGCCACGCGGAAAACCGATAATGGGAATACCCGGATGCTGCTGGCGCAGGCGGCGGACGATCTCAGCGGTGGGCGCGATCACCCAGCGGCGGAACTCCTCGGCGGCCAGCAAGCCGGCCCAGCTGTCGAACAGCTGTACCACCTCGGCGCCATGCCGGATCTGCGCCGAAAGGTGCCGGACGGTCGCCTCGACCAGCACCGCGATCAGCGCGGCAAAGCCCTCGGGATCGGCATAGGCGAGCGTGCGCGCCCTCCCGCCGTCTGTGCCGCCTTTCCCCTCGATCATGTAGAGGGCCATCGTCCAAGGCGCCCCGGCAAAGCCGATCAGCGCTACATCCGCCGGCAGTGCTGCGGCGATCCGCGTCACCGCCTTGTAGACCGGCGCCAGGAACGTTTCGACCGGCTCGGCGGTCAGTGGCTCGATATCGGCGCGGCCGGTCAGCGGATCGAGCACTGGCCCCTGTCCCTCGACAAAGCGGACATTGCGGCCGAGGGCGTCGGCCACCACCAGGATATCGCTGAACAGGATGGCAGCGTCCGGCTGAAAGCGGCGCAGCGGCTGCAGCGTTGCCTCCAGCGCCAGCTCCGGGGTGTAGCAGAAGCGCAGGAAGTCCGGCTCCTGCCGTCGCAGCCGCTGGTATTCCGGCAGGTAGCGCCCGGCCTGGCGCATGAACCAGAACGGCGGTCGGCCGACCGGCCGACGGTGCAGAGCAAGCAGCAGGCGCTTTTCCATCGGCTGTTCAGAACCCGGTGACGGCGGCAGCGGCGAAACTTATGCTCTCTGCCACCTACAGAAAACTAAAGAATCTGAATCCTATGGTAGTTGTTGTTGGCGACGGGATAACGGGGATTATCGGCCCGCCACCGATCGTTCGGGAATTTGCGCGGCAAAACCCATCGGCTGTCGCGCTGTGGATAAGCTGCCGACAAGGGCGGCAAGCCCTGGCAACGCTTGGCCCTCTCGGCGGCCGGCGATGCGGTGACAACCGCGATCGGCAGGGAGGCTTAGCGATGATATCCCGGCTTTTCCCAGGCGGGGGGTTTTTCGGTCCCCAGGTTGCGAGCTGGGGGACGACGTCGCGGCAAGCGGGGGCGAATCCGTCTCTGGCGCCTGCGGACGCGAGAAATCCCCAGCTTATCCCCAGGAAGCGGCGAATATCCGGGGTGCTGCGATGAACGATATGGCTGGCGACGGCCGTCTCGTCCTGGCCTCGGCAAGCCCAACCCGGGCAAAGGTCCTCGCGGGGGCCGGCATTCGTTTCCATCAGGATCCGGCGGAGGTGGACGAGGCGGCGATCAAGGTTGCCTGCCGGAGTTGCGGCGATTCCGGGGAAGCGGCAGCGCTGGTGTTGGCGGCGGCCAAGGCGCAGGCGGTCGCGCCGCGCCACCCTGGCCGGCTGGTAGTCGGCTCGGACCAGTTGCTGGTCAGCGGCGGGGACTGGCTGGACAAGCCGGCCGGGCGCGAGGAAGCACGGGCGACGCTGGCGAAGCTGCGCGGCCGCTGCCACCGGCTGATCAGCGGCATGGTGGTGATGCGGGATGCCGCCGTCCTCTGCCGGCATGTGGAGGTGGCCGAGCTGGCGATGCGCAACTACAGTGACCGCTTCATCGACTGGTACCTCGACACGGCGCAGGAGGCCGACTTGGCGGTGGTGGGGGCGTGCCGGCTGGAAGGGCTGGGAGCGCAGGCCTTCGCCCGGATCGACGGCGACTACTTCACCATCCTCGGCCTGCCGCTGCTGCCGCTGCTGGACGTTCTCAGAGGGGAGGGTCTGCTGATTGAGTGAGCCCGGCGGCGGGCGGACGCCCGAGGCGCATGCAGTCGGCACGTACCCGGCCGAGGTGGCGGCGCTGCCGACCCTGTCCGGTGCAGCCAAGCTGGCGGGGGTGATCGGCTGGCCGATCGCCCACTCGCTGTCGCCGCGGCTGCACGGCCTGTGGCTGCGGCGTTACGGCATCGACGGTGCCTACGTGCCGCTGGCGGTTCGGCCGGAGCACCTCGCCGATGTGTTGGCAACGCTGCCGAAGCTGGGCTTTCGCGGCGTCAACCTGACCGTGCCGCACAAGGAGCGGGCGCTGGCGCTGGTTCACGAGGCGACGCCTGCGGCGCGGCGGATCGGTGCCGTCAATACCATCGTGATTGCCGCCGACGGCACGATGACCGGCAGCAATACCGATGTCTTCGGCTTCCGCGAAAGCCTGCGTCAGGCGCAGCCGCAGTGGCTCGGCGGAAAGGATGCTGCCGTCGTCATCGGTGCCGGCGGCGCCGCTCGGGCGGTCGTCGTTGCCCTGATCGAAGCCGGCGTCCCGGAGATCCGCGTGGTCAACCGAACGCCGGCCCGTGCCTCAGCGCTGGCGGCGGACCTGGGAGGTCCGATCAAGGTGGTGCCGTGGAGCGATCGCGAGGTTGCCTTGGCCGGAGCGGCTCTGCTGGTCAACACTACCACCCTTGGCATGCAGCGCCAGCCGCCGCTCGTTCTCGGTCTCGATCTCCTGCCGGGCGACGCCGTCGTCTGCGATATCGTCTACGTTCCGGCGAAAACGCCGCTGCTGGCGGCGGCGCGGGCGCGCGGCAACCCGTGCGTCGGCGGCATCGGCATGTTGCTGCACCAGGCGCGGCCGGGCTTCGCCGCCTGGTTCGGACCGCTGCCGGAAATCACCCCCGATCTGGCGGGGCTTGTCCTCGGAGGGAGGCCCGGGGGGTGCTGATCCTCGGCCTGACCGGGTCGATCGCCATGGGCAAGAGCACCGCGGCAGCGATGTTCCGCCGTCTCGGCGTGCCGGTCTACGATGCCGACGCGGCGGTGCACCGGCTGCTGGCCCGTGGCGGTGCCGCCGTCGGCGCTGTCGACAGGGCGTTTCCGGGGGTGGTTGCCGATGGCGCCGTCGATCGACCAAAACTGGGCGCGCGGGTGTTCGGCGATGCTACGGCGCTGCGCCGGCTTGAAGGCATCCTGCATCCTCTGGTTGCGGAAGAGCGTCGACGGTTCCTGCGGGCCGCCGCCCGTCAGGGCCGCGCACTGGTCGTTCTCGATATACCGCTGCTGTTCGAGACGGCGGGCGAGCGCTGGTGCGATGTCGTCTGCGTCGTCTCGGCGCCACGGTTCCTGCAGGTGGCTCGTCTGCTGCGCCGGCCGAACATGGACCGGGCGCGCATCGCCGCCGTCGCCTGCCGGCAGATGCCCGATGCACAGAAGCGGCGGCGGGCGGATTTCGTCGTTCCCAGCGGGCTCGGCCGCGCCGTGACCTTCGCGGCGCTGCGCCGGATCGTCGCGGAACTACGTGAAGAGCCGGGGAAGGTGTGGCGGAATTTCAACAAATTGCGTCATTGACGAAAAATACCACAAGATTTAGAATTCTTAGATGCGCGAAATCGTTCTCGACACCGAGACCACCGGCCTTGACCCGGCTTCCGGACACCGCATCGTCGAGATCGGCGCGGTCGAGCTGAACAATCATGTGCCCACCGGCAAGATCCTGCACCGCTACGTCAACCCGCAGCGCGAGATGCCGGCGGAAGCATTCGCCGTGCACGGCCTCTCCACCGCCTTTTTGGCGGAAAAGCCGGTGTTCGCCGAGGTCGTCGCCGATGTGCTGGAATTTCTCGGCGAGGCTCAGCTGGTCATCCACAACGCCGCGTTCGACCTCGGCTTCCTCAACGCTGAATTGAAATCGCTGGGCTTTCCGCCGATCAGGGCGACACGCTGCATCGATACCGTCGAGATGGCACGGCGCAAGTTTCCCGGCGCCCCCGCCAGCCTCGATGCCCTCTGCCGCCGCTATATGATCGATCTTAGCGATCGCAGCCTGCACGGCGCGCTGAAGGACGCACGACTGCTGGCGAGCGTCTACCTGGAACTGTGCGGTGGCCGGGAGCCCGGCCTATCGCTTGTCGCCATGCCTGCACGGCGGCTCTGCGGCATCGACGCATCCGCCTGGGTTCCGAAGCTGACGGCACCCAATGAAGCGGAAGCGGCAGCGCACGAGGCCTTCCTTGCCACTATCAGCGATCCGCTGTGGCGCACCAGGGAGGGAGAACCGGCGGCGGTGCCGGTGAAGGCCGCCGGGTAGCGTCTATTTCAGGCGAGCAATGTCCCAGCTTCGGGACCATCGCCGGCCCCCTCCTGCAGGTGGCGCTCGTAAAGCGCGGCGAAGTCCACTGGACCCAGCATCAGTGGCAGGAAGCCGCCGTTCAGCGTCGTCGATGACAGGATCTGGCGTGCGAACGGGAACAGCATGCGCGGGCATTCGATCAGCAGCACCGGCCGCACGTCCTGGGGCGGAACGTTGAGGGTGAAGACTCCGGCGTAGGCGAGTTCGAGGATGAACGCCACCTGATCGCCCGACTTGCAGTCAGCCCGGGTCTCGAGGACGACCTCGTAGATGTCGGTGTCGAGCGGCCGCGCCTGCACATCCACCTTGATCGAGATGTCCGGCGGACGCTGCTGCAGTTGGGTGAAGATCGCTGGCGCGCCGGGGACCTCGAAGGACAGGTCCTTGACATATTGGGCGTTGATGACCAGCGGCGGCCGCTGCTCGGCGGCGTCGGCACCGCCGTTGCCGCCCTGCGGCCGGTCGCCGGTCGGAGACTCGGTCATTGCTCTCGTTCCGTTCGCAATTGCGTTTATGGGGCGGGACTAGCATGGATCGCCCAGGTGAACAACCGCGGCGCCATCGCTTGCGTGGGAGCGCTACGGCTGCTGCCAGGGCGACCGACCGCTGGCAGGGCGGCTGCCCGGGCTGTCGTTCTCCGGCTCAGCGGGCGGCGGGATGAGAGGCGGTGTCTCCTCAACGTGATGGTACTCACCCTCGATCGTCGGCGCCGTGCCCGGCGGGCGGCGGATTCCGTCCGGCCCCACCGTGAACACCTCGAAGCGGCCGGAGCGCAGCGCCGCAGCGCCGATCAGCCGGCGCAGGAGGCCGCGCACCGGCGGGGCCAGCAGCAGGAGGCCGAGGACGTCGGAGACGAAGCCCGGCAGCATGAGGAGCGCACCGCCCGCCAGCACGCAGGCGCCGTCGAATACCTCGCGGGCCGGAAAGCGACCGGCCGCGAGCGCTGCTCGCGCCTGCTGAAAGAGGGTGAAGCCCTGTGCCCGCATCAGGATACCGCCGGCGAAGCCGGACAGGATCACGGCGGCGATGGTGGGACCGATGCCGATCCGTGCGCCGACGGCGATGAGGGAAGCGATATCGAGTATCGGCACGGCGAGGACCGCCGCCGTGATCAGGAACCGCATGCTTGCCGTGTGCCCTTTCATATCTTACATCGCGTATATCGTCTGCCGTCGGATGAAACCCAACTGGACCGAACGGCCCTGAACCGGTAGCTTCGGAGATTCCGGGCCGCAGCCCGCCGGTATCGTTATCGCGCAAAAGGCGTGTTCAGAGGTGATGGGCGAAGGCTTTCAGTTCCTCGATATCATTCTGTTCGCTCTGGTGGCAGGGTTTCTGATCCTGCGCCTGCGCAGCGTCCTTGGCCGCCGGGACGGTCATCAGAATCGTAATCCTGACCCATTCGCCCCGCGGCCGAAGCCGGAACCCGGCGATGAGAAGGTGGTCCACCTTCCCGATCGCAACGAACGGCCCGTCGATGCCGCGCGGCCGGTCGAAGCGCCGACGGTGGCGGCGGGGCCAAAGGGCCCGCTAGAGGTCGGTCTGACCCAGATCGGCGTTGCCGATCCGCGCTTCGATCCCCAGGAGTTTGCCTCGGGCGCCCGCATCGCCTTCGAGCTCATTCTCAATGCCTTCGCTGCCGGTGACCGCGACGCCTTGCGGCCGCTGCTCAGCCCAGAGGTTTACGCGAACTTCGATGAGTCGATCCGCCAGCGGCAGGCTGGCGGCCAGCGCCTGGAGACCAAGCTGGTCGCCATGAAGTCGAGCGACATCACCGAAGCGTACATGGCCGGGCGTACGGCGCACGTCACCGTTAAGTTCGTCACCGAACAAATCTCTGCCCTTTACGATGCTAGTGGTACCGTCATCGAAGGCAACCCGACGCAGGTGATCGACGTCACCGACTTCTGGACGTTCGCCCGGGACACCCGCTCGTCCGATCCCAACTGGGCGCTGGTGGCAACCGGCACCGCCGACTGAGAGCGAATCACTCCCCACAGCGCGTGCCGGCGGCGACGGCGATCTTCTTCTCTCCGATACGGCAGCGCCTTTCCCGGCAACGACTTGCTTGTAGCGATAGCGATCGCCGTTGGCGGCCGGGTGCAGGAACCGCATGCTCGCGGGCCAGCCAGCATTCCGTCGAGCGAGAACAGCATGGTGCCGTGTGCGGCCCACCGCCGTCTGTCTTTCTTCCTCATCCGGTCGGTGATGGTTACCGCAGCACTGCTCGCGGCCGCCTGCTCGTCGGGATCGTCGACCCGGTACCGGCCATCGGCCCCGCCAGCCCCGCCAGCCCCACCGCCGACCGCGGCCAGCCTCGATCTCGTTCCCGTCAGCTTCAGCAGCCTGCCCGGGTGGGCATCGGATAATCACGCCGGCGCGCTGGCGGCGCTGCAGCGCTCGTGCGCGAAGATGACCCGCAAGGACGCGGCGACGTCGCTGGGCATCTATCCGCAGTTCGGCCGCATCGCCGACTGGCAGCAGCTCTGCGCCGCCGGCTATCTCGTCACGCTCGACGACCGCGCCGCCCGCCGCTTCTTCGAGCAATGGTTCGTGCCGTACCGCGCCCGCAATGGCGCCTCCGAACGGGGACTGTTCACCGGCTACTATGAGCCGATGCTGCACGGATCGTGGACGCGGACCGCCCGTCACCAGGTGCCGGTCTACCAGCCGCCACCGGGCGCAGCGAACAGCAGCAGCCGCGTGGCACTGCCCAGCCGGGCGCAGATCGAGGCTGGCGCGCTGACCGGCCGCGGCCTCGAACTTCTCTGGCTCGACGATCCCGTCGATGCGTTCTTCCTGCACATCCAGGGCTCCGGCCAAGTGCAGATGACCGATGGCTCGGTCGTGCGCATCGGCTATGCCGGCAAGAACGGCTACGCCTACTATCCGATCGGCGCAGAGCTGATCCGTCGCGGCGAAATCCCGCAGGAACAGATGTCGATGCAGGCGATCCGCAGCTGGCTCGGGCTCCACCCGCAACAGGCGCCGGCGCTGATGCGGCTGAACGGCTCCTACGTCTTCTTCCGGCTCATCGACGGCGAAGGGCCGATCGGTGCCCAGGGGGTGCCGCTGACCCCCGGACGCAGCCTCGCCGTCGATCCGTCGTTCGTGCCGTACGGCGTGCCGATCTGGCTCGATACGACGGATCCGCTACTCGGAGATGCACCGCTGCGGCGGTTGGTGGTGGCGCAGGACACCGGCGGCGCGATCAAAGGTCCCATCCGCGGCGATCTGTTCTGGGGCTCGGACGAGACCGCTGCCGCTGGCGCCGGCCTGATGAAGCAGGATGGCCGCTGGTTCCTGCTGCTGCCGCGTAGCGCCGCCGTTAGCAGCTAAGGACATCTGAAAATGCGCGTTTTGCGACGCAGCAGGGCGCATCGCTCGCTTGCCAACCTGCGGCGATGAGCCCATTGTTGTGCGCATGTCTGCCATGCGCCCGACCGTCGGTCTGTTCGTCACCTGTCTCGTCGATACCATGCGCCCCGCGGTCGGCTTCGCCGCGGTGAAGCTGCTGCAGGACGCCGGTTGCGAGGTGGTCGTGCCGGCCGCGCAGACCTGCTGCGGCCAACCGGCGATGAACTCCGGAGATCGATCTGATGCCAAATCGCTCGCTCGGCAGGTGATCAAGGCTTTCGCCCAAGTGGATTACGTCGTCGCGCCGTCCGGCTCCTGCGCTGGTACCATCAAGACTCATTACCCGGAGCTGTTCGACGACGAGCCGGAGATGGCGGCGGCTGTTGCCGACCTGACCGAGCGGACGTGGGAACTGACCAGTTTCCTGACCACGGTGATGAAGGTGGCGCGGGTGGACGGCCGCTACGACGGCGTCGTTACCTACCACGACTCGTGTTCGGGCCTGCGCGAACTGGGTGTGCGCCCGCAGCCGCGCGCCCTCCTGGAAGGTATCGACGGTCTGTCGGTCAAAGAGATGGAGATGCGCGATACATGCTGCGGCTTTGGCGGCATGTTCTGCGTCAAGTATCCCGAGATCTCCGGCAAGATGGTCGACGCCAAAGCCGACGAGGTTCTCGCCACCGGCGCCGATACGCTGCTCGGCGGCGATCTCGGCTGCCTGCTCAACATCGCCGGCCGGCTCTCCCGCCGCGGCTCGCGCGTGCGCGTCCGCCACGTCGCCGAGGTCCTGGCCGGCGATATCGAAGAAACACCGCCAATCGGCGCACCAAGAAGCTGACAAGAAGACCAAGTCCGGCGGGGGCGACGCCGGGGAGGGAGGCCAGATGCAATCGACGGCTCGCGTTTTTCCCGACAACGCGCACCGGGCGATGGGCGATGTCAACTTGCAGGCGTCGCTCGCCCGTTTCAGCCAGGGGTTTCCGGTCAAGCGCCGGCTCGCCATCGACCGGCTGCCAGAATTCGACTCGCTGCGCGATGCGGCACGCGATATCAAGAACCATACCCTTGAGAATCTAGACTTCTACCTTGAGCGCTTCGAGGAGAAGGTGACGGAAAACGGCGGACGCGTGCATTGGTGCGCCGACGCCGAGTCCGCCCGCCAGACGGTGCTGTCGATCTGCCGCGAGAGCGGCGCCCATACCGTCACCAAGGGCAAGTCGATGATCGGCGAGGAGATCGGGATCAACGAATTCCTCGAAGAACACAGCGTCGCGCCGATCGAGACCGACCTCGGCGAATACATCATCCAGCTTCGCCACGAGCCACCAAGCCATATCATTGCCCCAGCCATCCACCTGTCGAAAGAGCAGGTCGCCGATTCCTTTCGCGAGCATCACGCCGAGTATCCGGCCGACCGCCCGCTCGAAGAGCCGCGGGCCATGCTGGACGAGGCCCGCACCGTCCTTCGCCGCAAGTTCCTGCAGGCCGAAGTCGGCATCACTGGCGCGAACATGCTGGTCGCCGAGACCGGCTCGATCGTTCTCGTGACCAACGAGGGCAACGGCGATCTCACCCAGACACTACCCCAGGTGCAGATCGTCATCGCGTCACTCGAGAAGGTGGTCCCGACGCTGGAGGATGCCAGCACCATCCTGCGGCTGCTGGCGCGCTCAGCGACCGGCCAGGATCTCTCCGTCTACACGACGTTCACCACCGGGCCGCGCCGGCCGGAAGATCTCGACGGGCCACCTGCCTTCCACGTGCTGCTGCTCGACAATGGCCGCAGCCGCATGCTGGGCAACGAATTCCGCGAGATGCTGCGCTGTATCCGTTGCGGCGCCTGCATCAACCATTGTCCGATCTACGGCGCCATCGGGGGCCATGCTTACGGCTGGGTCTACTCCGGGCCGATGGGGGCGGTTCTGATTCCGAACCTCATCGGCGTCGACGAGGCCGGCCACCTGCCCAACGCATCGACGTTGTGCGGCCGCTGCGAGGAGGTGTGCCCGATGCGCATTCCCCTGCCGCGCATGCTGCGCAAACTGCGCGACCAGCAATTCGAAAAGAAGCTGTCTGCAAAGCCGGTGCGCTGGGGCTTGGCCGGCTGGGCGTTCGTGGCGCGGCGGCCGGCCCTCTACCAGATGGTGATGCAGATCGGGGTCGCGGCGCTCGCCGCACTCGGGCGCAAGCGCGGGCGCTTCCGCTGGCTGCCGATGGCCTCCGGCTGGACCGGCGCCCGGGACCTGCCAGCGCCTCAGGGGTTCACGTTCCAGGAAATGTGGTCGGCGCGGGGAGGACGACGGCAGTGACCGACGCACGCACCTCCATGCTGGCGGCAGTGCGCGCCGCTCTCGGCCGCGAGCGGTTGCCGGATACGGAAGCCGCGGTGCTGCAGCGGCGGCTCGACGAGCCGCGCAGCAACATCGTCCCAGCGCGGGGGCAGCCCTCGCCGGAGGAGCGAATCGACAGGTTCATCTTCGAGGCCGAGCGGGTGCAGGCGACGGTCGTCCGTCTAGCCGGGCTGGAGGAAGTGCCGGACGCAGTCGTCCGCTATCTGCGCGTCGCCAATATGCCTTCCGCCGTGCGCATCGGCGATGACGCGGTGATGCAGGCTGTGCCGTGGCATAGCGAACCGCTGCTGGAGACGGCGACCGGGCCCGCGGTCGACAGCGATGCGGCGTCCGTCACGAGTGCCTTCGCCGGCGTCGCCGAGACCGGCACGCTGATCCTGCTGTCCGGACCGAAGAGTCCGACGACGCTGAATTTCCTGCCGGAGGCGCATCTCGTGGTGCTGCCGAGCGAACGCATCGTCGGTAGCTACGAGGACGCATGGCAACGCTTGCGCGGAAAGCTGGGCAACGGCAGGATGCCGCGGGTGGTGAACTGGATCACCGGTCCCTCGCGCACCGCAGACATCGAACAGACGCTGCTGCTCGGCGCGCATGGCCCGAAGCGTCTGCAGATCATGCTGGTCGATGGAGAATGCCCGCAGTAGCGGTCCGCGTGCTTCCGGATCGCGCCGGCACCGGGTGCCGAGTCCCGATGAGACCGAGCTGTGGCGGCGCGCGGTCGCCGACGTCCGGCGGCTCCATGCGCCTGACGAGCAGACCGCTGCGGAAGAAAAGGCAACGCCAACGACTGCGGTTGCGGAAATCGCCGCGCCGCCGCCTGCTCCCGCTGCGGCGGCAAAGCCCGCGCAGCGGAAAGCTGATGAGCCGTTGCGGCTGCACCCGGCGCCCAGCGATCTCGTGCACGGCACGCCGGCCGGCATCGACAAGCGCACCCTCGCGCGGCTGCGCCGCGGGCTGATCCCGCCGGACGCCGTCCTCGACCTGCACACCTACACCCAGGCCGAAGCCCACCGCCATCTGACCGCGGCGCTGGCGGTGAGCCAGTCGGCGGGTGGCCGCTGCGTTCTCGTCATCACCGGCAAGGGCTATGGTCCGGACGGGGCCGTCGGGGTGCTGAAGACGATGGTGCCGCGCTGGCTGGTCGAGCCTCCGAACCGGAGCCGCGTCCTCGCCTTCTGCCACGCCGCCCGCAGCCACGGCGGCGAAGGCGCCCTCTACGTTCTGCTGCGGCGGGTACGGGTGCCCGTCTGACGGCGCTTTTCCGTGTTCTGGTCCGGGTCAGTCGAGGCGCTGCACCGAGACCGGTGCGCGGCCGACGCGGTGCAGGCCGATTTGCCGGGCTGCGGCCGGGGTCAGGTCAATGCCGCAGTGGCCGCAACGGTCGGTGACCCGGACCACCACCGACCGGCCGCCACGGGTGACCCGCACCAGGCTGTCGCAGGGATGGCGGTTGCTGGCGGCGGTGTAGTCGCTACTGTCATAGCGCTCGCCGCAGGCGGTGCGCCGACCCTCGAAGCGGGAATGGTAGTAGGAGCCGGAGACGATGGATGGTGCGGCCGGGCCGGCGTGGGCGGGAACGGTGAAGGTGCCTGCCAGGACAGCGGCCGCGGCAATCAGAAAAGCGCGCATGCACTCCTCCTTCGGCTTCAAGCGCAGCACGCGGGGCAGGGTGCCGCTTCGATGCGGGCATCGGATGCGGAACGGCTGGAACGGTGCTGCTGTTGGCGGGACGGATCCGCTGCAATGCGCCGGCAGACCCGGGGAGGCGAGGGACGTGCGGTAAGATGCACCAGGGGCGAGGCCGGATCCCTCTGATCCAACCGGAGTTCGCCCAGGAACCGGCCGGTAAGGACGAACCGGCCAGCAGCGTGGCGGGCATGCACGTCGCCATCACACGCTCAGCCTAGAGAGATTCTAAATGGCTTGTCGAGTCAAAAGCAGCCGGGACGGCCGCGATCGTCCTATGACCGTGGCCGGCCGGCACCGCGGCTGAACGCAGCGTGAGCGGGGAGGAACCGTCAGTCCAGGGACGGCTTGGGCGGTGTTTGCGTGAGTTTTTCGGCGATGACCGCGGCGGCACCGCGGCCGGGATCCTCTCCCCACGGACGCACGCAGGTGGTGGCGAACGCGGCCTGCCGGTCCGCCACGTCGGGCAGCTCGCCTTCCGCTGGCAGCCATTCCAGCCGAACGACCTCGCCACGCCGGCGCATGCGGAAGCACGCGCCTTCGCCTTCCGTCTGCACCGGAACGTCGGCCATGACGGCGATCGGCTCGCCGGCGGCCAGAGGCTCGAAAATATAATCGTCCCAGGCATCGGGCCCGCAGTGGACGAAATGACCGACGATGCGGGCGCTGAGCGTCCGGGCCGTTTTGGCGTTCGGATCGAGGACGTCGCGCGCATCGACACGTTCAGGCTTCATGGCGCCACCATAGCACCGGCAGCCTTGCCGATCCGACGTGATTCTGAACAAAGGTTAATTCGCCAGGAGGCCCTGCAGGGAATACCTGCTACGGCGCGATCACGTCGCGGATTACAGGAGCAAACCCATGCAAGACAAAGTGTTCCGAGTGTCGGCTTTCTTGTCTGCCGCAAGCCTGGCGGCGGGCCTGGGAATTCTCGCGCCGGGGGTGGCGTTCGCCCAGCAGCACCCGGCGGCCACCGCCCCGGCGAAGCCCGGCGGTGCGGCGCCCACTGCCGCGAAAGAGGACCACCCCAAGATGGAAGCGGCGCTTCAGCAACTGGGCAAGGCGAAGGCCGAGCTGGAATCGGCTGCCCATGATTTTAACGGTCACCGAAAAAAGGCGCTCGAACTGGTGAACCAGGCGAGCGAGGAAATCCGTCAAGGTCTCGCATCCGATAAGGAATAGAGCAGCCAAACGGACAAATACCGCTAGAACCGGGCGATCCGGAGGACGGTCATGCCCTCTCGGATCGCCCGCAAAGGTGCCCGGCGCTCCGTCTACTGTTGCAGCACGTAGGTGCCGGGAGCATCAGCAAGGGCGGGGAAGCCCCGATCGGCAGCACCCATCTCGGGCAAGGCCACCAAGCCGCTCGACTGGGCGGTCAGCCACTGCTGCCAAGCCGGCCACCACGAGCCTTGTGTGCGCGGGGTGTTTGCGTGCCAGGTTTCCGCATCGGCAACGCGGTCGCCCTCGCGCGCCGTGCTCATCTGGAAGCTGCGGTGCGGATGCCCCGGCTCGTTGACGATACCGACGTTGTGGCCACCGCTGGTCAGCACGAAGGTCAGCGAGGTGGCATCGCTCTGCAGATGGAGCCGGAACACCGACTTCCATGGCGCGACATGGTCTCCCTCCGCGGCGACGGCGAAGATCGGGATGTGGATATCGCTGATGTGAATCGGCCGCCCGCCGACCTTGTAACAGCCGGAGAACAGCTGGTTGTCGCGATAGAGGTGGCGCAGCAGCTCGGAATGCTGCCGGTACGGCATGCGGGTTCCGTCGGCGTTCCATGCCATCAGGTCGAACATCGGCGCCCGCTGTCCGAGGAAGTACTCGCGGACCATCTTCGACCAGATCAGATCGCGCGATTTGAGAAGCTGGAAGGCGCCGCCCGCCTGCTTGCCGTCGAGGAAGCCCTTCTCCCACATCATGTCCTCGATGAACGCGACCTCGCTGGGGTCCATGAACACCTCCATCTCGCCGACCTGGGTAAAGTCGGTCATGGTGGTGAACAGGGTCATGCTGGCGAGGCGGTCATCGCCGTCGCGCGCCATCGCCGCCGCGGCAATGGTCAGCAGGATACCGCCAAGGCAGTAGCCGACGGCGTGCACCTTGCGGCCCGGCAGGATCTCGCCGATGGCATCAAGCGCCGCCATCGTTCCCAGCGTCCGGTAGTCGTCCATGCCGAGGTCGCGGTCCTCGGATTGCGGATTCATCCACGAGATCATAAACACGGTGTGGCCGTGATCGACGAGGTACTTGACCATGGAGTTCTGCGGCGAGAGGTCCATGATGTAGTACTTCATCATCCACGCCGACTGCATCAGTATCGGCTCGCGCTGCACCTCGGCCGTCGCCGGTTCGTACTGGATCAGCTCCATCAGCCGGTTGCGGAAGACGACCTTCCCGGGCGTGACGGCAACGTCCCTGCCGACCTGGAAATTGTCGGCCCCCGCCGGCTTGGCGCCGGTGACAAGGCGCTTGAAATCTTCGAGATAGTACTGTCCGCCGCGCTGCAGGTTGGCGCCGCCCTCTTCCAGCGTCGTTTGCAAGACCTCCGGGTTGAGGACCGGGATGTTGGAAGGCGACATCATATCGAGGAACTGGCGGGCGCCGAAGGAAACGGCCCGCTCGTTGTGGCGGGAGACGCCGCGGATACCGGTGGTCGCGTCCTTCCACCACTCCTCGTTGAGCAGGAACGCCTGGTGGATCAGATTGAACGGAAACCGCCGCCAGGAATCGTGGGAGAACCGGTGGTCGCGGCCAGGATCGATGCAAGGAGCGGCCTCGGGATCGGACGCCGCCTTTACCGCATAGTCGCCGAGCCGGCAGGCGTTGGCGATGCCGTGCTCGACCAGCTGCAGCTGCTTGCCCGGTGAAGCCGCAAGGTGGGCCAGCCAGTCGAAACAGGTCATGGCGGTGCCAGCCGGCGAAGTGCCCAGCGTCATCTTGGCCGTTGCCGCGTTGATGGCGCGGTCGAGGCCTTCGAGCAGCTCCGAATCGAGCACCCGCCGCTCGCCGTTGCGGTGCGCAAGCGCAGCACCAAGTGCTGGCGGTTCCGCCGCCGGGCTGGAGAGGACCTGCGCCGCTGCGGACGAGGGGGCCGCAGTCTCCGCAGCCGGGACGAGCTGAGCTTGGTCGACCATCGGCAACACCTTGATTTGAGTAACACATCTGCCGGCGTCAGGCCTGCGGGAGGGCGGACCGCTTTCACCAGCGCTGCGTGTAATATAGGCCACAGAGCACCAGGGGATCACCGGCTGTCGCCGCAGCGGAGAAGCGCGCCCGGCGCATGGCTCCGCCTGCCGCGATGCAAAGTGCCGGACGGACAGCCGACTTTGCGCCCGCGAGCGGGCCTTGACCGGCTTCGCCGATCCGCATACATGCGTCCGGTGCCTCTTGAAATCCCGTCCATGACACCCGAGAGCGGAAGCAGCGAATGACCGACAGCGGCCAGCAATGGCACGGCACGACTATCCTCGCCGTGCGCAAGGACGACCGTGTCGTCATTGCCGGCGACGGCCAAGTCTCCCTGGGTAACACGGTGATCAAGGCTAACGCCCGCAAGGTGCGCCGTCTCGCCGACGGCAGTGTCGTCGCCGGTTTCGCCGGGGCTACCGCCGACGCGTTCACCCTGTTCGAGCGGCTGGAGGCGAAGCTGGAGCAGTATCCCCGCCAGCTCACCCGCGCCTGCGTCGAGCTAGCCAAGGACTGGCGGACCGACCGCTACCTGCGCCGGCTGGAGGCGATGATGGCGGTCGCCGACCGCTCCGTCTCGCTGGTGCTGACCGGTTCGGGGGACGTGCTGGAGCCGGAGGACGGGCTGATCGGCATCGGCTCGGGCGGCTCCTTCGCCCTTTCGGCAGCGCGGGCGATGATGGATCGCACCGACCTTGATGCCGAGCAGGTGGCCCGCCGCGCCCTTGAGATCGCCGCCGACATCTGTGTCTTCACCAACCGCAACATCCTCGTCGAGAGCCTATGACCAGCTTCACCCCGCGCGAGATCGTCTCCGAACTGGATCGCCACATCGTTGGTCAGAAAGACGCCAAGAAGGCGGTGGCGATCGCGCTGCGCAACCGCTGGCGCCGTCAGCAGCTGGCGGACGGCATGCGCCAGGAGGTGCTGCCGAAGAACATCCTGATGATCGGCCCCACCGGAGTCGGCAAGACCGAGATCGCCCGCCGTCTCGCCAACTTGGCGCAGGCGCCGTTTCTGAAGGTCGAAGCGACCAAGTTCACCGAGATCGGCTATGTCGGCCGCGACGTCGAGCAGATCATCCGCGACCTCGTCGAGATCGCCATCCACATGACCCGCGAGAAGCTGCGCAAGCAGGTGGCGGCAAGAGCGGAGCTGGCGGCGGAGGAGCGCGCCATTACCGCCCTGGTGGGCGAGGGGGCCGGCAACGAGACCCGCGAGAAGTTCCGGCGCAAGCTTCGCGCCGGCGAGCTGGACGATAAGGAAGTGGAGCTGCAGGTCGCCGACGGCGCCGGCATGCAACTGCCGACGTTCGATATCCCCGGCGTCCCCGGTGCCCAGATGGGCATGCTGAACATTTCCGAGATGTTCTCCAAGGCGTTCGGTGGCGCGCCGAAGAAGACCAAGAAGCTGACCATCGGCCAGTCGCACGACCTCCTCGTCGCCGAGGAAGCCGACAAGCTGCTGGACGAGGAGCGGGTGGTCCGGGAGGCGATCGAGGCGGTGGAAAACGAGGGCATCGTCTTCCTCGACGAGATCGACAAGATCACCGCCCGCTCGGACCGGGCAGGCGCCGACGTCAGCCGCGAGGGGGTGCAGCGCGACCTGCTGCCGCTGATCGAGGGCACCATCGTGCCCACCAAGCGCGGCAACGTGAAGACCGACCACATCCTGTTCATCGCCTCGGGGGCGTTCCACGTCGCCAAGCCGTCTGACATGCTGCCGGAGCTGCAGGGCCGCCTGCCGATCCGTGTCGAGCTGCGCGCGCTCAACCGCGAGGACTTCGTGCGCATCCTCACCGAGCCCGAGGCGAGCCTGATCAAGCAGTACAAGGCGCTGATGGCGACCGAGGAAGTCGACCTCGACTTCACCCCCGACGCGATCGAGGAGATTGCGACGCTGGCCGCCGAGATCAACTCCGGCGTCGAGAACATCGGTGCCCGGCGGCTGCAGACGGTGATGGAGAAGCTGGTCGAGGACATCAGCTTCACCGCCTCGGAACGCTCCGGCGAGACCATCGAGATCTCCGCGCAGGATGTTCGCACCCGCGTCGGCGAACTGGCCAAGAATGCCGACCTGACCAAGTTCATTTTGTAGGGATTTCAGCTTCTATCGCCAGTCGAGTATGGGTCTTCAGCGAGCGCATCACCTTTTGCCAGAGGAACGCCACGCGTGCTGGTAGTGGAACGACCGCATACGCTTGGTTCGTCTGGGACAAAAATCATTTTGGGGATACCAAGCTTGCGTGGTTCAGGCCAGGGTATAAAGCGCAATACCGGGACGCCTAATTCTCCGCGCGACTCCCTAGACTGAGATCTTGGCGGCCGAGGCGCAGGTGATGCTGCCCCTCGCATCAATGGCATCGGCGGGCGCTTGCTGGTATAAGCCCGGCGGGAGACGAGCATATGCGCCGGGCAACGGTCGAACGACGGACGAAAGAGACGGAAGTGACGGCGAGCGTCGGGCTCGACGGCAGCGGCCGTTGCGCCGTCGCCACCGGCATCGGCTTTCTCGACCACATGCTGGAGCAGCTCGCCCGCCACAGCCTCATCGACCTCGACGTGAAGACGGTCGGCGACCTGCACATCGATACCCACCACACCACCGAGGACACCGCGATCACCCTCGGCCAGGCGCTCGACCAGGCGCTGGGCGACCGCCGCGGCATCCGCCGCTTCGGCGAGGCGCTCTCGGCGATGGACGAGACGCTGACAAGGGTGGTCATCGACGTCTCCGGGCGCCCCTATCTGGTGTGGAAGGTAGCGTTCTCGCAGCCGAAGCTGGGGGACCTCGATACCGAGCTGATCGGCCACTGGTTCCACTCGCTGGCGCTGAACGCGGGGTTGACGCTGCACGTCGAGACGCTCTACGGCGAGAACAACCACCACATCTGCGAATCATGCTTCAAGGGCTTGGCTCGGGCGTTGCGCCAAGCGGTGGAGATCGATGCCCGGCGGGCGGAGGCCATTCCTTCCACCAAGGGTGTGCTGGGAGCTTCGCTATGAGCGCCCCGGCACGCAAGGCAGCGGCGACGGGCGATTGAGCATGCAGGTGTTCACCGTCCATATGCGACGTCCGCCCCTCGATCCGGAGCAGGATATCCGGCTGGTGAAGGAGGGATTCAGCTGGCCTGCCTTCTTCTTTTCCCTGCTGTGGGCGGTCTGGTGCCGGTTGTGGCTGGTCGCGGCCGGCATCTTGGCTGTCGAGGTGGCGCTGAACGCGCTGCTGGGCCTGCTCGGCGCCGATGCGCTGACCAGGATGGCCGTCTCGCTCGCCTTTTCGATGCTGCTCGGGGTGTTTGGCAGCGATCTGAAGCGCTGGACGCTGTTCCGTAGCGGCTACCTGGAGGTGGCCGTGGTCACTGGCAGCGACCGGGATGCCGCCGAACGGCGCTTCTGGGACGAGCGGCCGAGCCTCGCCGCGGATCTCGTCCGATGAGCCTCGTCATCGTCGATTACGGCTCGGGCAACCTCCGCTCGGCCGCCAAGGCCTTCGAGCGCGCCGTGGCTGAGACCGGCCTTGCCGAGGACGTCATCGTCAGCAGCGATCCGCGCGCGGTGGCGCAGGCGGACCGGATCGTGCTGCCGGGAGTCGGCGCGTTCGGGGACTGCAAGCGCGGCCTCGAAGCCCTGCCCGGGATGATCGAGACGCTGCACCGGGCCGTGCTCGATGCTGGCCGGCCGTTTCTGGGCATCTGCGTCGGCATGCAGCTGCTGGCAAGCATCGGCCGGGAACACGGCAACCACGAGGGGCTGGGCTGGATCAGCGGCGAAGTCGCCCTGTTGCCGGCGGCTGCCGGCGGCCTGAAAATCCCGCACATGGGCTGGAACGATCTCATCGTGCACGCCCCGGACCATCCGGTCCTCGCCGGTATTGTGCCGGGGGACCACGCCTATTTCGTCCATTCCTACGGCTTCCGGCCGGCGAACCCGGCGGTGGTGCTGGCAGCGGCGGACTATGGTGGCGAGGTCGCGGCGGTCATCGGCCGGGACAACATCGTCGGCACGCAGTTTCATCCGGAGAAGAGCCAGAGGACCGGCCTGCGGCTGATCGGCAACTTCCTGAGGTGGCGGCCGTGATCTTCTTTCCGGCGATCGACCTGAAGCAGGGGCGCTGCGTCCGCCTGCGCCGGGGCGACATGGCGACAGCGATCGAGTTCAACCAGGATCCGGCGGATCAGGCGCGGATCTTTGCCGATGCCGGCTGCCGGTGGTTGCACGTCGTCGATCTCGACGGAGCGTTTGCCGGCCGTCCGGTCAACGGCAGCGCCGTCGCCGCCATCATGGCGGCGGTCGATCTGCCGGTCCAGCTCGGCGGCGGCATCCGCACGCTGGCGACGGCCGCCAACTGGCTGGACCGCGGCGTCCGCCGGGTCATCCTCGGCACCGCTGCGCTGCGCTATCCCGATCTCGTCCGCGATGCCTGCGCCGATTTCCCCGGTCGCATCGCCGTTGGCATCGACGCCCGCGATGGGCGCGTGGCAGTGGAAGGCTGGTCGGAGCAGTCGGATACCAGCGCTCTCGACTTGGCGCGGCGCTTCGAGGATGCCGGGGTTGCCGCCATCATTTTCACCGACATCGGCCGCGACGGTGTCATGCAAGGCCCCAACATCGAGGCGACGGTGGCGCTCGCCAGCGCCATAGATATCCCGGTGATCATGTCCGGCGGCGTCTCGACAATGGCGGATCTGGAAGCGGCGAAGGCTGCCGGCGAGGGCGTCATCGCCGGCGTCGTCTGTGGCCGCGCGCTTTACGACGGGCGGGTCGATGCGGCAGAAGCGGTCCGGCTGCTGCACCACGCGACGGACGGGAAGTGAGCCGTGCTGAAGGTCCGCATCATTCCCTGCCTCGACGTCAATGCTGGACGTGTCGTCAAGGGCGTGCGTTTCGTCGATCTGGTCGATGCGGGTGATCCGGTGGAGCAGGCGCGCGTCTACGATGCCGCCGGCGCCGACGAGCTGTGCTTCCTCGATATCACCGCCAGCCACGAGAACCGCGAGACCATCTTCGATGTCGTCCGCCGCACAGCCGAGCAGTGCTTCATGCCGCTGACCGTCGGTGGCGGCGTGCGCACGCTCGAGGACATCCGCAAGCTGCTGCTCGCCGGGGCCGACAAGGTTTCGATCAACACAGCTGCCGTCGCCCGGCCGGAGTTCGTCGGCGAGGCGGCGGAGAAATTTGGCAACCAGTGCATCGTCGTCGCCGTCGATGCCAAGTCGGTCGGCGCCGACCGCTTCGAGGTGTTCACCCACGGCGGCCGGCGGCCCACCGGCATCGATGCGGTTGCCTGGGCGCGGCGGATGACCGACCTGGGGGCGGGCGAGATCCTGCTGACTTCGATGGATCGCGACGGCACCAAGCAGGGGTTCGACTTGCCGCTGACCCGCGCCATCGCCGATGCGGTGCCGGTGCCGGTGATCGCTTCGGGCGGGGTCGGGACGCTCGACCATCTGGTCGAGGGGGTCGCCGAGGGGCATGCGTCGGCGGTGCTGGCGGCCTCGATCTTCCATTTCGGCACGTTCACCATTGCTCAGGCGAAGGCGCACATGCGGCGGGCCGGCATCGCCGTGCGCGAAGAGAAGAATAGCGGGGAGACCGGCGCATGAGTGGTGAGCGTCACGACGGGCGGATCCTGGAAAAGCTATTCGAGGTAATTGAAAGCCGGCGCGGCGGCGATCCCGCCAGCTCATATACGGCACGGCTGCTGAGCAAGGGCCGCGTCAAGATCGCCAAGAAAACCGGCGAGGAGGCGGTCGAGGTGGTGATCGCGGCGCTGGCAGAGGGCCGTGAGCAGCTCGCCGCGGAAAGCGCCGACCTGCTCTACCACCTGATGGTGCTGTGGGTGGCCTGTGGCATCAAGCCGCGAGACGTATGGACGCAGCTTGCCAAGCGCGAAGGGGTCTCGGGGCTGGTTGAAAAAGCGATGAGGGCTAACGCATCGCAGGAGAAATAAACGTCGCTAAGGCGGATGGCGAGGCTGGGGAGAGGCGATGGTTTACGACGACAACAACATCTTCGCGAGGATCCTGCGCGGCGAGATTCCCTGCAAGAAGGCGTACGAGGACGACTTCGCGCTGGCCTTCCATGATATCCGGCCGGCGGCACCGGTGCATGTGCTGGTCATTCCGAAGGGCCCCTATGTCTCCCTCGAGGATCTTTGTGCCAATGCCTCGCCGGCGTTCGTCGGCGGTTTTTTCAAGGCGGTCGCCGCTACCGCGCGGCAGCTGGGCGTCCTCGAGTCGGGGTATCGCATCCTCGCCAACAACGGCGCCGACGCCCATCAGGAGGTGATGCACTTCCACGTGCACATCTTTGCCGGCCGGCCGCTCGGTCCGATGCTGAAATCGCCAGGCTGATCGCGGGCGGCACGCGTCCCCGGCCGGCCGGCGGATCGCCACGATGATGCGCGGGCGTGTGGCGACGGGCGGGGCCAGCGACGCGTTCGAGCTGCGGCCTGTCGTCCACGTCATCGGCTTGTTCGTCACCGCGCTGGGCGTGATCATGCTGTTGCCGGCGTCGGTCGACTGGATCGCCGGCCATCCCGACTGGCAGGTGTTCGCCACCGCCTCGGCAGTGACGGTGTTCTGCGGGGCGGCGATGGCGCTTGCCACCGCCGGGCCGATCCAATCGCTCAGCATCCGCCAGGGGTTCCTGTTTACCACCGGCGTGTGGCTGGCCTCGGCGCTGGCGGCAGCGGTGCCGTTGATGTTCGCTGAGTTCAATCTCGATTTCACCAATGCCTTCTTCGAGGCGATGTCTGGCTTGACGACGACAGGCGCAACGGTGGTCGTCGGCCTCGATCGGGCGCCCCCCGGTATCCTGCTGTGGCGCAGCATCCTGCAGTGGGTCGGGGGCATCGGCTTCATCGTCGTCGGTCTCGCCATCCTGCCGTTCCTGCAGGTCGGCGGCATGCAGCTGTTCCGCCTGGAGTCATCGGAGAAGTCGGAGAAGGCGGTGCCCCAGGCCAAGCGCTTCGCCTTTCTGCTGCTGTCCATCTACATCGGCCTGTCGGTCGCCTGCATGATCGCCCTGCTGATGGCTGGTATGACCGCGGTGGAGGCGGTGGCGCAGGCAATGTCGACGGTGGCGACCGGCGGCTTTGCCACATCCGACGCCTCGATCGCCCATTTCGACAGTCCCGCGATCGAGGCGATTACCTCGGTGTTCATGCTGTCGGGGAGCTTGCCGTTCCTGCTCTACCTGCGGTTCGTTCAAGGTCGCCCGGACCTCCTGGTGAAGGATGCGCAGGTGCGGGGCTATCTGCGCTTCCTTTTCATCGTCGTCATCTCGCTGAGCGGCTGGATGATCGTCGTCGAGCACATGCCACCGCTGGCAGCACTGCGGCTGGTGTCCTTCCAGGTGATCTCGATGGCGACAACGACAGCCTTCGTTGCCACCGATTACACGACCTGGGGCAATGCTCCGGTGGTCGTCCTGTTTCTGCTGACCCTCGTCGGCGGTTGCAGCGGCTCGACCACCGGTGCGCTCAAGGTCTTCCGTCTCGATATTCTCTATCTCGCCCTGCGCAACCACATCCACAGGCTGATCTATCCCCACGGCACCTTCGTCGCTTCCTACAACGGCCGTCATGTCACCGATGATGTCTTTACCGGCGTGCTGCTGTTCATCGGGCTCTACATCATCACGATCGCCGTCGTCGGCGTCTTGCTCGCCGTGACCGGTCTCGATCCGGTCACGGCGCTGTCCGGCGCCGCTGGTGCCGTCAGCAACTCAGGTCTCGGCCTCGGCGCGGTCGTCGGCCCGACCGGCAGCTTTGCAACGGTTCCGGCGGCGGCGAAGTGGATCCTCGCGTTTGCCATGCTGCTCGGGCGCCTGGAGCTGTTCACCGTGCTCGCGCTCTTCTCACGCACCTTTTGGAAGCAGTAGACTCTAGGAAAATCACGTTCACCGGCGAGAAGAAAGCTGCCAATCCGGGTGCGGCGAGGCTGTAGGTCGCTTACATCCTGTCGAAGGGTGGCCAGAGCGGCATCGCCGAGCCAGCCGCGTTGTTCTCCTTGCGCCTCGTGTGCCCCGCCTATTCGCGGTTGATGTTGGTGCCATCATGCTATTCCCGGTGCGCCGCGCCCTTCTTGCCGCGATAGCTGCGGGCGGCCTTCTCGCCGCCGGTGCGGGTGTTCTCCTGCCTGTGGCTGGCGCGGCGCCGGCAGGACCGGTAGCCGTGGTCCGCAAGGCCATGGTTGATCGGGCGGTGCGAGAGGCGGCGCCGGCACTGGCCGCCTGGATCGCCGGGACGCGAGACGCGCTCGCTGTTGGGGGAGCACCGCCGCCGGCGATGATGCAAGCGCTGCTGAGTGGGTACTTTCCTCCCGAATTATTGGCGCGCGTGCGCTACCGCGTCGGCTGGCCAGCGGGAACGTGGGGTGCAGTATTTCGGTTGACGAATGCGCGAGCGATCACAATCGATCGCGTTATTGTGTTTCGCGACCGCGAGGTCGCGTCCGACCCGGTAATTTGGGCGCATGAACTGGCGCACGTCCGGCAATTCGAAACGTGGGGTGTGGCTTCTTTCGCCGCGCGCTACCTGCGTGATCGTGCTGCCATCGAGGAGGAAGCCTGGGAGGTCGCGACCGCATACAAGATGTGGGCAATTTCTGCCGGCCGGCTGTAATGTACATTTCTAGAATTATCGGTGTGTGTGCAGTGTGCGGGGACAAATGCACGCACGGACGGGGGCTGATTTGGAGTACGCAGAGCGACCACTCTGCCGTTTGGCGACACATGGCTCTTATGCGGATTTTTCGCTGTACGAAAGCGCCGCATTCCGTCAGGTTTGCTTGCGCCTGACGTTGGGGCCACCCCTTTCTCCCCCCACAATGGGGTGGCCATTCAAACCACGTCGGGAGCCGGGCCGCGTCGCTCACCCCCCAATGACGCGGCCCGGCAGCCCAATCCCCACTCTTTGCAGCCGCAACACTGTCGCATGCTGCGTCAGCGTTCTCTATCCACCTGACGAGCGCAGGTGAATTTCGTATAGTGGCTATTTATCACCGCTCAAAATATTGAACAGCCTATAAATAGCCGTTGCGGACATGACACCGGAGAGATACACGGGGCCAAACGCAGCGCACCATTCGTGGCATCTCAGCGCACTGTTAGGAGGGGGGTCAAACGTCGCAAGGCGGGCCCGACCAGCCGGTGCGGTGAAGTCAGACGATCTTCCGCAGCCGTCTGCCGAGCGTTTCTGATGGCAGCTCGCCATAGCACCGGGCGTAACGCGCGGCGAAACGGCTGAGGTGGAAGAAGCCGCAGTCGTAGGCCACGTCCGTCACCTTCGTGTCTGGTCCCGCCGTCTCCAGGAGGTGGCGGGCATGCTGCAGCCGGCGCGCGATCAGGGCCTCCGAGGGAGTGCAGCCCCGCAGCCGCCGGAACATCGTCTGAACCGCGCGCACGCTGATGCCGGCTATGCGAGCCATGTCCTCGACGCCGACCGGCTCGAGGAAATAGCTGTCCAGCCACTCCTCAATCCGTTGGAGATGGAGCGGAGCCAGATCTCCTTGGGAACGCGATTCGGCGAACTCGGGCCGTGCCGCGAGGCACTCCAGAAAGAGCGTGAGCACCGACCGCTCAAACCCCTGGATGACCCGGGATGAGGTGAGCAGCGGTGAACCTGGCCGGTCGAGCTCCTGACCGAGCCAGCGGCACAGCGAGCGCAGGGTGGCCGCCGGCGGCAGATCGAGCGGCATGCTGTGCGGCCACAGGCTCGCTCCCGGGACGCGCTCGAAGCGTTGGCGGGCAGCCCGGCCGAGAAAATCCGCGTCGATGCTGAGGAGCAGCGAGCGGTATGGCTTGATGTCGAGCTCAAGATCCTGGCCCGGCGTATAAATGATGCCCTGGTCCGGCGTTCCGTCGACGCTTTTTCCGTCGATGCAGTGGCGGACCCGGCCCTCTTCGGGCATCGTCAGCCGAAGTCTTCCGTTTACCCGGCCGCAGGACACGTGGATCGCGCTGGAGCTGTCGACGTAGCTGAGGCTGGTCCGGCGCAGGTCGACCTGATGCCAGCGCAGCCTGTAAGTGCGTCCCCGCTGCAGACGCGACTGATGCCGCTCCCACAGCTTGTTGACATGCTCCCGTGCTTCGTCGAGGTCGCTGGTGTCTAGGCTACAATGTGCCTGCAGATAATGTGTCATCAGCGGCAAGACCTCCCGCCAGTCTTGCACACGACCGTCATCGCTGACTTACATCCGGGAGATTGGCGGAGTGGCTCCGACCGAGGGGGATACGTGGGTTGCCGTTCCGGCATCGCGATAAGCTCCGCCCCCCTCCCCCAGGCTGCTTAGCAATTGTAACAGGATCGTAACGAATGACCGATCTGTCCACAATACGTAAAACCCGCGCCATGCGCATGCTCGAATTCGCCGGTCTGGGCATAGTCTTCGGCGCGCTACTGAGAGCATAGGCAGTAGGCGAAATATTCTACTTTTGGGGGAGGTGAGTTGTGCGCCGGTGGCGGCTGACGATCCAATACGATGGCACATCGTTCTGCGGGTGGCAGCGTCAGGCCAGCGGACCGTCGGTGCAGCAGGGCCTCGAAGAAGCCATTACCTGCTTCTGCGGCGAGCAGCCGGCGGTCACCGGGGCCGGCCGGACCGATGCCGGCGTCCACGCCGCCGGCCAAGTGGCGCACGTCGATCTCGTCCGTGAGGCGACGGCGGCAACGGTGCGGGATGCGCTCAACTATCACCTTCGCCCGGCGCCGGTGGCGGTGTTGGAAGCGCTTCCCGTGGCCGATGATTTCCATGCGCGGTTTTCAGCGCGGGCACGCCGCTATCGTTACCGGATCCTCGATCGGCCGGCTCCGCCGATCCTGGAGCGCGGCTTCGTCTGGTGGACGCGGCGCCCGCTCGACGTGACACGGATGGCCGACGCGGCGGCGTTGCTGATTGGACGGCATGACTTTACGTCCTTCCGATCGGCGATGTGTGGCGCCGCCTCGCCGCTGAAGACGATTGATGCTCTGAGCGTGCGCCGCGACGGCGAAGAGGTGGTCATCGACGTGCGCGCCCGATCCTTCCTGCACAACCAGGTGCGGATCATCGCCGGCACCCTGGAGCGCGTTGGCCAGGGGCGGTGGTCGACGGCCGACGTGGCGGCGGCTCTGGCGGCGCGCCGGCGGGAGCGCGCTGGCCCGACCGCGCCGCCCGGCGGGCTGTGTCTGATAGCGGTCGAATACTGAGGCCAAAAGTGCTAATGCAGGCCGCTGTCCTTGCGGTTTACGGCGCGTGGACCAGATTAACGGAACCGGTGCGGCGGCATCGCCAGCGCGGCAAGATTTTCGCGAGCGCAAGCGGCTAGGCCCTGCCCCCGCGATTCCTGAAAACGAAAAAGGAAAAACCTGATGCCGGAACTGACGCCGGAAGGACAACGGATCGTCGGCGATCTCGCGCAGCGCTACGGGTTCGGCACGGATGCGGTGACCGTTATGCTGCAGGCAGTTGCCGCCGGCGGCGGGGCGATGGCGCAGTTCAACCACCCCGAGTTCGGTGGTATGGGGCAATGGTCTCGCGGCGGCATGACAATGATCGGCGATATGTTCAACAACGCGCTGAAAGCGCGCGTCGATGGCTTGTGCAGCGAGCTCGCCGGCGTCGTCGGTCAGTACACGAAGCCGGGGGCCTTCGCCCCTACGCAGCAGCAGAGTCAAAGCCAGGGGGGCGGCGCGCCAGCGGCGATGATGGGCGACGTCAGCCTGTTCGTGCCGCAGGCCGGTCTGACATCGCGCACTTGGTGGCCGGCGGAACTGGGCCAGCCGTCCTCGGTCGGCCAGCAGAACGACATCCGCTACGCGGTCTTTCCAGCCACCCGCCGGCTCGCCCTCGTCGTCAACGGCGTCCTCAGCGTCTACGACACGCTGGATCATCAGATCGGCGGCGTCTCGCAGCAGCAGAGCGGCGATGCGTCGCTGAGTTTCACCAGCCAGCGCGGCCTCGTCCGCCTCAGCGAGCTGCCGGTTGTCGCCGATGCGAACGCCGCGAAGACACCCGCTGCTCCGCCTGCTTCCGCAAATTATCCGTCGACACCTGCCGCTCCAGCCGCCGCGCCGGCAGCGGATGACCAGCCGGGAACACCAGCGGCCATGGCAGCCCCGCCGCCGATGGCGCATCAGCCGGGGGCGCCGGTACCGCCGAGTGAGGAAGCGCGTGTCCCGCCACAGCCTGCTACCGCGTCGGAGACTCCCGCAGGGTCCAGCGACGAAATCTTCGCCAAGCTGGAGCGGCTGGCGGGCCTGCGCGACAAGGGGATCCTTTCCGAACAGGAGTTCGCGGCAAAGAAGGGTGAACTGCTGGCGCGGCTGTAGGCGGGGAGCGGCCCGGTCAGGACAGCCGGGTCACGATGCTGTCGATCAGCATGCTGATGGATTCGTCCACCAGCACCAGCCCGGCGGCGGCCAGTCCGCCGATCGCCAGCGCCGTACGGGCGATGAACCACAGCCAGCCCATGATGACCGCAATCGCTGCCAGCCACAGGAATTGCAAGAAATCGGCCGGTAGGGCGCCGGAGATGGTCAGCAGAGTGAGCGGCAGCAGCGCCGCGTTTTGCAGCACCATCGACCAGTTGTAAGCGCTCAGATAGCCGGCGAACCGCTGGCGGCAGCCCATTACCCGCGTCAGCCACTCCGTTGCCACCGGATAGGCGACCCACGACAGGACGTAGGCAATCGCCTGCACCGACAGCCAGTGAAGCGGATTGGCTCCCTGGCTGCGGGGCGGCGAAAGCATCAGCGTCGCCAGCATGTACAGGGGCAGAACCGGCAGTGCCGCCGCGAACGAGCGCAACGCCCCCGCGTCTGAGCGGTCGAAAAGTTCAAGACCGCGGGGATCGAGCCGAGCCAGCCGCCATGAGCCGTACAGCGAGACGATCGCTTCCCGGATGATCACGCGCTGTCACCTCCGGCGAAGTAGACCCGCAACACGCGCTCATAGATGCAGGTCAGCACTTCGATGTCGGCGGTGGAAATGTTCTCGTCGACCTTGTGGGCCGTGGCCCCCGCCATGCCGAACTCGCAGACCGGGGCGAAATCCTTGATGAAGCGGGCGTCCGACGTCCCGCCGGTGGTGCTCAGTTCGGGATGGCGGCCGGTGACGGCCACCACGGCATCGACGACGGCGCGGCTCAGCGGTCCCGACGGGCAGAGGAAGGACTCGCCGGAGATCTCGAAGCGCAGCGCGATATCGCCGCCGATCTCGGCGCAGCGCTCGGTGAGCCAGCGGCACACCGATTCGCCGCTGTGCAGGTCGTTGAAGCGCACGTTGATCTGCGCCGTCGCCTGGGCCGGAATGACATTGGTGGCCCGGTTGGCGACGTCGACCGAGGTGATCGCCAGCGACGACGGCTGGAAATGCTGCGAGCCGGCATCGAGCGGGCTGGCGTCGAGCAGCGCCAGCAGCCGCACCAGGCGGGGGATCGGGTTGTCGGCCAGATGCGGGTAGGCGCTGTGGCCCTGCACCCCGCGCACGGTGATCCAGGCGTTCAGGCTGCCGCGCCGGCCGATCTTGACCATCTCGCCCACCACCGCAGGATTGGTCGGCTCGCCGACCAGGCAGGCGGCAATCGTCTCGCCCCGCTCGGCGAGACGCGCCAGGACCTTGCGGGTGCCGTTGACCGCCGGCCCCTCCTCGTCGCCGGTGATCAGCAGGCTGAGCGCGCCGTCCGCCGGCAGCCTGCCACTCTGCACGAAGCGGCCGGCAGCGGCGATGAAACAGGCGACCGCCGCCTTCATGTCGGAGGCACCGCGACCCCACAGCCGGCCGTCGCCGACGGTGGCGGCGAACGGATCGACGCTCCACAAGCCCGGATCGCCGGGCGGCACCACGTCGGTGTGGCCGGCAAAGCAGAAGTTGCGCGGTCCGGTGCCGAGCCGGGCCCAGAGGTTGTCCACCGGCGCCGTTCCCGGCTCCTCGAAGCGCATCCGCTCGCAGACGAAGCCGAGCGGGCGCAGCGCCGCCTCGAGCACCGTCAGGGCGCCGGCATCCTCCGGCGTCACGCTCGGGCAGCGGATCAGCGCGCGAGCGAGGTCGAGGGGGTCGAGGGGCGGGAAGGCCGCCGCGCCGGTCATGGGCGCTCCGGGTCAGTCGCGCAGCAGGTCGTTGATCGAGGTCTTGGCGCGGGTCTTCTCATCGACCCGCTTGACGATGACGGCGCAGTAAAGGCCGGGGCCGGGGCTGCCATCGGGTAGCGGCTTGCCCGGCATCGTCCCCGAGACGACCACCGAGTAGGGCGGCACCGCGCCATAGTGCACCTCGCCGCTGACGCGGTCGACGATGCGGGTCGAGGCGCCGATATAGACGCCCATCGACAGCACCGAGCCACGGCCAACCCTGACCCCTTCCGCCACTTCGGCACGGGCGCCGATGAAGCAGTCGTCCTCGATGATAACCGGGCCGGCCTGCAGCGGCTCCAGCACGCCGCCGATGCCGGTGCCGCCGGAGATGTGGCAGCGCTTGCCGATCTGCGCGCACGAGCCGACCGTCGCCCAGGTATCGATCATGCTGCCTTCGTCGACGTAGGCACCGACGTTGAGAAAGCATGGCATCAGCACCACCCCCGGTGCCACGTAAGCGGTGCGGCGGACGATGCAGCCCGGCACGGCACGGAAGCCGCCGGCGCGAAAGCGGGCGTCGCTCCAGTCCTGGAACTTCGGCGGCACCTTATCGAACCATGGCCCGCCGCCGGGTCCGCCGGGGATCGGAACGCTGTCGTTCAACCGGAACGACAGCAGCACCGCCTTCTTCAGCCATTGGTTGACCCGCCAGCCGCCGTCCACCGGCTCGGCCACCCGCGCGCTACCGCTGTCGAGCATAGCGAGGGCCTGCTCCACGGCATCGCGCACCGTCCCGTCCGTCGTGGGGCCCAGCCGCTCGCGGTCCTCCCAGGCGGCATCGATGGCGGCTTGCAACGCGTCGGTCATGGCGGAAGAGCCTCGTCTTCAGGGCGGCGTGGGACCGCGCGACCATGCGCATCGCGCCCGCGGCTGTCAACGCCCCACAGGTTCTCTTCAGCGGGTACGGGCCGATGCGCTTTTCAGTCGGGAAGCTGGCCGCCGCGCAGCAGCGCATTGATATAGACCGGCACCACCTCGGTCGCCGGCCCGTAGACCGTCTCCTCGAACAGACTGGCGCCGGTCGAGGGCTCGAGGTTGAGCTCGACGGTGTGGGCGCGGGTGTAGGTGCGGACGTGGCTGACGAAACCCGCCGCCGGGTAGACGTGCCCGGAGGTGCCGATCGACATGAACAGCTGGCAGCGGTCCAGCGCCTGGTAGATCCGCTCCATCTCGAGCGGCATCTCGCCGAACCAGACGACGTGCGGCCGCAGCCTGCCGACAGCGCCGCAGGCCGGGCAGGCATCATCGAGACCCAGCTCGTCCCGCCAGCAGATCACCGTTTCGCAGCGCCCGCAGCGGACCTTGGCGAGTTCGCCATGCATGTGAAGCAGGTTGCGGCTGCCGGCGCGCTCGTGGAGGTCGTCGATATTCTGGGTTACCAGCATCACCTCGCCCGGCCATTCCTGCTCCAGGCGCGCCAGCGCCGCATGCGCGGCATTGGGGACGATCTGCGGATCGGCCAGCTTTTCGCGGCGGGCGTTATAGAAAGCATGGACGAGCGCCGGATTGCGGCTGAAGCCGCTCGGCGTCGCCACGTCCTCCAGGCTGACCTTCGACCAGATGCCGCCTTCGCACCGGAAGGTGTCGAGCCCGGATTCCTTGGAGATGCCGGCGCCCGTCAGCACGACGATCGAGCCGGCGTTGCCGCCCTGGTCCCGCATGATCCACCTCTTTGCCGCCCCAACCCCTGGACGAGCCATCAACGCGCCTGCCGGGGAACTTATGCAGCGCGCTCGCTGATCACCAGTCTTCGTTGCCTTGTCCCGGGAGACGCGGCCATGTTTGGCGGGATCGGAACGCGACGGGGAGGGACGAATGGCGGAAGCGGCTGCAGCGCTGGTGATCTTCGACTGCGATGGCGTTCTCGTCGATTCGGAGATCGTTTCAGCACGAACGTTGTCGGCGGCGCTGACCGAGATCGGCTTTCCGCTCAGCCCAGCCGACTGCATCGACCGCTACACCGGCATTAGCTCGCCGTCGATGGTCCGACTGATCGAGGCGGAATGGGGACGGCCGCTGCCGCCGGATTTTCTCGACGACCTCCGGGCCGTCGATGCCGCAGCGTATCGCGCCGAGCTGAAGCCGATCCCCGGTGCCCGCCACGTGCTGGAGACGCTGGACCTTGCGCGCTGCGTCGCGTCCTCTGGGCGCCTCGTCAAGATGCGGCTGACCCTTGGCCTGACCGGGCTGCTGCCGTTGGTCGAGCCGAACCTGTTCTCCGCCGAGATGGTGGCGCACGGCAAGCCGGCGCCTGACCTGTTCCTGTTCGCCGCAAAGAGAATGGGTGTCATGCCCGCGGACTGCGTCGTCGTCGAGGACTCGCTCGCCGGCGTGCAGGCGGGAGTCGCTGCCGGCATGCGCGTGTTTGGCTTTGCCGGCGCCAGCCACAGCCGGCCGGCGGATGCGGCGGCGCTGCGGGCGGCCGGCGCGTCCGTTGTGTTCGACCGGATGGTGGAGCTGCCGGCGCTGCTGGCTCCCGCCGGCTGACCGACAGCGCCAGCGCTCAGGCCGGGACTGGTTCGAGGGGATAGTCCACCAGCGCCTCGTAGTGCGCCTTCTCGCCACCGAGATGACTGCGGAACAGGGTGAAGCTGTCCACCGGAAACGGCCCGAAGGTGACGTGATTGTAGCGCTGGATGAAGGCGCCGAGGCGGGCGCCGTCGGTGCTGCCGCGAAGTCGCGCCAATGTCACGTGCGGCTTGAACTTGCGGCGTTCGGGCTCGCAACCGGCGCGGACGACGGCCGATTCCACCTTGTCGCGCAGATGGGCGAGCAGCGGTTGCTTGCTGATGCCGGCCCACAGCGTGTGCGCCTTGCCGCTGCTCTGGAAGCAGTCGATGCCGTTGAGCGCCAGGTCGAAGGCCGGTGCGTCCACCTGCTCCAGCGCGGCGTCGATATCCTCGGCGCGATCGCCGTGAACCTCGCCGATGAAGCGCAGGGTCAGGTGCAGACTTTCGGCGTCGATCCATTTGGCACCAGGCAGTCCGGCGCACAGCACCGATAGCCGCATCCTGATTTCCGGCGGCAGCGCGATGCCGACGAACAGGCGAAACATGGCGACCCCACTTTTAGAATTTCCAGCTTCGGCGGGCAGCCGATGTTGACGTCGATAACCGATTAACGCAACTTTTGCGCGCCCCGTTCGTGATTCTGGCGCCCGACCCGACATTGCTTGAACGGATTGGTCATCCCGGCCATATATTTGTCGAGGTCTTCATCGAGAGGAGAAGCAGACACTATGGCTGGACCTGACACGCGGTTCCAGTTGCGGACCGACACGATGACCCGGCGCCAGGCCGAGGCCGCACAGATCGACGTCGGCCTGCGCCAGTACATGCTGCGGGTCTACAACTATATGGCGCTGGGCGTAGCCGCCACCGGCATCATCGCCATGCTGGTTGCGCAGAATCCGGCGCTGATGCAAGCGATCGCCCTCGGGCCGTTCAAGTGGGTGCTGTTCATCGGTATCCTCGGTCTGGGCTTCTTTGCCCCCAAGATCATGATGAGCCGGAGCATCGGCGCCGCACAGGCGTGCTTCTGGGTGTACGCGGCGATGTGGGGGGCGCTGATTGCCCCGATGTTCTTCATGTACACCGGCGGCAGCATCGCCAGGGCGTTCTTCATCACCTCGGCGGCCTTCGCCGGTATGAGCCTCTACGGCTACACGACGAAGCGCGATCTATCCGCGGTCGGCCGTTTCCTGGTGATGGCGACGTTCGGTATCCTCATCGCCCTGGTGGTCAACATCTTCCTGCAGTCGAGCGGGTTGCAGCTGGTGATGTCGATCATCGTTCCGGTGATCTTCGCCGGGCTGACCGCCTACGAGACGCAGCAGATCAAGGGCTGGTACTATGAGAGCGACGCCGGCGATGTGACCCAGCGCAAGGCGATCTTCGGAGCGTTCATGCTCTACGGCAGCTTTATCACCATGTTCATCTGGATCCTCCAGTTGGTCGGTGTGGCGCGCAGCGAGTAAGTCCGCCTGCAACGTCGAGTCTCTTGAAGGCCCCGCTTTGCGGGGCCTTTGTTTTGCGGGAGGATGGCCTCTGCGGCGACGGAAGGCGGTGACACGGGGCGCCGCTTCCGGAACGATGGCGCGGCCCATGTGAGCAAAGCGCCAGGGGGGCTAGGGCGTGTCCGACTTCGAGCAATGGCAGAAAGCGCCGCCGCCCATCCCCACCGGCCTGCTGTTCAACCTGACGCGGCGCGCGCCGCTGCTGGCATCGATCGTGGTGCTGCTGGCGATGACGGCGCTCTCGCTGCAGGAGCCGCGCTTTCTCGCCGCCATCCGGGACGATTTGTTCGACGCCTACCAGCGGCTGCGGCCGCGCCCGCAGCGGGATGCGCGGGTGCGCATCATCGACATCGACGAGGAGAGCCTGCAGCGAATCGGCCAGTGGCCGTGGCCGCGCTCGCGGCTGGCCGACCTGGTACACGAGCTGCAGGAGATGCAGGCAACGGCGGTGGTGCTCGACATCCTGCTGGCGGAGCCGGACCGCACCTCGCTGCGACGGCATGCGCAGACGCCCGAAGCACCCGCGGCGGACAGCGGAGGACGCGATCCGCCGGAAGACCACGATGCGCGGTTGGCCGAGGTCATCGCCGGCGGCCGGGTCGTCACCGGCTTCGCCCTGGTCAAGGTCAGCAGCGGCAGCGCCCCCGCGGCCAAGGCCCAATTCTCCTTTCAGGGTGGCAGCCAGCCGGCGGTGCTACCCGGCGCACCCGGTGCCATCGCCACCCTGCCGATGCTGGAGGAAGGCGCTGCCGGCAACGGCGCCCTCAGCATCAGCCTCGCCCTGGGTGGGGTCATCCGGCAGCTACCCCTGCTGGTCAAAATCGGAGATCGCGTCTACCCGTCGCTGGCGGCAGAGGCTCTGCGCGTCGCCCAGGGAGCCGGGACCTACGATGTCCGCCTGTCTCCGGCCAACGGCTCCGTCCTCGAAGTGCGCATCGGCGCTTTCCGCATTCCGACCGATGTGGACGCGGAGCTCTGGCTGTACAGCAGCAAGCCGGATCCCGGCCGCTACCTGCCGGCGTGGCAGGTGCTGGACGGCACCATTCCGCGCGAGGAGATTGCGGGCTCGGTGGTACTGATCGGCTCGACCGCCCGTGGTCTGCAGGATGTGCACCAGACGCCGCTCGGCGACGATGTTCCCGGTGTCGAGTTCCATGCCCAGGCGCTGGACCAAATCATCTTCGAGGATTACTTGCGCCGACCGATCTGGGCCAAGGGCGCCGAGCTGGTGCTCCTCCTCGGCCTTGGCGCCATCGTCCTGGTCCTCGGCGGGCGCCTCGGGCCGCCGGCGGCGGCCGTCGTTGCCGGCCTCGGCGTGGTTACCGCCTTCGCCGTCTCCTGGGCGGCATTCTCCGGGGAACGGCTGCTGCTCGATCCGCTGTTCGCCGCGGCGGCGGTGATCGCCACCTACTTCGTCTTCTCGCTGCTGCGCCACATGCAGACCGAGCGCAAGCAGCGTTGGATCCGCAAGGCGTTCGCCAGCTACATCTCGCCGAAGCTGGTGGGCCAGCTGATCGAGGACCCGGGGCAACTGCGGCTGGGCGGCGAACGGCGCGAGATCTCGGTGGTGATCACCGATCTGGCCGACTTCACCCCGCTGGTCGAGCGGTATCCCCCCGCCGCCGTCGTGCCGGCGCTCAACGACTATCTCGACGGGCTGATCCGCATCGCCTTCGAGTACGACGGCACCGTCGACAAGATCGTCGGCGATGCCCTCCATGTTCTCTTCGGGGCGCCGATCGATGATCCAGCCCACGCCGAGCGGGCCATCGCCTGCGCCCGGGCGTTCGATGCCTTCGCCTGCGCGTTCGCCGACGGGCAGCGGCGCGCCGGCCTGCCGTTCGGCGGCACCCGGATCGGCGTCAACGCCGGCGCGGCCATCGTCGGCAACTTCGGCGGCGCGCTGCGTTTCGACTATACCGCGCACGGCGACGTGATCAACACGGCGGCCCGGCTGGAAAGCGCCAACAAGCTGCTGGGAACGCGCGTCTGCGTCAGCGATGCGGCAGTCCGCCGCTGCGTCGGCTTCGTCGGCCGGCCGGCGGCGACGGTGCTGCTGAAGGGCAAGAGCGAGCCGGTACGGGTCTTCGAGCCGCTGCCGGAAGAAGCTGCCGGTTCTGCCCGGCTGCAAGCTTGGCTGGCAGCCTACCTGTTGCTGGAAGAACGTGATCCCGGCGCGGAAGCGGCGCTCGCCGCGATTGTCGAGGCCCACCCCGACGATCCACTCGCCCGCTTGCACCTGCACCGGCTGCGCGCCGGCGAAAGCGGCGTCCTGCTGACCCTGATCGGGAAATAGCGGGGTCGGAAGTTCGCTCCCCGGCATAGGGTGCCGTCGAGCGAAGCGAAACGCACCAACCGTCTTAAGCGATGGCGAGCCGCAGAAAAACGGTGAGGAGCGCCGCCATCTGGGCAACGGCGATGGCGACGCTGATCCGGTGCAGGCGACGGAAGATGGGCTCCTCTTCGGGATCGCCGAGCAGGGTGAGATCGCGCGCCCGCACCATCCGCGGCATGACTACCCAGCGGGCAAAGACGAACAGCAACGCGACGCCAGCCATCACCGGCGCTTCCGGCCACGGCCAAAGGCAAGCGGCGGCAACGCCGGTCACACCCATCAGCACGTCGTAATAGACCGGAAACATCCTGCGGATGAAATCGCTGGCGATGTCCGTCGGCAGGTTGCGGAAGATCAGCGGGGTGATCACCGTCGCAAACAGCAGCATGGCTCCCAGCGCCATCGCCGACAGCAGGAAACCCAGTACGTGCAATAGCGTGGCGAATCCCATGCTTTGCGATCCCTTAAATTCCCAAGGACGTGGGGAAGGCCGGAGCATGCCCGATCCGGGGTCACAACGCGACTCCGTCTGCTGCATTTGCCCGACTGGTGCGGATGGTAGGCAACGCCGCCGTTGCTGTGTGAAAGACCGGCGTGCATCGCTGAAGCCCATGCTGC
>JAEULG010000091.1 GCA_016793875.1 Rhodospirillales bacterium | reverse complement strand
GCGGTGACGACCGCCAGCATGGCGAGGATGCCGGCCGGACTGGCGTTGACCCTCTTTGCCGACCAGATGGCGAGGTATTCGAAGACCCCGCTCTTCCGCGTTACGGAAACGATGATCATCATGCCGATGAGCAGGCCGATGGTATTGAAATCAATACCGGCGACCGCCCGTTCCTGATCGAGAATGCCGAGAACGATCATCAGCAGCGCGCCCAAAAGGGCTACGATGGACCGGTTGACCTTCTCGCTCATCACAACGGCATAGGTCAGAGCCAGCACCCCGACCGCCGTCCACATCATCGTCATGCTCGCAGCTTCTGCGGATTCCATGAACCTGCTCCCCTGTCTTTTCGTCTTTCGAGCAACCGGATTTTCACGCCTTGTCGCCGGCGATCCTGGCAAGGACATCCCAGGTCGAGACGACGCCAAGCAACCGTCCGGTCGCCTCATCGACGACGGGCAGGTAAGTCCGGGTCCGATAGAGCAGAAGCACAGCGTTGATGATCGGCGTGTCCGGGCGCACGCGCGGCGAGTCGGTCTGCGTGTAATCGCCCACCGGCTTGTCAGCAAACGTGCGAAACCGGCTTTGCGTGTCCTCGATGGTGTCGGTCAGGAAGCCGACCTCCAGCAGCCTTCCGATCTCGGGGATTTTCGACTCCATCTGCACAATCCGCGGCAGCAGCAGCGCCACCAGTTGCGAGCGCAGGAACATCCCGATGAAGCGACCGTCATCGTCGACGACGGGCAGAGCCAGCAGCTTGTGCTGCAGGAGGACTTGCAGAGCCTTTTGGATCGTATCGTTGCGGTGAATCACGACGGGTTGATCGGTCATGACGGATTGGCAGGTGTACTCTACGTTTGGCATTTCCTCCCTCCCTGACCTTGCTAATTCAGCCGCGGCCGAAGCAATCGCTCTGCCACCGCGACGCATTCATATCACCAGCATCGCCCCCGTCCAGATGGCGGCGACGGTTCGCGTGATCAGCCGTGGTATAGGTGCCACGTCGCGGCCGCCGGCGCTGCGCCAAACCCCCACGAGGCATAGGATATTGTAGGGAATGGGGGCCAAGTGCAGGGCGACCGACAGCCCGCCCGCGACGCCGTGGGGTGCGCCGGCAGCCGCCACCAGCACCGCCAGCGACGCCATCGTGGTTGCCAAGTTGAGCAGAAAGCCCCAGAAGATCATCCAATTCCAGAACGCCGCCGACAGCGGCAGGCGCCCCGTCCACAGATCACCCAGGGATGCAAGCATCGGGGGTTCTGAACTCCTGCCCGCGAAACCGGTGCGGCAGTGTGCCACCCCCTCTAACCGGGTGCACTGACAATTGCCCGCGTGTATGACATGCTGAGTGGCCCGATCAACATGGCGCCGATCAGTTTGCGATTTTCCACGGGGAAGCGATGACCGATGTCTGCGTCGCGAGCCTCATCAGGGGCCGGCAGGTGGTGGTGCAGCCGCCTTCGGCGACCGTCCGTCAGGCGGTGATGGTGATGGCGGAGAACGACATCGGTGCCGTCCCGGTGGTTCAGGGGCGGCACCTGATCGGCATCTTCACCGAGCGGGATGTGTTGACCCGGGTCATCGCCGCCGGCCGCGATGTCGATCAGACCCGGGTGGAAGAGGTTATGACCCGCCGGCCCGAGACGGTAACGGCCGACTGCCCGCTGCTGGAGGCTCTCGATGTGATGATCGAGGGCAAAATCCGCCACCTGCCGGTCATGGCTGATGGCATCGTCGTCAGCCTCGTTTCACTGCGCGATATTCCGGCCGAGATCCACCTGCTCCACCGTCGGCAGGCGGCTGAGCGGGACGCCGAACCAGGCTGAGCATGCGGCGCCGTACCGTCACCCTTCTGCTCGCCAGCCTCGGTTTGCCCGGATGCGCCGGCTTTGGCGACGTGGCTCCTGAGGCCGCGGGCCTCGGCGTCGGGGCCGGAGCCGGGGTGCTTACCGCCAACCCTTTAGTGGGCGTGGTCGCCGCGATGGTCACGCGGATGGCCACCGCGGAAGCGATCGACTGGATGGAAAGCAACCAGCGGGCGCGCGTGCAGAAGGCGATCGCCACTGCCGGCGGGGATGCCCCACTCGACGCCGTGCTGCCGTGGGAGACGGCGCCGGAAACGACCCTCGATACCTTCTATGGGACCATCAACGGCCACTTGCAGGTCATCCGCGCCTTCGGCGGCCTGATCTCTTGCCGCGAGGTGCTTTATACCGTCGCGGCGCCCCAGGGCGGCGTGGAAGGAACCCTCGAAGCGGCCGAGGACACTGCGAAAAGCGACGCCACTGCGGCGGAAGGTGATGTGCGAGCTGCAGCGAAAACCCTCGAGTCGGCTGTCACCGGGGCTGAGGTCACGACCACCCTTTCACCTGCCGGCCAAGCTTCGCCTCCCTCTGCTGCGCCGTCAACCGCCCCCGTCGCCGCCGCTTGGCCGCAGGCTGAGGCCGGAACGGTACTGGTGGCAGCAATCTGCAACAGCGGCGACGGGTGGCGTTGGGCCGTGTCGCGGCCGCTGACTCAGGCGACTTGGTGACGCTTCAGCGTCGGCCCCCGGTTTCGCCGCGCCGGATCGCTTTTGAAAAGCGGGATCGGCAGAGCCACTGATCGGCGGCTTGCTGCCCGCTTCCAGGCGGTGATCTCGGCTGTACGCGCGGTAGCCGCTGGTTCCGCTTTCGCGATCGCCGGTCCAGGTGGTCCTCACTGTGTAGCGATGTCGCCGGCTCATCGGTCATCCGATCCACCCGCACCATGGTTGATAGTATCGGCTTGTACCGGCATCACGGGGTTTGTCGCGGGGCGGCGAGCGCGTACACTCCCCGCCCGCGTGTACCTGGAGAGCGACGCAAAGACCGAGAGGCGGGGACGAGCGATCATGACCAAGGTGACCGTAGCGACGAAGGTGACGGCTCCGGCCGATGAGGTCTGGCGGCTGGTGGGAGGCTGGAACGCACTACCGTCTTGGCATCCGGCGGTCGAAACCAGCGTCATCGAGGACGGCGGCCATCGGCGCCGGCTGAAGCTTGCCGATGGCGCCGAAATCACCGAACAGCTTGAGAAATTCGACGGCGAGGCAAAAACCTACACGTATTCGATCGTCGCCAGCACGCTGCCGCTGCGCGACTACCGTTCAACGATCACCGTCGCTCGCGAGGGGGAAAAGTCGACGATCGAGTGGTCAACCACGTTCAAGCCGATTGGCCTGCCCGAGACCGAGTTGTCGAAGACCCTGGAGCAATTCTACCAGACGGGCTTCGATAACCTTCGCAAGCTCCTCGGCACCTCCAGGGCTTGACGGGACGATGGCAGCACCTCTGCGTACTCCCATTCCCCGGCTACGCCCCCAGGAAGGACCGGCGGTCCTCGCCTATGGCTTCCGGCCGTTCTTCCTCGCCGCCGGCGTCACGGCAGTGCTGGCGCTGACGCTCTGGCTTGCCGAGCTTGCCGGCGGCCTGTCGCTGCCAAGCGCCTTCCCGCCGATGGCGTGGCACGCCCACGAGATGCTGTTCGGTTTCGCGACTGCCGCAGTTGCCGGGTTCCTGTTGACGGCGATCCCCAACTGGACCGGCCGACTGCCGGTGCAGGGCCCGCCGCTGCTGGCGCTGGTGCTGCTGTGGCTGGCCGGCCGGCTGGCGGTGGCCACGTCAGCGATGATCGGCGCCTGGCTGGCGGCGGTGATCGACCTCGCCTTTCTGGCAGCCATGGTCTTCGTCGTCGCCCGCGAGATCGTTGCCAGCAACAATCGGCGCAATCTGCCGATGGTGGCCGGCCTCACTGCCCTGCTCCTGGCGAATGGACTGATGCACGCCGAGATGGCGGGCTTGGCAGTCCCGGAGGGATCCGGGTGGCGCCTCGCCATCACGGTGATCACGCTGCTCATCGCCCTGATCGGCGGCCGCATTGTACCCAGCTTTACCCGCAACTGGCTGGCGAAGAACCGGCCGGGCAACCCGTTGCCGGCGCCGGCGGATCGTCTCGACCAGGGGGGCATGGCCGTAACGGTCATCGCCCTGCTCGCCTGGGTCATTGTCCCGGAAACAGTGTTCGCGGGTGTGTTTCTCGGCTTCGCCGCCTTAGCCACTGCCGTGCGGCTCGGCCGCTGGCAGGGCTGGCAGACATGTGCCGATCCGCTCGTCCTCATCCTGCACATTGGATACGCCTGGGTACCGCTGGGGTTGGGGCTGCTCGCCATCGGCCAGACGGGCGCAGTTGCGGAAATCGCCGCTCTCCACGGCCTGACCGCGGGTGCCATGGGGACAATGACGCTGGCGGTCATGACCCGGGCAACGCTGGGGCATACCGGCCGGGCACTGCGCGCCGGCCCTGGCACTAGCACCGTCTATGTTCTGGTGAGCATCGCCGCGGTCGCGCGCACCGTTGCGACCTTCACGCCGGCAGCCTGGGAACCGCTGGTCTGGACCTCGGGCCTTGCCTGGATCGCGGCGTTTGCCGGATTTGTCGCGCTCTACGGGCCGATGCTGATCAGCCCGCGCATCGATGGCCGGCCCGGCTGAGGCAGCCACCGCTGCCGAGAAACTGACGCTCCGGACTGGGTAGCGCCTTCCCTGAGGACGGTCGGGCTCCGCGCAGCATGCCCTCTCCCCCGCTTGTCGCGGGGGAGAGGGGGCTGCTGCCTCCCTGCAGACCTGCAGCCATCAGACCGCCCGCCTTGCCGTGGACACCCGGGCAGGCGGGCGCCGGAGCGACCGAAACCGGCCGCCCGGTTCCTGAGTTTTCATGCCAGACCGTCGACCGCCTTCCGCAGCCGCGATCCGCCGACGAGGCGCCGCAGCAGCAGCCGTTGCAGGTTGCGGCCGTTCTCGTCACCCGCCCGAACGAAGCCGCGCGACGCCTGCGCCAACCGCCCCGGATCGGCCGCTGGGTTGCGCTGCTCCTGTTCCGCTCCCGGCTGGTGACGCTGCAGCATCTTCAGCATCGCGCTGCGCTCCAGCTTGTCGCGATAGAGCGAGAGGTGGCGTGCGGTCATCGGCCGGCCGTGCCGCATCAGTTCGACCACCGTCTCCCCTGCCAGCCGTCCAGACGTCAGCGCGAGCGTGGCACCCGTCCGGTGGGCGGGCGACCCCGGCTGCATGGCATCACCACAGGTGAGCCAGCCGTCACCGAACAACCGAGGACGCACCCGGTAGCCGCCCTCGGGCAACAATCGCGCAGAGAAATCGAGCGCTTCGCTGTCGGCGAGCAGCGACTTGACCGAAGGATGCTGCTTGAAGCGGTCGAGCAATTCCGACGGCGTCAGGTTGCTGGCGACGATGTCTTCCACCACACAGCCGACGCCCACCGAGAGCGACTCCCGATTGGTATAGACGAAGCCGCTGCAGCTCATGCCGGGCAACAGCTCGCCGCACGCCTCGATGGCGATACCGTCATCACCTTCAACGCCGAAGCGTCGCTCCAGCTCCAGCCGCGGCAGCCGCCGCAACTCGGTGACCCTTATCGCCACTCCCAGGGGCTGCAGATCGTCCCGCAATCCCGCATGGCGAGTCACCAGCGATTCGACACCCTCGGCCAGAACGACGGCATCGGCGAAGAACTCGCCGCCATCACCGGTCTGGACGCCGATGACCCGCCCGTCATCCTCGCGGATCAGCCCTGCCACCGGCGCCGCGAAGACGGAGCGAACGCCGGCTGTCTTCAACGTCGACGAGAACCATGTTTCGAACGGGCCCCGAAGGATGGTGTAGCGGTCGGGGAGCGCCGCGCGCCCCCCGTAGGCCGGTTCCGGCCCGCTGATGCGGGCCTGCGGCTGCAGCCGCCATACCCGCTGCTCGACAATACGTCGCTCCAGCGGCGCCTGGATGCGAAAGTCGAATATCAGCTTCTCCAAGGCCGGGGCCCACAGCAGCGAGCCCTCGGTGCTTCCTGCTCCGGGAAACTCGGCGCGCTCAAGCTGCAGGACGTCGAGTCCTGCCCGCGCCATGGTCAGTGCCGCCGCGTTGCCAGCCGGCCCGGCACCGACGACGATCGCCTCGAAGTGATCGGCCATGTCCCGCGCTCCTGTGTTGAACGCTCCTCCCGCCCGTCCGCCGGTGGGCCGATCGTGCGCGCCGGCGTTGCCCGCGCCGCTACAGCAGTCCAGGCTTTCCGGCCTGGAACCGTTCGAACTCGGTAGTCAGCAGGGCGACATGCTCGCGCTCCTCGGCTGCCAGTTCCTTGTACAATTGTCGCTCAGCCGAACCTTCCGGCGCCCGGCCACCGCGCTCGGTGAAGAAGTCCACCGCCCGCTGCTCAAACGAGATGGCAATGCGGATCAGGTTGGCCGGATCCTCCGGCCTGTTCTCCAGGCCGGCATAGATGGCCGCGCGCTGCGTGTCGAACGAGGACGACGAGGCCGGCACATTGGCGTGGTAGCGCCGGGCCAGCGTCTGGATGTGTTCGCCTTCCATCGCCGCGAACTGGCCAAACAGCTCGCGCAGCGCCGGGTCGGCCGTCTGATGGGCAGCCCGGTTGTAAAAGGCGCGGCCGCCCAACTCGATCTCGAAGGCCATGCGGATGGCCTCCAGCGCCTTGTCGTCATCGACCCCCTCGCGCTCCAGCATGCGCAGCTTGCCGGAGCAGAGGGGGCACATGCCGTACGGGAAGGCGAAGCCTTCGCTGACCTTGCCGCAGTCATCGCACCGCCACGACAGGGTGGACCCGGCGCAGCAGACGTACTGCTCCTCACCTTCGATCGGCTGGTGGCACTTCGGGCAAAACAGATGGCCGTCCACGTTGATTCCTTTCTTATTCGGCGGCCGAGGCGGTGACGCCCGGCGGTGGCAACGGTGTCGGTGGCACGAACGACGAGACATCCTCGCCGGTGACCGGCCAATTCCGCTCCGGGTCGCTGAGGTAGGTGCCGATTGCCTTGGCGGCACGGCGACCAGCGCCCATCGCCAGGATGACCGTCGCCCCGCCGGTGACGATGTCGCCGCCGGCAAAGACACCGGGCAGATTGGTCGCCTGTGTATCGTTGTCGGCGACGATGTAGCCCCACTTGTTGAGGCCAAGGCCGGGGGTTGCCTGCGCCACAATCGGGTTGGCGTTGGTACCGAGCGCGTAGATCACCACATCGCAGTCCAGCTCGACGTACTCGCCCGTTCCGACCGGCTTGCGGCGACCCCTTTCATCCGGCTCGCCCAGCGTCATCTTCTCCACCTGCATGCCGCGGACGTCGCCCGCCTCGTCGGTGCGGATGGCAACTGGCGTATGCAGGAAGAAGAACTCGACTCCCTCCTCCTTGGCATGACGCAGCTCCTCGATGCGCGCCGGCGCTTCCGCTTCCGATCGGCGGTAGACGCAGCGAACCGTGGGTACTCCCAGCCGCTTGGCGACGCGCAGGCAGTCCATGGCCGTGTTGCCGGCACCGATGACGACGACGCTCTGCCCGAGGCCGATCGGCGTATCGAGGTAAGGAAACTTGTCACCGCCCATAAGATTGACGCGGGTGAGGAACTCGTTGGCGGAATAGACTTGGCCCGCGAATTCCCCCGGAATGCCGAGGAACGACGGCGCCCCGGCGCCGGCGCCGACGAAGACGGCATCAAAGCCCATCTCGTCCTTGAGCTGCTGGATGGTGAAGGTCTTGCCGATCACCTTGTTGGTCTCGAAGCGCACGCCCATGTCGCGCAGCCGCTGCACCTCGCGGTCGATGATATCGCGCGGCAGACGGAACGACGGGATGCCGTAGCGCAGCACGCCGCCCACCACGTGCAGCGCTTCGTAGACCATCACCTCGCAACCGAAGCGCACCAGGTCGGCGGCGGCAGCAAGGCCCGCGGGGCCCGAGCCGATGATCGCCACCCGCCCAAGAGGCGCATCAAAGCGGGGCGGCACCGCCGGCGCCGCGTGGGCATGATCACCGACGAAGCGCTCGATCCGGCCGATCCCCACGCTCTCCATCTTCTTGTTGATGATGCACTGGCTTTCGCACTGCGATTCCTGCGGGCAGACACGGCCGCAGATGGATGGAAACAGGTTACTCTCGTTGATCACCGCCAACGCGCCGTCGAGATCGCGCACCAGCACGTGGCGGATAAAGCGAGGAATGTCGATGCCGACCGGGCAGCCGCTGATGCACGCCGGCTTCTTGCACTGGATGCAGCGCTCTGCCTCGGCGAAGGCCTCGGTCATCGAATAGCCGAGGTTCACCTCCTTGAAGTTGCGGGCGCGCTCGTGAGGGTCACGCTCCGGCATCTTCGTCTGGTGCGGCGCCAGCTCGGCCAGCTTCTTGTAGCCGCGCTTGCCGTCCTCGAACAGTTGCTTCTCCAGGTTGCAAATGTGCGCGTATGCATCACTCGCCCGCGATTCCTGCTGCTTGAAGCGGCGCTGCCGGGCGATCAGTTCCGGGAAATCGACGAGATGGCCATCGAAGTCGGGCCCGTCGACGCAGGCGAACTTCACCTTGCCATCGACGGTCACGCGGCAAGAGCCGCACATCCCGGTGCCATCAACCATGATCGCGTTCAGCGAGACCATGGTCTTGACGCCGAAGGGCCGCGTCGTCTCGACGCAGGCGTTCATCATCGGCAGCGGCCCGATGGCGACGACCAGATCAGGCGGGTCGCGCTCCAGCAGTTCCTGCAGCGCCGTGGTGACGAAGCCGGGCTTGCCGTAGCTGCCGTCGTCGGTGCAGACAATCAGGTCGTCGCAATAGCGTGCGAACTTGTCTTCCCAGAACACGAGCTCCTTCGAGCGGAAGCCGATGATGCCGGTTATGCGGTTTCCGGCCTCCTTGAAGGCACGGAGCTGCGGATATACCGGCGCCACGCCAAGGCCGCCGCCGACCAGCACCACATGACCGACCCTGTCCACATGCTGCGGCAGGCCGAGGGGGCCGACGAAATCGTCGAAGGCATCGCCCTCGACGTAGCGGTCGCGCATCTCCCGGGTCGTCTTGCCCAGCGACTGCACCACCATGGTGATGGTGCCGGCATCGCGGTCGAAGTCGGCGACGGTCAGCGGTATCCGCTCGCCCCCGTCATGCAGGCGCAGCATGACGAAATGGCCGGGTTGGGCCGCACGCGCCACGTCGGGCGCGTGCACGTCCCACAGGAAGGTGACATCAGAAAACGCCTCGCGGCGCGTGATCGTATACATGAACGATCAGTCCTCGTTCTCATGTGGAGGAAGCGCCGCCGGCGAGCGGACGAAGCCCGTCCCCGCGTCTGGCGGCAAAATTACTCGTCTCGGGCTTGCCCGCCATCGACTGCCGACAGCGGCACAAAGACCCGGCCGGCCGGAGCCGCCGGCTTGTTGTGCGCCTCTTTCAGCACCTTGAAGACCCGCTCGGTGAGCGGGTCGGAGCGCACGAAATCTTCGTAGGCACGCAGCATCAACGCTCTCATCGCGGTCGGCAGACCTTCTTCACCGGTATCATCCGCCTGCGTCAGATAATCGTGAAAGCGCTGCAGGATATGGAGGCGCGAGACGCGAACGACCTGCGGATCGTACGGAATCGCGAAGTGGTCGAGAAACTCTTCGGCGGTTTCCAGATCGCGCAGGTCTGCAGGCAGGACAATCGGCATCACGCAGCCTCCTCGCGCAGCCCGCGGGTGCGCTCCCAAAACTGACGCAGAACGTTCTCCGACGGCGCTGCCTTGCGCATTTCCGCCCACCGCCGCACCAACGCCAGCACCGCCTCGCCCTGCAACGGGTGCAGGCCGAGCTTCATCTCGGCATAGACATGGCGGATGGCGGCGATGCCGGAGTGCTTGCCCAGCACCACCCGGTGCTCGCGGCCGACCTCGGTCGGATCGAGCGACTCGTAGGTGCCGCGGTCGCGGATCAGGCCGTGCACATGGATGCCGGCCTCATGCGTGAACACCGCTTCGCCGACGATACTCTTGCCCGGCGCCACCGGCCGTCCCGAGGCACCGGCGACCAGCGCCGAGATCCGCGGCAACTGCTTGGCGTCGATATCGGTGGAACGACGGTAGAGCTGCTGCAGAGCAACCACGACCTCTTCGAGCGGGGCATTGCCGGCGCGCTCGCCGAGGCCGTTGACGGTGGTGCTGACGTGAGTGGCACCGCCGCGCACCGCCGCCAGCGAGGTGGCGGTTGCAAGGCCAAGATCGTCGTGGGCATGCATCTCCAGCTCCAGACGGGAGCGGCGACGCAGGGCGCGAAAGGCGTCCAGCGCATCGAACGGGTCGAGGACGCCGAGCGTGTCGGCATAGCGGAAGCGGACGGCACCGGCGGCTTCCGCCGCCTCGACGAACTCCGTGAGGAAGTCGAGATCGGTGCGCGAGGAATCCTCGCCGCCGACGTGAACGCGCAAGCCGCGAGCGCGGGCATAAGCGGTGATATCGAGGACGTGGCCGAGCAGCCAAGCGCGGTCCTTGCCCAATTTGCCGCCGAGCTGACGATCGGAGACCGGGAAGGAGACGTTGACTACATCAAGACCGCAGGAGACGGCCGCATCGATATCTTCGCGGCGCGCCCGGCACCAGCCGATCAGCCGTGCTTTCAGCCCCAGCGCCATGATGGCGCGGATCGCCTCGCATTCGTCCCGCCCCATCGCCGGTATGCCGACTTCGATCTCGGGGACCCCCGCCGCGTCCAGAGCACGGGCGATGGCCAGCTTCTCCTTCAGCGTGAATGCCACGCCCGCCGTCTGCTCCCCGTCCCGAAGGGTGGTGTCGTTGATAACGATGGACGCTGTTTTCAACGGCCGTGAACGATCGCGAGTCATGATGCAAACGACTTCCCGCACGAACAGGTGGCACCGGCCCTTGGATTGTCGAAGACGAAGCCGCTCTGCTCGACGTCATCGACGAAATCGACCGTCATCTCGTCGATGATCGGCCGGGTGTACGGATCGACGAAAATGCGGACGCCGTCGAAATCGTACACGTGATCATCGGCATGAGCGGTCTTGTCGAGGCCCAGCTTGTATTGCAGGCCGGCGCAGCCGCCCTGCTCGACCATGATGCGCAAACCAGTGGCGCCGTTGCTATTGCCCGCCAGTAACCGACGGATCACCGCCGTTGCCGTCTCGGTGAGCGCCACCATGTGCATGCTCCTCGTAAGACCCTGCCGATGAAGAACTGAAAGCAATCCCCATGCCACTAACTAAGCCATTGATTTTTTTCAACGTCACGAGAAGCGGCACGGCCCGCTATCGCACAATCCTTACGCAATGTCCGGTTGCCGACATTTCTGTAATCAAGTGCGCGGAGAAAGCGCCCAAGAGCGCCGTTCGCAACGCCTGGCGAGCGTCGCCTGACCCTATTCCGGTCGGCGGCCCGCGCCGCCCTGTGCCGCCTGTGCAAATGCCCTCAGGTCGTCAAGCAACGCCGGCTCGGCGATGACGCGGGGGACCTTGTTCTGCCCGCCGAGCTTGCCGCGCCGCTTCATCCAGCCGGCGAAAGTGCCGGACGGGACCGGATGAACCAGCGGCGGGCGCATGCCGAAGCCGCCGCTGCGGTGGACGCGGTAGTCGTCGTTCTGCTCGGCGAGGCTTGCGTCCAGCACCGCGGCGAACCGCACCAGCGCATCGGGAGGCGGAACGGCGCCCGAAAACTCGACGATGAAGAGATGGCCGCCCGGCTCATCGCTGCTGGCGGGATAGAGGGCCCCTACCGACCAGTCGGCGATTTCGGCACCGATCGCAGCCGCCGCAGCGGCGATGGCTTGCTCCATCTCCTCGCCGATCAGGTGCTCGCCGAATGCCGACAGGCTGTAGGAGGTGCGACCCGTGACCAGCAACCGCGGCGGCCGGAGGCCGACGAAGCGCACGGTGTCGCCGATGATGTAGGACCACAGCCCGGCACAGGTGCTGAGCACGATGGCATAATTGACCCCGGTCTCCGCGTTGCCGATCCAGTGCCGGGTCGGCTGGTTGCTGCCGAGCTCATCGACAGGGACGAACTCGAAGAACAACCCGTTGTCGGCGACCAGCCGCAGGCCGTCGCCGTCGCCGCGATCGGCTACCGCGATGAACCCCTCGCTGGCTGGATAGACTTCGCGCGTCTCGGCGTGGGTGCCGGTGAGCCACTCGGCGAAGGCAGCGCGATAGGGGGCGAACGAGACGCCGCCGTGCACCAGCAGCTCTAGGTTCGGATAGAATGCCGCCAACCGCCGGCCGGCGGCCGGATCAAGCATTGCCAGCTTCTGCAGGAACAGCAGCAGCCAGCTCGGCGTGCCGCCCAGGGCGCGAATGTCGACGGTCAGCGACGCCGGTGCCAGCGCCGCGATCTTTTCCTCCCAATCGGCCATCGTCTCCAGGTGCCGGGGCGGGAAGTAGAACGGCCGCGCCCATGCCGGAACCGTCTTGCCGGCGATGCCGCTGAGATCGCCGGTCCAGATCCCCGGAGCAAGCTCAGTCAGCGAAGCGCTGCCACCCAGCATGAAGTTGCGGCCGGCGAACAGCCGGCTGCGTGGTCGATTGACCAAGTGATGGGTGACAAGGTCCAGGGTCGCCCGCCGGTTGGACGCCACCATCTCCCGCGTCACCGGGATGTACTTGGTGATGCCGGCGGTTGTCCCCGAGGTCTGCGCGAAGTAAGGGATGGTCCCGGGCCAGCTGCAATCCGCCAGCCGTGGGAACTGCGCCTGCCAGTAGTCGCGCCAAAAGTCTTCCCAGCGGCGCAGCGGCACCGCGCGCTGGTAGTCCTCAATGCCGGCAATGCCGGCGAAGCCGTGGTCGCGGCCGAAGCGGGTGTCGCGGGCGCGGGCCAGCAGCCGGCGGAGCTGCCGCCGCTGGGCGGCCGGCGTATCCTCGGACGCGAGCTGGCGGGCGCGCAGCCGGGTGTAGACCCGCAGCAGCGGCGTGCCGTTGAACTGGCGCCGGCGCCGCTTGCCCGCGTCGGTTGGAGCACCGCGACTGTTCATCACTGCCATCCCGTCACGATTCCCAGCCTCCGCCGTCATCGTCATCACCGTCGTCGATGTCCGCCGCGCTCTTGCCAGCATATAGATCACCGGCAGCAAGAAAATACCTCGCTGGCGTAGCGCGCGGCCCGACCGGCAGCCTGCTCGCTTCGGCGAAATGTGCTAGCGTCGGGCCGGCCGAACAGAGGGCGGGCGATTCCCGCTGACGGCCGTTACCGCGGTCACCGACAACAATGAGGGAGAGCAATGACCAAGCGACTGGAAGTCGTCATCGATGCTTGGGCGTATGGCGATATGATACCGGACGACTACGTCTTCTGCGTGCCGGCTGAAGAGGGGCACATCGCCATGGGACCGAACCTCAGCCCGGCCATCCACTGGTCGAACGCGCCGGGCGGAACCAAGAGCTTTGCTCTCCTCTGCCACGATCCGGATGTCCCGTCGAGCGGCGAGAATGTCAACAAGGAGGGCTTGGTGGTGCCAGCCAACCTGCCGCGCGTCGACTTCTTTCACTGGGTGCTGGTCGACATTCCCGCCGATATCCACAGCCTCGCCAAGGGCGCGGAATCGGAAGGCATCGTGCCCCGCGGCAAGACGGCCGGACCGGTCGCTTATGGAGTTCGCGGCATCAACGACTACACGGCGTGGTTCGCCTCCGATCCCGACATGCAGGGCGACTATGGCGGCTACGATGGGCCGTGCCCGCCATGGAACGACGAGATCATCCATCACTACCACTTCACCGTTTACGCCCTGAAAGTCCCTTCGCTACGGCTGCCTGAGCGCTTTGACGGGCATCAGGCGCGGGCAGCGCTGCAACCGCATATCCTGGCGGAGGGCGCTTGGGTGGGCGAGTACGCGCTCAACCCCACGGTTCGCAACCGGTAAGCCTCCTTTGGCCGCCGTCGGCGGCGTGTAGCTGCGCCCTCTTCGCGCCTTCGCGGCGACGGGCTTGCGGGCGGCAAATTCTCTATTACATCAGCGGTGTCGGATGCCCATGAGGGGTCCGGCGCCGCCCTTGGACGCGAGGCGTTCCCGGCGGCGACGACGCATTGCTTAGTGCAAGGAGGATGTGACGTGATGACCACGATCGACTTTGCCCCGCTGTTCCGTTCCACCGTCGGTTTCGATCACCTGATGTCGCTGCTCGAGAATTCGGGCCAGTGGAGCGAGAGCGCGAATGGCTACCCGCCGTACAACATCGAGCGCACCGGCGAGGACCGCTATCGCGTGACGGTGGCGGTCGCCGGCTTCACCGGCGACGAACTCAATGTCGAGGCGCGCGAGCACTCGCTGCTGGTTGAGGGACGCAAGAAGGAGGCGGAAACCAGCCGCTCGTTCCTCTACCGGGGGATCGCTGGCCGCTCCTTCAAGCGGCAGTTCCAGCTTGCCGATCACGTCCGGGTCACCGGCGCGACCCTGGGCAACGGGCTGCTGGTGATCGACTTGGTGCGCGAGGTGCCAGAAGCGATGAAGCCCCGCCGCGTCGATATCAAAACCACGGACGCGACCGCTATTGAGGTGGCCGGTCCGGCTGCCGTCGAGGGCGACCGCCAAGCCGCCTGATCGACTGCCACTCGTCAGGGGCGCCCTCGCGCCTCTGACGTTCTCCGCAACTTTCCTTTAAACCCCGTCGGCGTTCCCGAGCGGCGGAACGCGCGTCCCGAGCGGTCAGACCACGCTCGCGATGCGCGCTGCAGCGGATCCCCCTGAGGAGGTACTACCGAAATCTCGCATAGGTTGAGATGTCAGCAGATGGCAAAGTGGTGAAAGCCGGGCATAATAAAGCTGGCCTCGATCAAGCTCCGCCGCGGTCGCATGACGGCGATATGAAAGCTCGTTTCAAGAAAACAAACACTGTAAGAAGTGGCGCGCACGCGATTGGGCGGGGATTCGCTGGCTCGTTGGGCATTGGTTACGCAATTTTCGCAAGCCTTTGGATTTACGCTTCCGATACCCTTCTGGAAGGGCTTTCACTGACCGTCGCAGGCGGCGAGAAAGCGCAGTTGTACAAAGGCTGGTTGTTCGTCGCGGTTTCGGCGCTGCTGCTTTACGGGACAGTGCTCGCCGTCGTCCGCCGAACCAGAGCCGAATCGCGAACGACGCCGGTACCCCTCGTTCTGCCGATGACGGAAGAGTTGCCGCGCCCGTGGACGCAGCACGCCACGGTGCCTCTACTGATCTTCGTCGCCCTTGCCGCCGCCATCGGCCTCGCCGGGTGGTCCACGTACGTGCACGAGCGCGCAGCCCTGCGCCATGCCAAGAATACCAGCATCAGCACCGTTGCCGATTTCAAGGTTACCCAGATCAGCAACTGGCTCGATGACTGCAAGTCCCAGGTCCGGCTGCTCGGCAGCGATCCGTTCTTCGCTGCCGCGTTGCGCACTTGGCTGGCGGACGGCGCTGACGTGGGTGGACGCCGGGACAAGCTGATCGACTGGCTGCGCACGCAGAAGCAGGCGCTCGGCTATGACTCGATCGCGGTGATCGACAGCATTGGCCGGGTCCTGCTGAGCAGCGGAACCGTCGTATTGAGTCAGGAGATCTACGACCGCATTGCCGCTGCCCAAGCCAGCGGCGACGTCGTCCTATCGGATCTTTACCGTGTCGATGGCGCGGAGAGCGGATCTTCTGTCGCCCTCGACATCATCATGCCCCTGTCCGCGGTCAGCACAACACCGGGCCCAGCCGCCGAACTGGCTCTGGTCCGCATCGATGCAGCGAAATTCCTGTTCCCCCTGCTGCAGCACTGGCCTATCTCCGGTCCGACTGCTGAGACGCTGTTGGCCCGCCGGGAGGGCAACGAGATCCTGTTCATGAACCGTCCCCGCCTCAGCTCGGCAACACCGATGATGCTGCGACGGTCAGTCGATGAACCCGACCTGCCACCGGCCAAGTTCCTGCGGGGCATCACCGAGGCCGGAGAGGGGGTCGATTATCGCGGGATCCCGGTACTGGCGGCGGTTCGTCAGGTTCCCGGCACCAACTGGATCATCATCGCCAAGGTGGAGCGGGATGAAGTGTACGCGCCTCTTCGGCGCATTGCGCTGGCCACCGGGCTGGTCGTGGCAGTCTGCATCCTTGCCTCAGGCATCGGCATCATCCTGTGGTGGTCGCATCAGCGGGCCCGCTGGCAGGCAGCCAGTCTGCGGACATGGCTGGAACGCCAGGCATTGCTCCGCCACTTCGATTACCTGTCGAAATACGCAAATGACATTATTCTGCTGTCTGACGAACGCGGTCTCCTGGTCGAGGTCAACAGGCGAGCGGAACAAGCGTACGGGCTTTCCAGGGCCGAACTGATCGGCCGGCCGGCGGCAACGCTGCAGGATCCGCTGAGCCGCAGCACCGAGCACACGCAGGCGGACAAGCTGAAGACATCGGAAGGCCTCGTCTTCGAGACGCAGCACCGGCGGGCGAATGGAGCCCGGTTTCCCGTGGAGATCAGCACGCGGATCATCGACGTCGAGGGAAGGCAGTTCCGGCACAGCATCGTGCGCGATATTTCCGACCGGTTGGCGGCGGAGCAGCGGGTGCGGGAGCTGGACGAGCAACTGCGCAGGCTGGGGATCGCCACCGAACTGGGCCAGATGGTCTCGTCGCTCGCACACGAGCTGCGCCAACCCCTCACCGCCGCGATGAACTACATCAATGCCTGCCGCCGCCTGCTGCTCACGCAATCATCTGCGCCACCAAAAGTGCTCGCCGCGGCGGACAAGGCACGGGACCAGATCGAGCGGGCGGATCGGCTCGTCCGCGACATGCGCGCCTTCATCCAGAACCGCGCCCCCGAATGCACCATGGAAGACATCTGCACGCTCGTCGATGAAACCATGGAAATTGCGTTGATCGGAACCGGTCATCTTGGATTAGTCGTCCGCTGCAGCTACGCCGCGGACCTGCCGCCGGTGCGCGCCGACCGAGTCCGTGTCCAGCACGTGCTCTTGAATTTGCTGCGCAACGCGGTCGAAGCGATGATGGGGACTGAACGACGCGAAGTCGGCGTCGATATCCGCCTGCGGACGCCGGAGGAAATGCAGGTCAGCATCCTGGACACAGGCTCCGGTATCACTCCGGAGGTGGCAAAGCATCTGTTCGAGCCGTTTGTCACCAGCAAAACCGGCGGCATCGGCATCGGGCTTTCCCTATGCCGGAGCATCATCGAAGCGCATGGCGGCAGACTGTGGGCCGAGGAAGCTCCCGCGGCTGGCACCATCTTCCGTTTCACGCTGCCGGTCGCCACTGCGGTGCAGCCGGAGGCTCCTTGAGCACGCCTGTTGGCGGGCCGACCGTTTTCATCGTCGATGACGATGAAGGCGTGCGTGATTCCGTCGCTGCCCTCATCGAGTCTTATGGGTTTGCCACGGCGGTGTTCGCAACCGGCACCGCATTTCTCGAGAAGGTGGCAGCCGGCCAGCGTGGTTGCGTCCTGCTCGACGTCCGCCTCCCCGACATGACCGGCCTGACGGTTCAGACAAGATTGCGCGAGCGTGGCATCACCCTGCCGGTTGTGATGATCACCGCGTTCGCGGACGTTCCGCTGGCGGTCGCAGCGATGCGTGCCGGTGCGGCCGACTTCCTGGAGAAGCCC
>JAEULG010000089.1 GCA_016793875.1 Rhodospirillales bacterium | reverse complement strand
CGCTTTTCGCAAGCGCCAAGGGCAGACCTCCTGGAAATGCCCTCACGCCGTTCTGATCATCCGCGCTGGGCCAGCAGCTTGAACTCGCGGCGGGTCGGGCCGGCATAGAGCTGCCGCGGGCGGCCGATCTTCTGCGTCGGGTCCTCGATCATCTCATTCCACTGCGCGACCCAGCCGACTGTCCGCGCCACGGCGAACAGCACGGTGAACAGGGAGACCGGGATACCCATCGCCCGGAAAATGATGCCGGAGTAGAAGTCGACATTGGGATAGAGCTTCTTCGAGACGAAATAGTCGTCTTCCAGGGCGATGCGCTCCAACTCCATCGCCAGCTCGAGCAACGGCTCGTCGCGCACGTTCAGCTCGTCCAGCACTTCGTTGCAGGACTGCCGCATGATCCGCGCCCGGGGGTCATAGTTGTGGTAGACGCGGTGGCCGAAGCCCATCAGGCGGAAGGGGTCATCCTTGTCCTTGGCGCGCTTGATGTATTCCGGAACACGGCTCTTGTCGCCGATCTCCTCGAGCATCTTCAGCACCGCCTCGTTGGCGCCGCCGTGGGCGGGGCCCCACAGCGAGGCGATACCGGCTGCAATGCAGGCGAAGGGATTGGCGCCGGAAGAGCCGGCCAGCCGCACCGTCGAGGTCGATGCGTTCTGCTCGTGGTCGGCATGCAGGATCAGGATGCGATCCATCGCCTTGGCCAGCACCGGGTTGACCTTGTAGGGCTCGCACGGGGTCGCGAACATCATGTGCAGGAAGTTTTCCGAGTAGCGCAGGTCGTTCCGCGGATAGATGAACGGCTGGCCGATGGAATACTTGTAGGCCCAGGTCGCCAGCGTCGGCATCTTGGCGATCATGCGGTAAGAAGCGACCATCCGATGCCGCGGATTGGTGATGTCCGTCGAGTCATGATAAAAGGCCGAGAGTGCACCGACCATTCCCACCATCACCGCCATCGGATGCGAGTCGCGTCGCAGCCCTTCGATGAACTTGTGCATCTGCTCATGCACCATGGTGTGATAGGTGATGTCGTGCTCGAATTTGCGCTTCTGGTCGGCCGTCGGCAGGTCGCCGTAGAGCAGCAGATAGCAGCACTCCATGAAGTCGGAGTGCTCGGCCAGCTGTTCGATCGGATAGCCGCGATAGAGCAGGACGCCGGCGTCGCCATCGATATAGGTAATCGATGATTCGCAGCTTCCCGTAGAGGTGTACCCCGGATCGAATGTGAAGAATCCGGTATCCTGATAGAGCTTGCGGACATCGATCACATCCGGTCCGGTCGAGCCCTTCATCACCGGCAGCTCGAACCGGCGACCGGTAGCGTTGTCGATCAGCGTAACCGTGTTGTTGGTCGCCTGAGCAGCCGCCTTCTCACTCATCGATCAGCTTCCCTTCCTTGAAAAGCACCCTACCACGACCTCGATCTTCTTCCCTCTGCGCATCATCCGCCGGCACCGGTGGAGACGGTCTCGGTGTCCATCTCGTCTTTTAGCACGTGGGTGATCCGGCGCAGCGTCAGTTCGCGGCCGAGAGCTGCCATGACATCGAAAATAGGGGGCGATACGGTCGTACCGGTCAGCGCCGCCCGCAGCGGTTGTGCCAGCTTGCCGAGCGCCAGGGGAGGGTCCTCGGCGGCGACGAAGTGCCGCACGGCCTGCTCAAGTCCACCAGCCGTCCAGTCGCTGCAGCTCTCCAGCAGCGGACACAGCCGGCGCAATCGGTCGAGGACGGGCCCCTTCAGGATCTCACGCGCCTTGGCGTTCAGCGGCGCAACACCATCGTCGATGTAGTAGCCGGCGTTGTCGGCAAGTTCGCGAACGGTCTTGGCACGATCGCGCAGGCCGGGAAGCCCGGCGCGCAGCCGCGCCATCGCCGCCGGCGAAAGGGGCTGATGGCCTCGCTCTCCGAGGCCCGCAACCACCAGCGTCGCCAGCCGCTCCAGATCGGCGCGACGCAGATAGTGGGCGTTGAGGCTGTCGAGCTTGGCGAAATCGAACCGTGAAGGCGAGCGTCCGATCGCCGGCAGGTCGAACCAGGCGATCGCCTGCTCGCGATCGATGATCTCATCGTCACCGTGACTCCAGCCGAGCCTCAGCAAGTAGTTGCACAGTGCCTCCGGCAGGTAGCCCATGTCGCGGTAGGCATCGACACCGAGGGCGCCGTGCCGCTTCGACAGCTTGGCGCCGTCGGCGCCGTGGATCAGCGGCACGTGGGCGAATTCGGGAACCGGCCAATCCAGCGCGCGATAGAGCTGGTACTGCCGGAAGGCATTGGACAGGTGGTCGTCGCCGCGGATGACGTGGGTGATACCCATGTCGTGGTCGTCCACGACGACCGCCAGCATGTAGGTCGGGGTGCCGTCCGAGCGCAGCAGCACCATATCGTCGAGCTGGGCGTTGGCAACGGTCACGTCGCCCTGGACGAGGTCGGCGATGCGGGTTTCGCCGCTGGCGGGCGCGCGCAGGCGGATCACCGGTGCCACCCCGGTTGGCGCCTCGGCGGGGTCGCGATCGCGCCAGCGGCCGTCGTAGCGGAAAGGCAGCCCCTGTGCCTTTGCCTGCTGACGCATCTCCGTCAGCTCTTCTGTACTCGCCCAGCAGCGGTAGGCACGACCGCGCGCAAGAAGGTCGTGGGCAACGGCGGCGTGCCGCGCCGCGCGTTCCGACTGCATGGTCGGATCGCCGCTCCAGTCCAGCCCGAGCCAGCGCAGCCCATCGATGATGGCATTGATCGCGGCATCGGTCGATCGCGCACGGTCGGTATCCTCGATGCGCAGCAGAAAGCGGCCGCCGCGACTGTGGGCGTACAGCCAGTTGAACAATGCGGTGCGCGCGCCGCCGATGTGGAGGAAGCCGGTAGGCGAGGGAGCAAAGCGGGTGACAACGGTCATAGGGCTCTTACGATGCTCCCGAAACGGCGCGAACGGCGCACCTCTAGCATATTTCGTCGCAGTGACGCACGGACAAGTCTGTGCGACGGCCGCGAAGAGAGAAGGCGGCTCGCGGGGGTCGACCGGCGGCGACGGCGGGCGGGCGCCGCCCTGACCTGATTAGGCCCATACGGGCCATTGACCGCCTATTTTTCGGACAAAAAATCAATTCCCTTTCCCCTGGAGTAGTGTATGTTCGGGGCAATTAGGAACCTAAATGGGCCAGATTTGCTGCGGCGCCGGCAACAACAAACCGCGCGTACCGGCATCTGTCGATAATGTCTCGTCGAGAAAAGTCCTTTGATCCGTTGCAAGCGAGGACCGGGGAGAGTTGCAAACATCGAACGAAGCACCGCAAGGCCGGTGCGCTCTCCATCAGAACTTCCCATGGCCGGCTCGACCGGTCGGGAGGCTTGAAGATCCGGACAACGCATAATCGTGTTCGAAATTTTGCCATATGCGACCCGACAAGGAACTATCGATGAGCAGTATTCCGATCACGCTGCATCGGCTTAATCGCCATCAGAAAGACATCCATTACGGGGGAGCACAGTCAGACGATAGCAACGTAGCACCACCGGACTTTCTCGTAGACGACATTGCCAGAGCGGAATGGAGCAGGGTGTTTTCAGCACTGCCACGAATAGGAGCAACCGCGGTCGCCCGCTGGACCCTTCTTGCCGGGTACTGCAATGCCGTCGCCCGGGCGGTTCGCGCCGAGCAGACGCTGGCCGCCGAGGGTCAGTACTACGAGACGCGCAATGAGCGAGGCGGACTGATCCGGCGCCGCCACCCGGCGCTGCGTGACGCCGAGCAGGGCTGGAACTGCGCCCGGCACCTGGCAAGGCAACTCGGTATTACAGGAGGCGCCACCGTTGCCCATGGAATGTCCGGACAACGACGCAGCCTTTTCAAGTAGCGGCTGCTCGCTCTTCAGCGATGCGGAGGCCGACCAGGCAACGTTCTTCTTCGAGGAGTTCTGCAGGCATATCAAAGGCCCCCTGGCTGGCGAGCCGTTCCGGCTCGCCAGCTGGCAGCGGGAGCTGGCGCGTAACGTGTTCGGCTGCAAACGCCCCGACGGCCGGCGACGCTATCGTTATGTGTGGGTCGAGGTGCCGCGCAAGGGCGGGAAGAGCACCTTCGCTGCCGCTATCGGCCTCTACATGCTGATGGTGGATCCGGAACCGGGCGCGGAGATCATCATCGCCGCCGGCAACGCTGAGCATGCCGGGATCTGCTTCAACATCGCCCGCGAGATGGTTCTGCGCGACCCCGATCTCGCGACGGCGTGCACCGTCTACCGCAACCGGCTGGTCTACAAGGACGCCCATCTGCGGGTGATCGCTTCGCGTCAGGACACCGTCCACGGCGGCAACACCTCCTGCCTGCTGTTCGACGACGTCTATTTGCAGCCCTCGCGGGAGCTTCATGACAAGCTGATCAGCAGCATGGCTGCCCGTGCCCAGCCGCTGACGCTCTACTTCACCGCTGCCGGCGCCGAGCGGACGTCACTTGCCTGGGAACTCCATGACTACGCTACCCACATCGATGCCGGCGATGTCGACGATCCGTCCTGGCTGGTGAAGATCTTCGGTGCTCGGCCCGATGCCGATTGGAGCGATCCCGCCGTCTGGCGAGCCGCGCATCCCGGCATCGGCGTCAGCGTCGCCGAGGAGTTCATCGCCGAGGAGTACCGCAGGGCGCAGCAGACGCCAGGCTTCGTCGGCACCTTCCGCCAGCTTTACCTGAACATCTGGGGGCAGGGGCGGGCACGCTGGCTCAACATGCAGCACTGGGACGGCTGCGATGACCGCCCCATCGACCTCGCCGCGCTCGCCGGCCGCGATTGCTTTGCCGGCCTCGATCTCAGCACCACGACCGACCTGACCGCGCTGGTGCTGTTGTTCCGCGACCCGGACGACGGCTACACCGTCGTGCCTTTCGCCTTCTGTCCGGCGGAGACCATCCGCGAGCGGCAGCGCCGCGACCGGGTGGACTACCGGGCGTGGCAGGAGCAGGGGTTTCTGATCGCGACCGAAGGCAATACCGTCGATCACCGGGCGATCCGGGCGACCATCCTGCAGCTGGCCCGGACCTTCCGGCTGCGGGAGCTTGCCTACGACCGCTGGAACTCCTCGATGCTGATCAGCCATCTGATCAGCGACGGCTTCAGCTGTGTGCCGGTGGCGCAAAGCAATCCCGCCATGAACGGACCGGCGCGCGAGCTCGAGCGGATCCTCGCCGAGGGGAAGCTGCGCCACGGCGGCAACCCGATGCTGCGCTGGTGCGCCGGCAACGCCATCGCTCACGTCGACCCGTCGGGAGACATCCGGCCGAGCAAGAGCAAGAGCATCGAGCGCATCGATCTGCTGGTGGCGATGCTGATGGCGCTGTCCCGGCAAATGCTCGCGCCGCGGCGGCGCAGCCCGGGAGCGCCGCCGTCCGGCGGGACGGACCGCTGCCGACTGACCTCGCTGCCTGGCCGGACCGCATAAGATATGTTATGAAAAGTAGGATAACCGCCGGGTAGTCCAGGCCGTTAACCCGGCTTTCTCAACCTCAACCCAGCCCGCCCGGCGGAAGCTGCACCTTGGCGAAAAGCCGGCGGAAGTTGACCCCGGTGCGGTCCACGGTCACGGCGACGGGCTCCTCGCGACAGGCCGCCAGCGCCGCAGCCGTATGCCCGACGAAAGCCGGCTCGTTGCGCCGGCCGCGCCTCGGCACCGGCGCCAGATAAGGCGCATCGGTCTCCACCAGCAGCCGGTCGGCGGGCAGCGTCCGCGCGATCGCGCGCAGGCCTTCGCTCTTCTTGAACGTCAGGATCCCGGAAAGCGAGATGTAGAGACCCAGGTCGATCGCGACCTCAGCCAGTGCCGGGCCGGAACTGAAGCAATGCAGAACGCCCGAGAACGCACCTTTATCCTGCTCCTGCCGGAGAATGTCGGCCATTGTCTCGTCGGCATCGCGGGTGTGCACAACCAGTGGCAAACCGCTTTCTCGGGCGGCGGCGATGTGCTCCAGAAAGCAAGCGATCTGAAGATCCTGCGGGCTTTTATTATAGTAGAAGTCGAGGCCGCATTCGCCGATGCCAACCACCTTCGGGTGGGATGCCAGGCGCACCAGCTCGGCGGCGGTAACCGGACCGGCGGCAGCCGCTTCATGGGGATGGACGCCGACGGTGCAGAACACCCGCTCGAACCGCTCGGCGAGCGCCACGACACCCGGAAAGGCGGTGAGCGTCGTCGAGATGGTGAGCATGGCGTTCACCCCGGCGGCATGAGCGCGGCGCACCACCGCGTCGACTTCGTCGGCGAAGTCGCTGTGGTCCAGGTGGCAATGGCTGTCGATCAGCATTTACGAAGGCGTCGCGGCATCGCGTACCATATAGCGCGGGAAGATGCCGGCAGGCGCCGGCAGTGCGGTTCCCGGCAGCAGCGCGTGATCGGTATCGAGGGTCGCAAATGTCCGCCGGTCGGCCGGCACGCAGAGCTGGTCCAGCATTCGTCCCGCCGAATCCGGCATGAACGGCTGCGCCAGCACCGCCAGCCGGCGGATGGTTTCGGCGCAGACGAACAGCACGGTCTGCATGCGCGCCGGATCCGTCTTGCGCAGGGTCCACGGTGCCTGCCGGGCGACGTAGCCATTGGCTGCGGCGATGACCTCCCACATGTCGATCAGCGCGCCGTGCAGCACCTGACGATCGACCTGAGCCCGCATTCGCTCCAGCAGCAGCCTCGCCGCCTCGAGCAGCGCACGGTCGTCCGGACTGAAGGCGCTGGGGATCGGGACGCGACCGCCGCAGTTGCGCCCGATCATCGACAGCACCCGCTGCGCGAGGTTGCCGAAATCGTTGGCGAGATCACCGTTGATGCGGCCGACCATGGCCCGGTGCGAAAAGTCGCCGTCCTGGCCGAACGGAACCTCGCGCAGCATGAAGTAGCGCACCTGATCGAGACCGTAGCGCTCGACTAGCGCGTGTGGATCGATGACGTTGCCTAGCGACTTGGAGATCTTCTGCCCTTCGTTGGTCCACCAGCCGTGGGCAAACACGCGCCGCGGCACTTCCAGCTCGGCGGCCATCAGCAGGGCCGGCCAGTAGACGGCGTGGAAGCGCAGGATGTCCTTGCCGACCATGTGCAGGTCGGCCGGCCACCAGCGGCGGAAGGTCTCGCCGTCGGTGTCGGGGAAGCCGGCGGCAGTCATGTAGTTGGTCAGCGCGTCCAGCCAGACGTACATCACGTGGGCGGGATCGTCCGGCACCGGAATGCCCCAGTCGAATGTCGTCCGCGACACCGAAAGGTCCTGCAGGCCGCCTTCGACGAAGCTGATCACCTCGTTGCGGCGGGCCGGCGGCAGGATGAAGTCGGGATGAGCGGCGTAGAAGTCGAGCAGCGGCTGCTGCCATGCCGACAGCCGGAAAAAATAGCTCGGCTCTTCGACCCATTCGACCGGCGCGCCGGTCGGTGCCAGCCGGCGCCCTTCGCCATCGGTAACGACCTCGCTCTCGGCATAGAACGCCTCGTCGCGCACCGCATACCAGCCACCGTACTTCTCCAGATAGATCTCGCCGCGTTCGGCGAGCCGCTCCCAGAGCACCGTACAGGCGCGATGATGCCGCTCTTCGGTGGTGCGGATGAAATCGTCGTTGGAAAAGTTCATCAGCGCCGCCAGAGCGCGGAAGTTGGCGGAGACCCGATCGGTGAATTCCTGCGGCGCCACACCGGCTGCCGCTGCCGCCTTTTGCACCTTCTGGCCGTGCTCGTCGGTGCCAGTCAGAAAGTGCACGTCGTAGCCGTCCAGTCGCTTGAACCGGGCGATCACGTCGCAGGCCAGCGTCGTGTACATGTGCCCGATATGGGGCACATCGTTGACGTAATAGATGGGCGTCGTGAGATAGAAGCGAGGCCGTCCGGTCATTTCGTGTGTGGTTGCTCAGATATGTTGTAATGAGCTTGCTTCAACGGCTTGTCGAGCAGGCTTCACACGCGAGATCGAGCAGGACTGAACTCAGCACCTGCTTGCGATCAAGATTTCCCCCCGCCGCCTGGACGGCAAGATGGTGCGTCTTGTCCCACACCTGCAGCCAGTGATCAAGGCCGCCGGCGGCAACCCAGCGGCGCAGCGCCTCGGTGTCGGCAAGCGGCAGCGAAACCGGTGGGGGCAGCGCCGCTGGGCTTTCGGCGAGCATCCGCACCAGGTGGCGAAGCCACCACAGCAGCAGTTGCAGAGTCATATCGATGGCATCGCCATCCCCTTCCGCCTGCGCTTCCGCGGCCCAGGCGAGTGCCGGCCGCGGATCGTCAGCGGCAAGCGCCGTCAGGACCGACTCGATCCTCCGCCAGGCGGCGATTCCCTTCGCATCGGCAATGCGCAGCGCCCGGCCGAGGCTTCCCTCCGCCAGCGCGACCAGAACCCGTCGGTCGGCCTCGCCGATGTCGGGGCGATAGCGGCCGACCAGCATGTCCACCTCGCCATCGCCGAGCCGGCGCAACAGGGTTTGCCGGCAGCGCGAGCGGATCGTCGCGGGCAGCAAGCTCGCCTGATGTGAAACGAGCAAAAGCAGCGAGTTATGATTTGGTTCTTCAAGTATTTTGAGAAGCGCATTGGCGGCATTGCGGTTCATCTCGTCGGCGGCATCGACGACGACCACCCGCCAGCCGCCGAGCGCGGCGGAGCTGTTCAGGAACGTCGCGATGCGGCGGACGTCATCCACCACGATCTCGCCCAGCTGCCGCCCGCGCTTTTCATCGAAACGGCGCTCGACGGTGAGCAGATCGGGGTGCGAGGCCGACGCCACCCAGCGGAAGACGCGATCGCTGTCGGGAACATCCAGCGTCGCGGGCGGGCTGGTCACGGTGGCAGAGCCAAACAGGCCAGCATCCCCCTGCCCCTCCCCGCCCCGCGCCGTCGGCCCCTGCCGCAACAGCGTCCGCGCGATGCGGTACGCCAGCGTCGCTTTGCCGATGCCGCGTGGGCCGCCGATCAGCAGCGCATGGCCCAGGCGCCTCGCGGCGATCCAGCGTACCAACTCGGCTTCGGCCTGATCGTGGCCGACCAGCAGCGGATTGGCGCGAGGCGGCAGCAGCGCCCCCGCCTCCTCCCGCTGGCCGCGCATCACCGCTGCCCGCTCACGTTCTGGCCGAATCGCCGGCTGATCGCCGCACATACCGACGCATGGACGACATCGATGCCGCCGCTGGCATCCAGCAGCACGTAGCGATCGCCGCCGTGCGCCGCGATCCGCACGAAGGCCTCGCGGACCCGGCGGTGGAAGGCGAGATCCATGCGTTCGTAGCGATCCGCGGCTCCGGGGCGATGCCGCGCCCGCTCCAGGCTGGTCGCCGGATCGACGTCGAGCACGATGACGAAATCGGGCTCGTTGCTGCCAACGACGATCTTGCGCAACACGGTGAGCGCGTCCGCCGGGAGCCTCAGGCCACCGCCCTGGTACGCTTCGGTGGAATCGGCGAAGCGATCGCAAACCACCCAGGTGCCGGCGGACAGCGCCGGCAGGACGGTCTTATGCAGGTGTTCTGTCCGCGCCGCGCAGTGCAGCAGCGCCTCGCTGAGCGGCTCCCAGCGGCCGGCAGAGGGGCCGGCGAGCAGCAGACCGCGCAACGTCTCGGCGCCGGGCGGGCCGCCCGGCTCGCGCTCCAGCAGCACCCGGCGACCGGCCCGCTGCAGGGCGTCCGCCAGAAGTTGCGCCTGCGTCGTCTTACCCGCGCCGTCGCCGCCCTCGAAGACGACGAAGCGGCCGGAGGGGGGCGACGGCACCGCGGCAGTGCTCAGTTGATCGCCCGCCCGATCAGGCTGCCGAGCCCGGCGAAGGCACGCCCGAAGAAGCCGCGCTCGGCCACATCGGCGCCGGCCACCAGCGGATGCTCGACAGCCGGGATGCCCGGTGCCGAAATCATCAGCGAGGCCAGCTTGTCGCCCTTGTGGATGGGCGCCGGGATCGGACCGTCGTAGGCGACGACGGCCTTCATCTCGTTCATGCCCTGCCGGGGGATGGTGACGACGATATCGCTGGTCGATACCAGCGGCACCGTATCGGCCTTGCCGAGCCAGACATCGGCGTTGTCCACCACATCGCCTGCTCGCACCAGGGTGACGTTCTCGAAGGTGCGGAAGCCGTAGTCCATCAGCCGCTCGGATTCCTCGGCGCGGGCCTGCATGCTGGGAAGCCCGGTCACCACCAGGATCAGGCGGCGGTCACCCTGCTTGGCCGAGGCGGTCAGGCCGTAGCCGGCCTCCTTGGTGTGACCGGTCTTCAGTCCGTCGGCGCCGATGTTCTTGTAGAGCAGCGGGTTGCGGTTACCCTGCTTGATCCCGTTATAGGTGAAGCTCTTCTCGCTGTAGATCTCGTAGTACTCGGGGAACTCGTTGATCAGGTTCTCGGCCAGGATGGTGAGGTCGCGCGCCGTCATCCGATGCTCCGGATCAGGCAGGCCGGTGCTGTTGCGGAACACCGAGTGCTGCAGGCCGATCTCCTTCGCCTGCTTGTTCATCTCCGTGACAAACGCTTCCTCGCTCCCCGAAATGCCCTCGGCGAGGACGATGCAGGCATCGTTGCCGGACTGGACGATGACGCCGCGGATAAGATCGGCAACCTTGGCGCGTTCGCCCAGCTTCAGGCACATGGTCGAGCCGTCACTGACACAGCCGCCCTTGCGCCAAGCGTTCTCGCTGACCGGCAGGGTATCGTCCAGCTTGATCTTGCCGTCCCGCAGCTTGGTGAAAACCACGTGGGCGGTCATGATCTTGCTCATCGATGCCGGCGGCATCGGCTGATCGGCATTCTTCTCGAACAGGACCGCCCCGGTCGTCATGTCGACGAGGATGGCCTCACGCGCCAGCGTTTCGATGGCACCGGCGGAGCGCGGCGCCATCGCCGTGATCAGCAGGGCCAGCAGCATTACCGGCAGGGCTGAGCGTCGGGCGAAGCCTCTTGGGAACGGCAGGAGGGACATCGGCAGCTTCCTCATTAAAGTGTGCGGGCAGGCCGGCGCGCCAGGCGGCGGCGGCGCCCGTCGGGGGCGTTGGGCTTGGCGGCTAGTCGTCGACGATCCGGCTCTCCGGGAAACCGGCATGGGTCACCGAGGTCAGCACCTGCCGGGCTTGCGCATCCGAGTACAACGGTCCGACCCGGACCCGCAGCAGGCTGCGGCCGCCGATGATCGACGGCGTGGTCACGATCGGGCCGATCGAAGCCAGCCGACGGCGCACCGCCGCCGCCCGTCCGGGATCGGCGAAAGCGCCCGCCTGCACCCAGCGGGCGTCGCCGGAAGCACCGCTGTGCCTGCCGTGCGACACCGGCGGAACGGCGGCTGCAGCCGCCGCGCCATAGACGGGATCGGCAGGAGGGGCGGCATAAGCAGCGTAGGAGACGTAGGCGGGCGGCGAGGATTCGGGCACCACCGCCGCCGGCTCCGCCGCGGCCTGCATCGCATCCGGCACTGCGCCGATTTCGGCAACACCGGGATCGGCCGATGCTAGCGACACGGCGGCAACGGGGTCCGGGCTCGCCCCCTCGGTCGCCGCCGCAGTCTCGGTCACAGCCGTCGCGTCGGCCGCAGCCGCCGCATCGGCGACGGCGAACGAAGCGGTCGTGCCCACCCCGGTCAGCGGTGCGGGCTGAGCGGCAGCGGCAAGCTCCACCGCTGGGGCCTCGGCCGGCGCGGCCGCCGGGGTTCCCTGATGCGCCTGCACCCACGCCACATCGGAGGGCACGCCGAGGGCCGCCGCCATCATCCGGCTTTCGTCCTCGACGATCTCGACACGGACGGGGGTGGTCCCCTGCAGGTGGAAGCCGAGCAGTTGCGAGGCCCGGCGGGAGACGTCGATGATCCGCTCGCGGGCAAACGGGCCGCGATCGTTGACCCGGAGCTTCAGGCTGCGGCCGTTCTCCAGGTTGGTGACCCGCACGACGCACGGCATCGGCAGCGTCCGGTGCGCCGCGGTCAGATCGTTCATGTCGTAGGTTTCGCCGTTGGCCGTCTGCCTGCCGTGGAAGCCGGGGCCGTACCACGAGGCGATGCCATCCTCGACGTAGCTATAATTCACTTCAGGATAGTACCACTTCCCCTTGATCTGATATGGTTTTCCTACTTTATACCCACGCACCGCCGGCGTCGTCTGGGCATCGCCGGGCTCGCCCGGCCGCGGTCCACCGGAGCAGGCGGCGAGCAGCAACAGCCCAATCAACACCCCGCTCCGCCCCGTCGTCGCCCTCATCCCGCAATACCCCGCTTCATTGCACCGGTTGCGCGCCCGCCTGCTCGCGCAGTTGGAACAGCAGCCCGGCATCGGCGTAGCCGTCGGCCGGCAACGCTTGGCTGCGCTGGAACAGCCGGATCGCCCGCCGGGTCTTCTCGCCGACGACGCCGTCCGCCTCGCCCGGCTCGTAGCCGAGGGCACCCAGCCGCGACTGCAGCTCGACCACGTCGTAGCGGGTCAGCGGCACCTCGTCACCTAGCCGCTGCGCCACCAGCGGTGCGCCGCCGGCAATCCTGTCGGCGAGATGGCCGATGGCGAGCGCGTAAAGGACGGAATTATTCCACTTCAGGATCACCCGGAAGTTCTGGCGGACGAGAAAGACCGGGCCATTGACGCCGGCGGGCAGCAGCAGCGCGGCGGACTGGTCGAGGCCGTCGAACTCGGCGCCGTCGGCGCGACGGACGCCCATCGCCTGCCAGGTGCGCACCGGCTTGTCCACTTCCAGCCCGGCTTCCAGGTAGTCGAAGCCGTCCGGCAGCCGCACCTCTTCCCCCCAGCCGGCGTGGCTGTTCCAGCCGCTGCTGTGCAGGAAGTTGGCGGCAGAAGCGAAGACGTCGGCGAGGCTGCCGCACAGGTCGCGCCGGCCGTCCCCGTCATAATCCACCGCGTAGGCACGGATGGTGGTGGGGATGAACTGCGGCTGGCCGATCGCCCCGGCCCACGAGCCGCGCGCGTCCGGGGCCAGGTCGCCGCGGTCGATCAGCTCCAGCGCGGCGAGCAGCTGCTGGCGGAAGAAGCCGCTGCGGCGGGAATCATAGGCCAGCGTGGCCGTCGCCGAGACCACCTCGAAGTCGCCCTGAATGCGCCCGAAGTCGCTTTCCAGCCCCCAGAACGCCACCAGCACCTGCGGCGGAACGCCCCAGCGGGCGCCGATCGCGGAGAGCAGCGGCGCATAGGCATCGAGGTACATCTGGCCCTGGGCGATGCGGGCGTCGGTGACGCGGGCATCGACATAGCGCCAGAAGGTCTGAGTCAGCTCCGGCTGGCGGCGATCCAGCTCGAGCACCCGGTCCAGGGGCTGGGCGCCGGCCAGCGCCATCTCCACCGCTGGCGACGTGAAGCCGCGCTGCGCCGCCTCGGCGCGCACCCCTTCCATCCAGGCGTCGAACGCCGGATCCTCGCTGTAGGCCGCCGCGGTTCCGGCAGCCATAGCGAGGACAACCGCGATGACGGTGCGACCAATCCGGGAGCATGGAAAAAGGAACACGGCGCTATCCATTTGCACGCGCGATGTGGTCACCCTTCTGCCATAAGCGCAATCGACAGGCAATCACGCTGCCCGGAGTGTCGTTGCCGGCCCCCTGTCTCCCTTTGTTCGCCCTCGACGGCACCGTCCTTGGCCGATTTGTGGCCGGGCGGCACGGCGCCGAGCACCGTGAGCGGCGCATGCTGGCGGGCGCAGGCTTTGCGGTCGCCGGTCGCCGCCGCAAAGAAAGCCCGGCGATTCGCCCGCGCACACCGGGTCTCCGACGCGGAAGAACGGCTGCGCACCCCCGCCTGCCTCCCTCCTCCCCCTCGGGAGAGGGAGGGACCCCACCCGCGCAAGCGGTGGGAGGGTGAGGGCGGCGTCGCGCCTCAGAAACAAAAAGGGCCGGCGAAAGCCGGCCCGAGGTGTGCTCTTGAGGGAAGGGAGAACTCCGGATGAAAAGTCCATCCGCGTGGTAATATGCCGGAAACGGGTGCTGCGCTCTGTGATCCGCGTCACAATCTCGCAAAAAGTTCCGGATGATCATCATCAACCATAAGTGGCATGCCTGAAGTCCCTGCACCCGGTATTCCCTCGGCCGCCCGGCCCGACGCACTGGTCGATGCCGTCGGCACCCGCCACCGTCCGGCCGGCCGCGACGCGCGCATCGTCTCGCTGGTGCCGAGCCTTACCGAGCTGCTGTTCGACCTCGGCCTTGGCGAGCGCGTCGTCGGCCGCACCGCCTTCTGCGTCCATCCCGCCGGGCGGATCAAGGCGGTGCGCAGCGTCGGCGGCACCAAGACGGTCAACTGGGACAAGCTGCGCCGGGTGGCGCCGACCCACGTCATCGTCAACATCGACGAGACGCCGCGGCCGCTGGCCGAGGAACTGGCTGCCGAGGGTTACACTCTCGTCGTCACCCATCCGATCGAGGTGGCGGACAATGTCCCGCTGTACCGCCTGCTCGGCGGC
>JAEULG010000079.1 GCA_016793875.1 Rhodospirillales bacterium | reverse complement strand
ATGAATCCGTTCAGCACGGCACCGCTGTTCCTGTCCCTGACGGCCGACTTCGATGAGAAGAAACGAACGCATCAGGCGCTGATGGGCTGCATTTACGCGTTCTTCATCCTCGTCGTCTTTCTGCTGTTGGGAGCGGCGATCATCAAGTTTTTCGGCATCTCCGTTCCGGGCATCCGCGCGGCCGGCGGGCTGATCATCGCCACGGTCGGCTTCCGCATGCTGTTCCCCGATCCGCCGGCAACGGTTCGCACGGCCACGGACGCGCCGCGGCAGGACCCGGACTATGCGTTTACGCCGCTTGCGATGCCGAGCCTGGCCGGCCCCGGGTCGATCTCCGTCGTGCTGAGCGCCGCCGCCCAGATCAAGGCCGGCCACCCCGACAGGTGGGTCCTTATCTACGTCGGCGTCATCGTCGGCATGGCGTTGACCGTTGGCATCGCCTTCCTGGTCCTCCGCGGCGCCAGTCTGATGGTCCGGTTCCTGGGACGCAGCGGCATCGACGCGATGACCCGGATATTCGGGTTTCTGCTGATCTGCATCGGCGTGCAGTTCCTGCTCACCGGTATCAGCGACTTCTTCTCCATCCCCGTGGGCTGAGAAGCGCGCGAAGGCCCTGGCGCGTGCCGACGAGCAGCATCATCGGATGCTGCGGGGGCGCACAACGAAACAGATGCGCCGGCCCCGCCGGGCACCCGCCCGCCGGTCAGTCGACCTTGACGATGCGCGGCGGTGTCCAGGTTCCGTCGAGGATCGAGGGCTTCGTCTCCTTCGGCCAGTACATCCGGATCATCGGCAGGAACGGCCCCTTCGGCGCCGGCAGCCAGTTCGCTTCCTTGTCCTCGCCCGGCGATTCGTTCTGGAAATAGAGCGTCAGCGAGCCGTCGGCGTTGCGCACCGGGTTGTTGCGCGGGCTGACGGTGAACTTGTTGAGCGGATTGGGGACGAACCACCAGCCCTGGTCGATCTCGTACATGGTGATCGACCAGAAGCCGTCCACCGGCGGCTCCTGCCCCTTGGCGAAGGTAAGCGTATACTTGTGGGCGCCGGAAAGCTTCGCGCCGGTGCTGTCCACCTCGGTATAGGGATAGACCGCGTCCTTATCGAGATTGGCCGGCCAGCCGAACGCGCCGACGACGGCCCGCTTCATATAGTCGGTTCCGTAGTCGCCGACCTCACTGATCACCCAGCCGTCGGCGATCCTGCCGAGGCTGGCGCGATGCGCAGCGATGGTATCGAGCGCCTCCTGCGGCAGCTTGTTCAGCGCGTCGCGCGTCGCCGGGTCGAACCTCGCGAGATCGAACTCCTTGCACGGCACGACGCCGATCTTTGCCATCCTGGCGATGATCGGCGCATCTTCGGGCGCCGGCGGCGCATCCTTGCACATCAGCCGGCCCATCATATCGAAATAGCCCTTGGTGCCGAGCTTGACGATCACGTCCTGCGGCTTGTCCGTCATCGAGAAGCCCGGGTCGGGATTGACGGGCGGCGGGGTAAAGGTCCAGTCGTGCTTGCCGAACTGGGAGAGCGGGCGCAGCGCGAACTGACCCTGCAACGCGTTGACGGCTTCGTAATCCTGCTCGGTGCCGTCGGCGTAGGTGCGTCCGAGGATCAGCATATAGCGCGTCGGCGACTTGACCTGCGTCATCCCCGCCGGAACGGTACCTTGCCAGCCCGGTCCGGTGAGCAGGAACTTCTCCGCCTTCTCCCCCGTCGTGCGGGTGCCAGCCGATTCGATCACCGGCATCCACAGGCTGTACATCGGAAAAAGGTAATAGCGCGACCCCATGTCGGGGTGGCTGAAGACCGTCGGCTCCTTGCCAAGATCAATCCAGGCGAGTGAATAGAGCGTATCGGCATTGGGCGCCGACACGCCCCGGTAGTCGGCCGGCGGGTAGCGCTTGACATTCAAGAACTGGCCCATCGGCCCGCGCAGGCCGTCGGCCTTATCGACGTTCGTCATCTGCACGCGCGTCACTTCGGTGGTGATGAGCGAATAGCCGTAGACGTAGGCGTCGATCGCGATCGACTTCACCTCTTCGGCGGTGAGGGCGTTCGCCGCACCGGGCCCGCCACTGACCGCCAGCCCCGACAACAGTGCGAGGGCCGCCAGCTTGCCGTATTTCATGGAGACTTCCTCCGCAGTACTGTTGCCGTCGGTAAAAAGGGCGCCAAGTCCCGAGCGCCGGTAACAGGAGTGTCCTGGACCAGCAAGCACAGCTAACGTCCGGTACCCGTTTGCGGAACGGGCGACCGGCCCTTTGTCCGCATCATCGCGGCCGTTATCCTTCTAGCTAGTTTCTGTCCGTCCAGACAATCGCAAGCCGCTCCTGCGGGTGTGGCTGCGAGAATTCAGCCAGCGAAGATTGGAACTGCTATCTCCCCTTTCCGTTGCCGAACGCAGGCAAAAGATGGGGTGCTCCAATGGGTCCTCAATGGCTAAGCATTCTCTCGATCGTTTCGCTGTCACTTGGATTTGTCGTAGCGCTAATCATTGTCTTCGACGAATTCCGCCATCCGCAACGGATGTGGATCATGAACGTCGTTTGGCCGGTCACGGCCCTGTTCGGCAGCCTGCTGATTTTGTGGGGCTATCTCGCCTACGGACGGAACGCCGTCACCGACAAAGCGTCTTCTCCCGGCGACCGTGGCGGCTCGCACCAGCATCATCACGGTGCCGACGAAACACCATTTCGGGTCAAGGTGGCCAAGGGCGCGCTGCACTGTGGGAGTGGTTGCACGCTGGGCGATATCTGCGCCGAGTGGCTGGCGTTCCTGTTTCCGACAATTGCCATCTGGTTCGGTTGGCAGACCATCTTCGAGACGAAAATGTTCGCCGTCTGGATCCTCGATTACATCTTCGCCTTCGCCTTCGGCATCGCCTTCCAGTACTTCACTATTAAGCCAATGCGTAACTTGTCGGTCGGACAGGGGCTCGTCCAGGCGGTAAAAGCTGATGCGGCGTCTCTAACGGCTTGGCAGGTCGGCATGTATGGATTCATGGCTTTCGCCTACTTCTACCTTTTTCGCCGAACCTTCGCCGCGGAGCTGAGGGTCGACAGCTTCGAGTTCTGGTTCATGATGCAGATCGCCATGCTGTGCGGGTTAGTCACGAGCTACCCGGTCAACTGGTGGCTGATCCGCAAGGGCGTGAAGGAAGCAATGTAAGCGCGGTGCTGCGCTCTCCGGGCTTCGCTGGCATCGGTTCACTTTGTCCCGTTGATCAAAATTCAGTTGCGGGTTCACGTGGAACGCAGCAGCGGCTCGCGGTGTTTGCTTTGCGGTATCTTAGCTAAAGGTGGAGAAAGTCGCGCTTCAGCGCCATGCAGCCGAACTGTGACGTGCTGTTGTTACATCGGTGGCTCCATGGGATATCAGCTTCCAGGATCCGACAGCCCTGGAAGGCAAATTTCTGGCTAAGGGGCAAATCCGCCATAGTAAGACTTCCGACGCACTGACAGTAGTGAGGACGCCACCTCTCTACTGTACCACCAGCGCACGGCGCAGGCGGTCGGCGTCGGGGTTGCTGACCTGATGGTCGATGAGGATGGCGGACGGGGTGGCGGCAGCGTTCTGGTAGTAGGATTGGTTGAGCGCAGTCAGGGCGCTGACGTAGGCCGTTGACAGCGCCGCGCCGGCGAAGATGCCGGAGCCCTTGGTGAAGCCGATGATGTCGGCGCCCTTGAGATTGGTGGCGCTGGTGCCGCCGCCGCCGATCTCGCCGAAGGTGGCCTGGGCGCCGATGGCGAACTGGGTGGGCGATTCGATGACCTTGCGCACCGCCTCGTCGGTCATCAGCACGAAGATGACCTCGCTGGACTGCGCGCCGAGCTGGACCCCGAGGCTGCCGCCGGAGAGGCGATAGAACGCCGGATAGCCCCAGTCGCCGCTGGCGGCGCGGCTGAGCATGACGCCGGAGCCGCCCTGCCCACCGATGCCGACCGCTATCTCGAAGATGTCGGGGAAGATCAGGATGCCGCGCGCCTCACGCAGCGCGGCGGTGAACAGCTGGGTCGAATCCTTCTGCCGCGACTTGAACAGCTCGAGGGTGGCGGTGGACTGGTCGACCAGCGCCTGCGCCTGGATGTTGCGCGGCGCACCGGCGGCGCACGAGGTGATCCCGAGGACGACGAGAACGAGAACGGCGACGCGATAGGCGGTTCGCATGTCGGCTGACCAGCTCCTGCGCGGGTGGGAAGACAAGGGAATCACCGAAAGCCGCCGAGCGCAAGCGCGGCTAGAATTCAACTCCCACCTGCGCCTTGACGCCCGAGCGAAACGGGTGCTTCACCAGGGTCATCTCGGTCACTAGGTCCGCCGCTTCGAGCAATTCTTCCTTGGCGTTACGGCCGGTGACGACGACGTGCAGGTCGTGGGGCTTGTCGCGCAGCGCCTGCACCACCTCGTCCAGCGGCAGGTAGCCGTAGCGCAGGACGATGTTCAGCTCGTCGAGGATGACCATCCGGAACGACGAATCAGCGATCATCTCCTTCGCCGCCTCGAAGGCGCGGCGCGCCGCGGTGATATCGCGCTGCAGGTCCTGGGTGTCCCAGGTGAATCCCTCGCCCATCGCCCGCATCACGCACAGGTCAGGAAAAGCTGCCAGCACCCGGCGCTCGCCGGTATCCCAGACGCCCTTGACGAACTGGACGATGCCGACCTTCATGCCGTGGCCGATGCAGCGCATCGCCATGCCCATCGCCGCCGTCGTCTTGCCCTTGCCCTTGCCGGTATGGACGATGAGAAGACCGCGTTCCTCGGTCTTGCTGGCGATGATCTTGTCGCGCGCCGCCTTCTTCTTCGCCATCTTCTCGGCGTGACGGCGAACATCCGCTTCGTTCAATTCCGATGCCTCATCCTCGATGGTCATCGCGCTTCATCCTCCCCATTCAGGCGGGTTTCCGCCGCCGCTTCCCCGGGCTGGCTTTGGCCGCGCTGCGTATCACGTATGGCGGTATCACGTATGGTGGTGCCATGATCACGAATGCCCTGCGCGCGCTCGCCGAGCACGACGATCGCCGCCACCGCCTCAGTATCGAGGATTACCACCGCATCGGCGAGGCTGGCATCCTTGCGCCCGAAGCCCGTGTCGAACTCATCGAGGGCGAGATCATCGACATGGCGGCGATCGGCACCCGACGCGCGCGGTGCGTCAACTACCTGGACATGACCTTCGTCGTCGCCGCGTGCCGGCAGGCGATCGTGACGGTGCAAAATCCGGTGTGCATCGGCGACTTCACCGAAGTCCAACCGGATCTGGCGATCGTGCGGCAGCGGGCGGACTTCTATGTGTCCACAACACCCGGCCCTCCATTCTTCGGGGTGTAGCGCGCTAGCCGTCGCAGGTCTCCCCGGCCAGACCGTGCAGCTTCTCCCACGCGCCGTTCGAGCGCGGGCGCCACAGGGCGCGTTCCTGCGCCTCCAGCAACCGCCCGCTCATCTCGCGCAGGGCGGCGGGATTGTTCTGCTCGAGGAAGCCGCGCACCTCGTCGTCGGCGACGTAGGCCTCGTAGACGGCATCGAAGTGATGGTCGGCGACGCACTGCGCGGTCGCGGCGAACGCGAACAGGTAGTCCACTGTCGCCGCCATCTCGAAGCCGCCCTTGTAGCCGTGGCGCATGGCGCCCTTGATCCACTTGGGATTGACGACGCGGGCGCGGACGACGCGGCCGATCTCGTCGGCCAGGGTGCGGATCACCGGGTTCTCCGGGCGCGAATGATCGCTGTGCCACACCGCCGGCTGCGCGCCGGACAGTACCCGCACCGCCGCCGCCATCCCGCCCTCGAACTGGTAGTAGTCGTCGGAATCGAGAATGTCGTGCTCGCGATTGTCCTGGTTCTGCACCACGCCTTCGATGCCCGCCAGCCGCCGCTCGAACACGCCGTGCGCCGCCCGGCCGCGCAGCCCGCCACCGTAGGCGTAGCCGCCCCAGGCCACGTACGCGCGGGCGAGGTCGGCATCGGTCTGCCAGCCGCGCTCGTCGATCAGCGCCTGCAGCCCGGCGCCATAGGCACCGGGCTTCGAGCCGAAGACGCGGGCGCCGGCCAGCATCGCCGCCTCGCCGGGATCGGCGCCGGCTTCCACCAGTGCCGCGGCATCCTCGCGGATGCGGCCGACCATCGGGTTGACCTCGGCAACCTCGGGCAGCGCGGCGACGGCACGGGCAGCGGAGTCGAACAGGTCGACGAGGTTGGGGAAGGCATCGCGGAAGAAGCCGGAGACGCGCAAGGTCACGTCCACGCGCGGCCGGTCGAGCACGCCGGCCGGCAGGATCTCGAACCCGGTGACCCGCCGCGACGCCTCGTCCCACGTCGGCCGCACCCCCATCAGCGCCAGCGCCTGGGCGATGTCGTCGCCGCCGGTGCGCATGTTGCTGGTTCCCCAGGCGGTGACCGCCAGCCGCTTCGGCCAGTCGCCGTGCTCCTGGGCATGCCGCTGCACCAGCAGCGCCGCCGACTTCCAGCCGAGCGTCCAGGCCGCCGGCGTCGGCAGCGTGCGGGTGTCGACGGAATAGAAGTTGCGGCCGGTGGGCAGCACGTCGGGCCGGCCGCGCGTCGGCGCCCCGGAGGGGCCAGGCGGCACGAAGCGGCCGTCGAGCCCGGTCCGCAGGCCGTGCATCTCCGCCTGCCCGCAGGCCGCTACCGCGGGCCGCAATCGCCCGTCGATCTCGTCGAGCACCGCCCGCGCCTGCGCCCAGGCAGGCTCGCACGAAGCGCTGCCCTCGATCAGCGCCGCCGCCAGCGCTTCGAGCCGCTCGACGGTATCGCCTGCCGTCCGCCACGGCGCATCGCCCGCCAGCGCCGCCGGACGCGGCCCCCGCCACGGCGTCGCGAGGTCGGCAGCGAGCGGATCGAAGCGGAGCTGCAGATCGCCGGCAAGCGCCCGGATCAGCGAGGCGTCGGCAGGCCGGCTGCCGCGCGGCGTTCGCGCCAGCGCCAGCAGCAGGTCGCGCGCCTGCGTCCCTTCCGGCGATGAGCCGAAGACGTGCAGGCCGTCGCGGATCTGCATCTCCTTCAGCTCGCACAGGTAGCGGTCGAGCTTGAGCAGCCCTGCCTCAAGATCGTCCTCGGCGCTGATGCCGCAGTCGAGATCGATCCCGGCGACGCGGGAGAGCGAGAGGATCTCGTCGGCCAGCACCCGCAGGCGCCGGGGATCGATTGCCGATGCCTCGGCGTACTCGTCCACGAGCCGCTCCAGTTCACGCAGCGGGCCGTAGCTTTCGGCCCGGGTCAGCGGCGGGGTCAGGTGGTCGATGATCACCGCCTGCGCCCGCCGTTTCGCCTGGGTGCCCTCGCCGGGGTCGTTGACGATGAACGGATAGAGGTGCGGCAGCGGACCCAGCGCCACCTCGGGAAAGCACGCCGACGACAGCGCGATCGCCTTGCCCGGCAGCCACTCCAGGTTGCCGTGCTTGCCGAGGTGGATCACCGCGTGCGCGCGGAACTCCTCGCGGATCCAGGCGTGGAAGGCGAGGTAGCCATGCGGCGGCGGCAGGTCGGGATCGTGGTAACTGGCGGCGGGATCGATGTTGTAGCCGCGCGCCGGCTGCAGGCAGACGGCGATATTGCCGCAGCGGAAGGCGGCGACGGCGAGGCGGCCGCAGTCGAGATCGCCGGGCAGGAAGAATGGATCCTGCTCGGGTGTGCCCCAGCGCCGGCTGACGCACTCCTGCGCCGTCGCCGGCAGGCTGGCGAAGAACCAGCTGTAGTCCGAGCGGGCAATGGTCTCCTCGATCCGGCGGCCGGCGAGCGCCCCCACGTCGTTGGTCGGCCCGGCCGACAGCCGGGACACCAGCGCGTTGCCGTCGTCCGGGATGCCTTCTACCCGATATCCGGCGCCCGCCAGTTCCCGCAGCACGGCGACCGCACTGGCCGGGGTATCGAGGCCGACACCGTTGCCGATGCGGCCGTCGCGGTTCGGGTAGTTGGCGAGGACGAGGGCGATGCGCCGCTCCGCCGGCGGCGTTCGCCGCAGCCGGATCCAGTTGGCGGCAAGCCGGGCGACGAAGTCGACGCGGTCCGGCTCCGGCTCATAGACGACGATATCGGCCTCGGTCAGCGGATCGCGCCGGGCGATGCCCTTGAAGGAGACCGCCCGGGTGATGATGCGGCCGTCCACCTCCGGCAGCGCGATGTTCATGGCGATATCGCGCGCCGCAAGGCCGTGGCTGCCCTCGCGCCACGACGCGGCGTCCGACCCGGCGAGGACGATCTGCAGCACCGGCGCATCGCAGCCGGCGAACGGACCCGCATTGGCAGCAGGCTCGCCCCCCGGCGTCGCGACGGCGAAGCCGGTGGCGTTGAGGATGATATCGGGCGATGCTTCTGCCAGAAGCTGCGTCAGCATCGCTGCCGACACCGGATCCTTCAGGCTGGTCACCCACACCGGCAACGCGTTCACCCCGGCTTCCGCCAGCGCCGCGATGAGCCGGTCGACAACCGCAAGGTTGCCCGCCTGCACCAGCGCCCGATAGAAGACGACCGCCGCGACCGGCGCGCCCTCCTGCCAGCCGGTGCGCACCACGGCGAGGTCGGGAGCGCTGGCATCGCACGCATAAAGCCCCGCGTGCAGCAGCGGCCGCGGCTCCCGCCATTCCACCCGGTGGCCGGTGAGCACGGCGGCATAGCGGAGAAACTCGGCGGCATTGTCGAGGCCGCCCTCGGCAAGATAGCGCCATAGCCGATGCTGAGCCTCCGCCGGCGCGGTCGAGAGCTGCGCCAGCTCGGCGTCGGGCTGATCATCGCCGGGCAGCAGCGCCAGCGGCACGCCTGCCGCCCGGCAGGCAGCTGCCACCTCCTCGACGCCATATGGCCAGTAGCCCCGCCCGCCGAGCAGGCGGACGACGACCAGCTTCGCCTTCGCCAGCGTCTTCTCGACGTACAGATCGACCGACAGCGGATGGCCGAGCTGCAGCAGGCTTGCCAGCCGCAGGCTGGGAAAGCCGGTGTCATCCGTCAGCCGCGCCCGCGCGGCGGCGAGGCAGGCCAGTTCGCTGTCCGCCGCCGACAACACGACGATATCGCCAGGACTCTGGTCCAGGTCGATCGCGGCGGCGCCATCGGCGACGGCGCCCGGGCGGGTGGCGAGAAGGTGCACCTCAGGCTGCCTCGCACCCCTGCAGGGCGAGGCGGATCGCACCTTCGTCGAGGCCGCGCTGGCCGATCACCACCAGCCGGCTGGCGCGCACCTCGTCCGCCCGCCACGGTCGGTCGAAATAGCGCTCGATGCGTGCCCCCACCGACTGCACCACATGCCGCATGGCCTTGCCGGGGACGTCGAGGAAGCCCTTGACGCGCAGCACGTCGTGCTGCGCCAGAATGGCGCGCAAGCGGTCTTCCAGGTCGCCCGGATCACCGACCGGGCCGAGATCGGCGACGAAGCTGACGAACTCGTCGTGGCCGTGCTCGCCTTCCTCGGCGTCGTGGTGCGACCAGCGCTGGTCAATCGACGCTTCCGCCGCCGCATCGATGCCGAGCGCGACACGGGGGTCGAGCGCTCCGCGCACCGTCGTCACCACCTTGGTTTCCGGGCGCAGCCGGCTCTCGACCTCGCCGCGGACGGCAGCGAGCGCGGTCGCGTCGAGACCGTCGGTCTTGTTCAGAACCACCATGTCGGCACAGGCAAGCTGGTCCTCGAACAGCTCCTGCAGCGGCTCGTCATGCGCCAGCGCGAGGTCGGCGGCAGCCTCGGCGGCGACCGCCGACGGATCGGCAGCGAAACGGCCGGCTGCGACCGCCGGCGCATCGATCACCGCGATGACGCCATCGAC
>JAEULG010000048.1 GCA_016793875.1 Rhodospirillales bacterium | reverse complement strand
TGAGCATGCGCTCGCCGGCTCGTACGGGGCCGCCGGGACGGATTTGGGAGGGGGAAGCGTGCAGAAGTGGTAGCGGAGGAGGGACTCGAACCCCCGACACGCGGATTATGATTCCGCTGCTCTAACCAGCTGAGCTACTCCGCCGCCGAGGCGCCATCTCAGCCAATGCGCCGGGGCTTGTCAAGGATGCGCCGCCGATGCGCCGGATGGTGGTCCTGACGGGCCCGGAGCGCACGATGGCGCACCGCTGTCCTCGATATCGCCGCTCGCGTCGTGCTATGTCAATGCCGGAAAACGGCTGGCGGCGCGGCGGGAACGGAAGGGGGCAGCGGGATGTCGGGGTTGCAGGCGGCGGCGCGGATCCATTCCTGTTCCTGGCACGAGATGCACCGCCAGGCCACCGATCTCGCCGCCCGGCTGGCCGCGCGCGGCCCCTTCACCGGCATCATCGCGATCGCCCGCGGCGGCCTGGTGCCGGCGGCGATCGTCGCCCGCGTCCTCGATATCCGGCTGATCGAAACGCTGTGCATGGCGAGCTACGACGGCATCGAGAAGGGGCCGCTGACGGTGCTCAAGGGCGCGCCGCAGCGGGCGGGCGACGGGCAGGGCTGGCTGCTGATCGACGACGTCGCCGACAGCGGCAGCACCGCCGAGGCTGCGCGGCGGATGTTGCCGGCGGCGCACTACGCAACCATCTTCGTCAAACCGGTCGGCCGCCCGTTCGTCGATACGTTCATCCGCGAGGTCGAGCAGGGCGTCTGGATCGACTTTCCGTGGGACCGCGATCCGGCGAAGATCGGCTGACGCGGCCCCCCGCCGGCATCGCTCCGGCGGAAGGAAAAGCAAGAGCTACGGAGCGCGGCGCGGGAATGGCCGGACCGCACCCGCCCGGGCGACGCACGGGCTGGGCAGGCAACAGACCTGGGAGGAACGGGACTATGTCGGGGATCATCGCCGATATCGGTGGGACCAACGTCCGCTTCGCGCGGGTGGCCGACGACGCGACCATCTCGGTGGTGAAGCCGATGAAGGTCGCTGAGTTCGATACGCTTGCCGATGCGTGCCAGGCCTATCTGGAGGGCGGCGGCAGCGAGGGCGGCCTGCCGCGGCACGCGGCGTTCGCCGTCGCCTCGCCGGTGCTGGGCGACGAGATCCGCATGACCAACCACCGCTGGGTGTTCTCCATCGAGGAGACGCGGCGGCAGCTCGGTTTCGATACCTTCGATGTGGTCAACGACTTCGCCGCCGTCGCCCTCGGCATTCCGTTCCTCACCCGCGCCGACTTCCGCCGCGTCGGCGGTGGCGAGCCCGATCCGCATGCCGCCATCGCGGTGCTGGGCGCCGGCACCGGCCTCGGCATGGCCGGCCTCGCGCGGCCGCGCGGCGGCGGCTTCGTGCCGCTGACCAGCGAGGGCGGCCACGTCACCATGCCGGCGTTCACCGATCGCGAGGCGGCGGTGATCAACACCCTGCGCAGCGAGTTCGAGGGCAACCACGTCTCGGCGGAGCGCCTGATCTCCGGCCCCGGCCTGGTGCACCTCTATCGAGCCCTGGCCAAGATCGACGGCCGCACCGCCGATCCCGCCATCACCCCCGCCGATTGCACTTCGCGCGCCGTCACCCGCAGCTGTCCCATCGCCCAGGAGGCGCTGGCGATGTTCTGCGAGATGATGGGGACGATCGCCGCCAATCTGGCGCTGACCCTCGATGCCCGCGGCGGCATCTACATCGCCGGCGGCATCGTGCCAAAGCTCGGCGAGGCCTTCGATGCGTCGGGTTTCCGCGCCCGTTTCGAGGACAAGGGACGCTTCAACAAGTACCTGCGGCCGATTCCGACGTCGGTGATCACCCGCCCCGAGCCGGCGTTCGCCGGGCTCGCCGCGCTGGTGGCGACCCACTAGCCCTCGCAGGCCGGTGCGGGGGCCGCGCCGGATCGGCCGTCAGGCCCCGTCAGGCGGGTGATCAGGCGACTGCCGGGCGCCGCGCTTCCCACGGCAGGGGGTGGCTGCGCCCCGAATGCCGGCGCCCGCCAATCCCCGGGGCCAGGGGCCTGCGGCGGACACGGTGCTTGCCGTTCGCCGGCGATCCCGGCATGCGTACGGTGAATTGAGGCGGCCCTCGCCGTCGCCATGCGGCGAGCAAAGCGGCGCGAAGGCTGATCGGTGACGGCACCCGCAGGCGCCCAGGCGTCGCCGACGCTAGAGACAGATGGCTCCGGAGGAGGGATTCGAACCCCCGACCCAGCGGTTAACAGCCGCTTGCTCTACCACTGAGCTACTCCGGAACAAACTGGAGGCGCGGACCGGATTCGAACCGGTGTACACGGCTTTGCAGGCCGCTGCGTAACCACTCCGCCACCGCGCCTCGGCAAAATCCGTGCGAACCGGCCACGCCGCCGGCCACCCGGCCCCAACGCGAGGCGGACCCTAACCCGCCATTCCTGCCACGGTCAAGACGATGACTCGTGCCTGCGTGCGCGATGAGCATGTTCCTGCCCACCGGCGCGCATTGTACAATCACCCCGCTGTTAGGGTATATAGCTGCCGGTCCCTAGCGCCGACGCTTCTTTGAGGTCGAAATGGATTTCGCCGCCGCCCGCTACAAGATGGTTCAGAATCAGCTCCGCACCAACCGGGTGACGGACCCGCTGATCATTGCGGCCATGACCGAACTGCCGCGTGAGCGCTTCCTGCCGGAGAATCTGCGGGGTGTCGCTTATGTCGACGAGGACATCGCCCTCGGCGGCGGCCGCTTCCTGCTGGAGCCGCTGGCCTGCGCGCTGCTGCTGCAGGCGGCGGCGATCGATGCCGACGATGTGGTTCTCGAGGTTGGCTGCGGCTCCGGCTACCTGACGGCCATCGCGGCGCGCGCGGCGAGCGCGGTGGTGGCGGTGGAGAGCGACGAAGCACTGGCGGCGCAGGCCAGCGCCACCCTGGCCGATCTCGACCTGAACACGGCGACGGTGATCACCGCGCCGTTGCGCGGCGGCTGGCCGGCCCAGGCGCCCTATGACGTGATTCTCTTCGGCGGCGCGGTTGCCGAAGTTCCAGAGCCCTTCTTCGAGCAGCTGGCAGAGGGCGGACGGCTGGTGGCTGTCGTCCCCGATGACGGCATCGTCGGTCGCGGAACGCTGTTCCTGCGGTGCGGCGATACGGTGTCGCGGCGCCCCATGTTCGACTCCGCCATTCCGATGCTGCCGGAGTTTACGCCGCAGCCGGTCTTCCGCTTCTGAAGCCGAACCCCATGCGCAGGTTCATCGCGGCGCTGCTGGCGGCGGCGGCTTCTGCTGGGCTGATTCCGAGCGTCTCGCGGGCTCAGACGTTGGAAGAGGCGCTGGCTGAAGCCTACGCCATCAATCCCACCCTCAACGCTGAACGGGCGCGCCAGCGTGCGACCGACGAGCAGGTGCCGCAGGCCCTGTCCGGCTACCGTCCGACGGTCACCACCAGCGTTCAGGCGGGCGGAAGGTGGCTCGATTCCAACGAGCAGTCGGTGGCCGGCCAGCAGGACGATTCGGTCTTCACCCGCACCTACGGTGCGTCGCTCGAGCAGCCGCTCTACCGTGGCGGACAGACGGTGGCGGCGGTGCGCGGTGCCGAGAACGCCGTGCTGTCGGGTCGGGCCCAACTCGAATCGGTGGAGCAGACGGTGCTGCTCAATGCCGTGAACGCCTACTCCGATGTCTACCGCGACCAGGCGGTGGTGGAACTGAATGTCCGCAACGAGCAGCGGCTGGCGCGCCAGCTTGAGGCGACCAGCGACCGCTTCCAGGTAGGCGAGGTCACCCGGACCGACGTTTCTCAGGCGGAGGCCCGGCTGGCCCGGGCGGTCGCCGAGCGGATCAGCGCCGAGGGCAACCTTGCGCAGTCGCGTGCGGTCTTCCGCAACGTCGTCGGCCGCATGCCGGGAAAACTGCCGAAGCCGCCGCTGCCGGAAGGCCTGCCGGGGAGCCTGGAGGAATCCAACAGCGTTGCCCTCGACTGGAATCCCGACGTCACTGCCGCCGAGTTCTCCGAGCGCAGCGCCCTCGACGGCGTTGATCAGGTAAAGGGGGAACTGCTGCCGACGGTCAGCCTCATCGGCCGGGTGCAGCGTGACATGGACGCCAGCCGCCGCGACTCCCGCTTCGATACCGCAGAGGCGCTGGTCAACCTGCAGGTGCCACTCTACCAGTCGGGAGCCGTCTATTCCCGGCTGCGCGAGCGCAAGCAGGTCGTCATCCAGCAGCGCCGCCGCCTTAACCAGACGCAGAACGATGCCGTCGAGGGCTCGACCCGCGCCTGGAACTCCCTGGAGACCGCCGTCGCGGCGATCGGCTCGCTGCAGAAGCAGGTGCAGGCCAACCAGCTCGCCCTCGAAGGCGTGGAAAAGGAGGCGGAAGTGGGCGCCCGCACCGTGCTCGACGTCCTCGATGCCGAGCAGGAGCTGCTGGATTCGGAGGTTTCGCTGGTCAGCGCGGAGCGGGACGAGGTCGTCGCCTCATACCAGCTCAAGTCGGCGGTGGGCCAGCTGACGGCGCGCCGGCTGGGCCTCCCGGTCGAGCAGTACAATCCGAGTGAGCATTACCGCGAGGTGCGCGGCGCCTGGTTCGGCGGCTCCAGCAGCGGCGATTCTTCAGGCGATTTCGCCCAGCCGGCCGGCGCGCGTTAGAGGGCGGGACGTCGGCCGCGATCCTGAAGGCACGATCCAGGGTGGCAATTCGTCGCTTGCTGGATTACCCTCGCGCGCAGTCAATCCGAGCAGGCCAGCGATCGACCGATGGCAGCCGACACCGGCGGCAAGTCCGAACCGCCCGAACCCTCCATGGAGGATATCCTCGCGTCGATCCGCCGAATTCTGGCGGAAGACGGCGGCCTTACGCCCGCAGCGGCGGCAAGGCCGGTGCGTCCGCCAGCGCAGCCCCTCGCCGCGGTGCCGCCGCCGGACGATGAGGATGCCGGCGACGCTGGGCCGGACGGGGAGGGGCTGATCGGCGCCAGTCACGACGACGAGCCGGGCTACGCGCGCTCCCCGGCGGCGGATGACGATGGGACGTCGTCCCTGGACGAGGACATCTTCATGCTGTCGCCGGACATGCGGGCTGCCGGCCACACCCTGGTTTCGGCGCAGGCGGCGGTGGAATCCACCGACGTGCTCTCGCAGCTGGCCCGCGCGATCCTCGACCGGCGCGATATCGCTGTCGGGGCGCGCACCGTTACCCTCGAGGACATGGTGCGCGAGATGCTGCGGCCGCTGCTGCGCGAGTGGCTCGACCGGAACCTGCCCTATCTGATCGAGCGGCTGGTCAAGAAGGAGATCGACCTGATGATCAACCGCGCCGAGCGGCTGGAGGATTGACCCGGCCCGCCGGCAGCAGCTAACACCGGCACTGCGCGTTGCGACGCGCGTGAACCCCCTGCCGCTGCCGGACCGACGCATGCTGGACAAGACCTGTTCGTTTCCCGAAATCGAGGCCGCCTGGTATGCGCGCTGGCAGGCCGACGGTGCCTTCGCCGCCGGCCGGCACCCGCAGGCGCAGCCCTACACCATCGTCATCCCGCCGCCCAACGTCACCGGCAGCCTGCACATGGGCCACGCGCTCAACAACACGTTGCAGGACATCCTGATCCGCCGCGCCCGCATGCAGGGCTTTGATGCGCTGTGGCAGCCCGGCACCGACCATGCCGGCATCGCCACCCAGATGGTGGTGGAGCGGCGGCTGGCGACTGAGGGCCTCGGCCGCCGCGATTTGGGGCGCGAGCGCTTCATCGAGCGGGTCTGGCAGTGGAAGGCGGAATCGGGCGGCACCATCGTCGGCCAGCTCAAGCGGCTGGGGGCGTCGTGCGACTGGTCGCGCGAGCGCTTCACCATGGACGACGGCCTCTCGGCCGCCGTCCGCAAGGTGTTCGTCGAGCTGCACCGGCAGGGGCTGATCTACCGCGACAAGCGGCTGGTGAACTGGGACCCGCTGCTGCACACCGCGATCTCCGACCTGGAGGTGGAGTCGCGCGAGGTGCGCGGCAAGCTGTGGACCATCCGCTA